>JAFMDE010000091.1 GCA_017857425.1 Akkermansiaceae bacterium
TCACGTCAATACCTTTTGGTATCTTTTTTAACTCTTTTTTTCCCCACAAGCACAACCGCTTAATCCTCAGGCATTGATTGGGAGAAATAGGAGGTAATCAGTGGACAACGGGAGGCGCAGAATCGCCCTCATCATTAGGATTATCCGGTAAGCGAATGGACTCAACCATATCTACAACCTCCTGTGGCGGGGCTGGCGTAAATGAGCTTACTAAAAATGCCACTGCGAAGTTAAGCAGCATTCCAATACAGCCAATTCCCTCTGGAGAGATTCCAAGGAGATACTGCTCTGGTTTACCACCAAGGAACTGGAAGTAGATGATGTAGCCTAAGGTAAAGCTGATACCGGCTAGCATGCCAGCAATAGCGCCCTCTTTGTTCATTTTCTTAGAAAAGATACCCATCAGCAATGTCGGGAAGAAGGATGACGCTGCTAAACCGAAGGCGAAGGCGACGGTTTTAGCGATGAATGCCGAGGGAGGATTGATTCCAAAATAGGCGGCCACTCCAAGAGCAACGAATGAGGCTATGCGCGCATATCTCACCTCTTCTTTATCTGTCAGGTCAGGCTTGATGATCTTCTTCATCAGATCATGTGAGATGGATGTGGAAAGCACGAGTAACAACCCAGCTGCCGTCGACAAAGCTGCTGCGATACAACCTGCCATGAGTAAGGCAATTACCCACTTGGGAAGACCTCCCATGTGAGGATTGGCCATCACCATGATATCATTTCCAAACCAAAGTTCATTGGGGTTGGTCATGTCCGCCTTCATCGCAAGCAGCCTTTCGCCGTGTATGCCGATACGTTGCTCCTTAGGCGCATCATATGCGGGATAGACTGGCTTGGATCCCATGAAGGGCGAGGACGTTCCCGCTTCTGATTTGGCTGGGCCTGAATACTGGATCTTACCATCATTGTTTTTATCAACCCATGCCATCTGGCCAGTTTCTTCAAAGTCCTTAAACCACGCAGGCGTATCTGAGTAGCTGGTATTATTGAGTTTTTCAATAAGGTTAACACGAGAGAAAGCTCCGATCGTTGGTGCTGTCAGGTAAATGACCGCGATAAATAACAAAGTCCAACAAGCCGAACTCCTTACGGCACGAACATTCTTAACGGTAAAGAACCTAACAATAACGTGAGGAAGGCCAGCAGTTCCACACATTAATGCCGCTGTAATACAGAACATATTCACCTTCGACATTTTTCCTGAAGTATACTCGCTGAACCCTAATTCCGTGTTGATGTTGTTGATCTTAGTGAGGAAGGGAATGCTTTCCTTCGCCCCTGCCGTATAGTCACCTATTAAACCAAGCTGAGGAATAAAGTTATCGGTTAGGGCAATAGCGATGAAGATCGCTGGAATAGTGTAGGCAAATGCCATCACGCAATACTGAGCCACCTGGGTGTAGGTGATGCCCTTCATGCCCCCCATACCTGCGTAGACAAAAACGATACCCGCACCAGTAGCCACCCCGGCAGGAATGCCGATGCCGAAGAGCTGAGAAAAAACAACCCCCACCCCGCGCATCTGGCCCATAATGTAAGTCATGCATATAAAGATAGCGCATAGCACAGCAACAGCGCGGGCTAATTTCGAGTAGTAGCGGTCACCGATAAAGTCAGGCACGGTTGCTTTACCAAACTTACGTAAGAAAGGAACCATGAGAATGGTCAATAGGACAAAGCCTCCGGTCCAGCCCATCAAAAAGCGGGAAGCGTCATAGCCACTGATGGCGATAGTGCCAGCCATCGAGATGAAGGTCGCAGCACTCATCCAGTCCGCAGCGGTAGCCATGCCATTAGCCAAGGGAGAAACTCCACCGCCAGCGGTATAATATTCCTTGGTAGAGCCCGCGCGAGACCTTACGGCAATGCCGATATAAAGAACAAAGGACAGGCCGATGAAGATGTAATTCCAGTAATCTTGACTCATAGTGTGATTATTTTTTAGATGTGAAACCTTCCTCGCCCTCCAGCTTGTTCATCATGTGTTTGTAGACGTATAAAATAATCACGAAACAGATAATGGAACCTTGTTGAGCCATCCAGAAGCCAAGAGGCGCATTCCCCACCTTCGGCAGAGCTTCATCCAACCAGTCACGGAATAGAATACCGGCCCCCAAGCTGACGACAAACCACACACAAAGGAGGATCATGACTAATGTAATGTTTTTCCGCCAGTAACGACGACAGTGTAGTTCGGATGGTTGTTCACTCATAATAAAAGTATCTCGCGGTTATAGTGGGTTGGCCTGAGGATGCAAACTGAGAATCAAAAAACAGACATTATTTTTCTGTGCGCTTTACAGCTTGAGTTGACAAAAGGCAGTGCCCGTGTGATCAATTCGCCATGCAGACTGAGATTATCACCAATCGCGAAGTGAATGCTGTGCAGATTCCCAGCGGAGATCCTTTTGTTCTCCCTGCTGGAACAGCTGTGATCATCACTCAAACACTAGGAGGCTCCTACACAGTAGCCACTCAGTCCGGGCTTGCCCGCATCCCGTCAGAAGATGCTGACGCACTGGGAATTGATCCTTCAGACACAACTTCCACTAATACTGGCGGAGACTCTTTACCCACAGACGCTACCCCAGAGGACCATATCTGGAATCAGCTGAAACAAGTATTCGATCCTGAGATACCCGTCGACATCGTCAATCTTGGCCTCGTCTACGATTGCTCGCTTGAGGAAAAGGATGGCAAAAAAATCGCTAATGTGAAAATGACCCTAACTGCTCCCGGTTGTGGCATGGGTCCGGTCATTGCGGCTGATGCACAGGCACGCATCATGACCATTGAAGGCATTGAAGATGCGCACGTTGATTTGGTTTGGGATCCACCGTGGAATCAGGACATGATTTCCGAGGAAGGAAAAATGAAGCTCGGGATGGTGTAATACATCACCCGCTTCAATCCCCCTCTTTATTTTAGCGGATTTATTTTACCGAATCCATTTTACCGGATCGACACGATAGTAGCTTTTAAGCTGCTCGTAGACTTCCGGGTAGTGCTCGCTGAGCTGATCAGGCTTTTCGTAGAAGGTTTCTGTCGCGACAGCAAAAAACTCAGCTGGATTGTTGGCTCCGTAAGGGTCGATCACTGTTCGACGGCCCTTTTCAAGTTTGCGTTGAAAGCGAATAAAAGCCTGGTTAAAAACCAGCGACCAGTCTCGGTATGTGCCCGCGCCTGAAAGCTCAGGAACCCCATCAGCAGCCCCGTCCGCTTGATCGAGTTGGTGCGCAAACTCATGCAGGGTGACGTGATTACCGTCTTCTTGATTTCTTCCTCCGGCGATAACGCTTTCCCATGCTAATACCACGCTGCCCGATTGCCAGCTCTCGCCTAATCTCACATCGTCGTGACCATGCTCGTTTTTGGCTTTATAGGCAGAAGGATATAATAAAACACTACGTAGCTTACGATAGAAGTCGTGATTGCGATTGACCAATAAAAGACAAGCCTGCGCAGCTATAACATGCTGCATGTGCCTAGTAACGGCATCCAATCCACCACAAGCCTCAAACGACTTTTCGTAGAGAAAGACATGCATCAAACCCTCCAACTCATCTCGAAGATCATCAGGGATTCGATCAAAGATGACAAAATCTTGGGCAATAGCATGACGCTCCTCGTCACTCAGCCTTAGCTCCATCCATTTCTGCCGCCGCGAGCGAATGATCGCAGCCTGGGCGATAAACCCAACGCTTATCAATACGACAACTGTCAGGATGATGTAAATAGCGCTCATCGACTACCTAGGTTCCAAGCCAACAAGTCTTCATACTTGACCCCAGAACCACCAAAAATATCGAGAGCGCTCCCCACGGTCACGTCCACGTTACCACCGCTACGGTCTGCGACGAGCTCAAGGTCTGCCATGGATGCCACGCCGCCTGCGTAAGTGATTGGTATGCCAGCCCAGGCCCCCAATACGTCTACGAGCTCAGCGTCAACCCCGCCACACAAACCCTCCACATCCGCAGCGTGAACAAGATATTCAGAGCACCACTCTGCAAGTGTTTCCAGAGTAGCGTGAGTGACATCGATTGAGGTCAACGTTTGCCACCGGTTCATAGCCACCGTCCAGCCTGACTCTGTGCTTCGGCAGCTCAGATCCACCACCAGGTTTTCCCGGCCAACTTCATTGGCGAGCTCTCGTAAGCGATCTTCACGAAACTTACCATCATCATCAAAAAGCCACGAGGTCACGATCACTTGGGAAGCCCCGGCTTCCAGCCACTCAACGGCATTGCGTGTGTTAATCCCGCCGCCAAGTTGCATGCCTCCTGGCCAAGCTTGCAGCGCATCACGCGCAGCATCGGCATTACCCGCACCCAGCTGGATAACGTGGCCGCCTCTCAGCTCATCCTTGTGGTAAAGATCAGCGAACCATGCAGGTGCACGATCTGAGACAAAGTTTTCAGTCGGCGGAGCTCCTGTGTCGCTCAGTGTAGCTCCGACGATTTGTTTAACCTGACCATCATGGAGGTCAATACATGGGCGAAAACGAGTCATGTCCTTACTTATCCCTCTTCCCCTTCTTCTGCAAGCGCCTCTGCAAGCAACTTGATATATTCCTCGCGAGGCACTTCCATACCGCCGAATTGCCGCAAGTGATCGGTCATCCACTGGGTATCAAGCAAGATGAAATCATTCTCCCTGAGCCAGTCAACGAGGTATGCCAAGGCCACCTTGCTTGCATCTGTCTTATGTGAAAACATGCTTTCTCCAAAAAAAGCCCTGCCAATAGCAACCCCGTAAAGCCCACCCTGAAGCCCCTCTTCGTCCCAAGATTCAAAAGAGTGGCAATACCCAAGCTCATGAAGCTGAGTATAACTATTAGCTATCATGTCGTCTATCCATGTCTCTTCACGCTGGCGGCAGCTGCTGATCACCTCGTGGAATGCCGTATCCACTTTCACCTCGTATCTTTTGCTTTTGAGGGTTCGTTTCAGCCCATGAGGTATGTGAAAGCGATCATCGAGGGGAATCACGCCACGCATTAGTGGGGCAAACCATAAGATCTCACCCTCATCCGCCATCGGAAATACACCTTCCGTGTAAGCACCTAATAGGATATGTGGGGGGATTGTTTCCATATAGGCATGAATACACTACGTATCACACATTGCAGTGCTGGTCATTCTTAAGATCTATCTATGTTCCAACGCTTAAGTGGCATTACGTTTTTTCATGGCTGTAAGAATAGTGTCAGCTTCCTGCTCATCTTCCTCAGCAACGACTAACCTGACACCGCTGAGCATCGTCAAATGAGGCGCAATTGATCCGACAATTTCATCTAGAATAGTAGAATTAATACCAAAACTGGCGAGTTCCAACCTTGCAAGCTCTGCCTGGATTAGCATCGTGTATTTACGCAGGACAACCATACCCTCTGAAATTAGCCTGCGGGCTTGGCCTTGCAACACAGAAATACTCACCGAAATACTCGCACTTGTATGCCCACACAAACAAAGCCGTAAACTATGGGAAATCCTGCTTGACTCAAGGCTACTATGCCCCTATCTCATGCCCCCCGCAGAGTATTCTGCACATCAACAACTACTTTTTCTTATGGCCACTACAGAAGTTATTCTCCGCGAAAAAATCAACAACCTTGGTTCAGAAGCCGACGTTGTCACCGTCAAGGCTGGCTACGCTCGCAATTTCCTGATCCCAGAGGGCAAGGCTTTCGAAGCCAGTAAAGCAAACCTCAAGCACCTTGAGTCACTCAACTCTAAGCGTGTTCAGCGCGAGGCAGAGGAGCTTGAAGCAGCAACGGCTCTTGTTTCCAAGATCGGCAAACTCAAATTGGACTTCACTCTGGAGTCTGGTCAAGGTGGCAAAGCGTTCGGATCAATCACCACGATCGACATCCACAAGGAACTTGCCGAAAAAGGCATCGAGGTCGACCGTCATGCGATTGAGCTCAGCGGCCCCATCAAAACATCAGGTAAGCAGAACATTGAGATCAAGCTTCACCCTGAGGTTACAGCCACACTGAAAATCAACGTTAAGGTTGATGGTGATGACTCAGCATCTACTTCAAAGTAAGCTGATCAACGCATCCTAAAATTTTCAAAGCTCCTATCTGTTTTCAGGTAGGAGCTTTTTCTTGTTGGCTAGTCAGCATGCTCAGCGAGCCAACCCAGTCATCAAGTGTTTGGAAAAGCTGTTCGCTGCCCGCACCACTGAAGGGCTCATGCCGCAGCTCCTCGATTTCTTCGTAATGTTTATGTCGATTAGGAAGTCGATCAAACAAGCGCTTGGTAAGCACAGCTGGACATACTGGGTCCGCTTTTCCTTGGGTGCATAACAGGGCTGTGCTTTCCGGAATATCTTTAACGTTTTCATTCACCAAATCTGCAAAATCAAGCAGGGATGTGCCCCAGCCAAGCGACACTCGATTGTGCCATAGCTTGCTCCTCGTAATACATTCATCTTCGACGGGAAGTTCAACCTGTGGGCTTTCATCAGCTGCACTTGAGGTGAAATTCTCAGGCTTAACGTGAGTCGAAAAAGTAAGCGCTGGCACTATAGGTGAAAGTAGTCGAGCAGCCCTCAAAAAAGCCGGGTGCCTTCCCCTACTGGGATCAACCAGCGGTGACGACAACCAAGCGAAACTCGGAACCGGCAAGCTACCTTGACCGGCAAGCACGAGATGTCTAGCCGCCAACAGCCCCCCCATGGAGTGACCCATTACGCCATAGGGAAGATCAGAGCTATTATTGACATCCTCAAGCGCGCTTTGAATCACGGCGTCAAGAAGATGGACATCTCCACAGTGACCTCTGACTCCAGGGCTGTGCCCGTGACCTGGAAGCTCGGTGATAATACAGCGCACCCCGCGATCTACAAAAGGATGCAATATATCGAGGTAACGCTCTGCGTAGTCTCCCTGACCATGATAGAAAATGGCTACAGCTGACACGTCCACGCCCTCTGCTGGATGGATAATGAGACGATGTAATAGATGACCCTCTATTTCTGTGCGCAGAAACTCTTCCCTCATTCTTTCAAGGTGGTTGCCAACTCTTTGAAAAGCGCAGCATCTTCATCACGATTCACCGCACTCAGGCTGTGCTGCATTTCAGTCACATAACGCAAAAGTATAAAACCAAGATCGCCACCATCAGTCACCGCACATCTGGCACGCTCTGATATCTCGGGGTGGAGACGCAGCAGTGCGTCGGCATCGAATTTCCTGCCGCCATGAAAACAATCAATCAGGTGCGTCGTTCCTCCAATATCGATACGTGCAAGGAAATGCCCTGGGTAGTTACAGCCGTCAACCTGGCAACCAAGGCGGCGCCCGAGTAACATGAAAAGACACGCAAGGCTTGTAGGGTTACCAGTGCGTGAATCAATGACCTGACATAAGTCATAGTTCTTAAGAGCATCTGCCTGCTTGGTGTCTCCCTTGTAGCGGCCGCTTTTAAAGAGCCAGCGCCGTAGATCGTTAGCACTGGGATCAACAAGATCTTGTTCTATCTCTTCAGCGAGCATGTCTAAGCTATCAGAGAGCGAAGGCCGCAAGGTAACCCCATCATGCATGAAATCACATATTT
This sequence comes from Akkermansiaceae bacterium, assembly GCA_017857425.1. Lineage (GTDB taxonomy): Bacteria > Verrucomicrobiota > Verrucomicrobiia > Verrucomicrobiales > Akkermansiaceae > Oceaniferula. The sequence continues at coordinate 7,578 of JAFMDE010000091.1, forward strand.
GCCTGAGGAAATTTTCAAAGCTCTCCCAATCGTCACCTAGCGCTTCAGAGCCACCCGAGGGGACCAACCACTCGTTTCGCAGTGTCTCCCTCCTGCCGGGTTGAAGTAGGCGCGAAAGGCGCTTTTTCCCCTCAGTATTGATATTGATACCGAGGGCCGCCAAGTCATGACTAATATCCCCTCTTAATTCAGAAATACGTTCCTTTACGATGGGACGAACTGCGGGATCTTCATCATCCAGCAATCTGATTAAGTAGGGCAAATCATCAAACACATTATCTCCTGCATTCTTTGACTGATCTTCCACATTGGCCATGCC
>JAFMDE010000092.1 GCA_017857425.1 Akkermansiaceae bacterium
CGACGTTTTGAACACGTCATCATCGGCACCCGTTTTTATAATCTCATTTTTCAAGATGGCAGCTCAAAAATGCATCTCAAGAAAGACTCCGATGTTAACAAGTTTTTCACCGAAGGGCTGGGGGTAGAGCCTACGGTAACAGGACTAGACTCCGCAGCTAATGAGGCCATGCGCAAGGCCAAGTCTCTTGTTAAAGGATTCCAGAATCACCTCGAATACAATGAGCTACACAGCGCATCCAAGCGGCTTACCGAGGCTTATGCCATTGGTGAATTTTTACCAGTGCTACAAACCGTGCCAGCACCAGAGCGCCGCATCGTTCTAGAATATGTCCGGAGTGGGAATGACTTAATCAAGGCCATGGACGTGCGTGATTATACTCAGGCTAAAATCATACTTGAAGCTCTCAAAAAAAGATCCTCTGATTTTGACTCAACCAAAGCAGAGGGTGCTATCGCGGCATTCACACGCGCCTCAAATGGGCATATTCGCTCTGCCCAACTTGCCCTACTCAATGGTGACCAAGAAAGCTTCCAAGAGGAGCTTAAAAAAGCCACTCAAGTCTGGCCGACCAATCCCAAACTCGATGAAATCGACAAACAACTCGATAGCCTGCTCGAGGATAGCGACATGGTCAAAACCTTAGTCGATGATTTTGACCGACTTCTCAGTGAGGATAACTTCAGGGAGATTTTTGATCGTCGCTTTGAATTTGTCCCTGTTGTTAAAGACGACACCAGCCGTAAAGATGCCATCGAACAAATTGTCAGGAACATCACCCGCATTGACGGCACCATCAGCTTAGCTGAAGTCTCTTCAAAAAACGGTAACAACTTTGCAGCATGGGAGGCACTTGCAGAGCTAAGAGATGAATTCCCCAAGGATCCAGAATTACTGCAAAGACTCGAAAAACTATCCTCCAAAGTTGCCGACTTCACCGTCGCCCTCAACCGTGCCAGAGAGTTTGAAGACAACGACCTCAATCCACAAACTGGTTCAGCACTGAGCTGGTATATGCAGGCAAAGTCGATCTACCCGAGTAGCGAGCACGCCCAAGAAGGTATCGATCGCTTATCGAAACGCATCATGCCAGACGAACTGGGACAAGAGCCTGCAGAGTCCTCCTCTGAAAACCCATTTGATGAAGACATGCCCGTCAAATGATGGCTATTAGATCAGCGTCCTTGTCCCTTGCCACCCCCTGCCACCCCCTGCCGTATACTTAAGACATCCTCAGTATTTTTTTGAATTGTTTAGTTGCCATCCCATAGCCCTGAGGCATGTTCATTTTCGTTATGGCTAATGCAACCAACGTTCTCGCAAACGGAATCGAAATCATCGGTTCCATCAAATTCAGCAATGACATGGTCATTGACGGCAAAGTTGACGGTGAAATCACTTCAGATAAAGGCAAGGTTACCATTGGTGAGAATGCTTATGTTAAGGGAGATGTCAAAGCAGGCGAAGTAAAGCTCTTTGGCAAAGTCAAAGGCACTATCACTTCTGAGCGCTGCGAACTCAAAACCAAATCTAAGCTCGACGGCGACATCAAAACCAAAATGCTCAGCATGGAGGAAGGCGCCGTTCTTTCTGGCCGCACTGACATCGGAGGTTAAACCAAAGATTTTCTCCACCCATCAGCAAAGCCGACGTTCACGTCGGCTTTTTTGTCGGCTTTTATGAGCAAGACTCTCGGAGCTGGCGCCTTCTCCACCACCTTCGTGTTGACCTTATAAAGTGATCTAAATTCATATGCTTGCATATGCTTTTACGCCAGTAAATCCATCATCTCTTCGTCACTAAGCCCCGCCATCATCGGATTGAATTCATCACTCATTTCACCCATCGCAGCTGCCATCACGTTGCGTTTTTTATCCTGCAGCCGTAATATTTTTTCCTCCACGGTGCCACGTGAGATGAACTTATAAATCGTTGCCGGCTTGGTTTGTCCAATTCTGTGGATTCGGTCTGAGGCCTGTGCTTCCACTGCGGGGTTCCACCATGGGTCAAACAGCACCACCGTATCTGCAGCGGTCAATGTCAGACCATATCCTCCCGCCTTCAAGCTGATCAGAAACACAGAAGGCCCATCTGACTTTTGAAACCTGTCAACGACGGTAGTGCGATCACGCGTGCCACCATCAAGATAACAGTAGTCAACATCTCCTTCATCGAGCTCGTGACGAATCAGTGACAGCATCGAGGTAAACTGACTAAAGACCAAAACGCGGTGACCACCACGCCGAGCTTCCTCAAGCAGCTCGAGTAAGCGAGCAAGCTTGGCTGAAACATCTGAGATACTCGCGCTACTGGTTTTGTCATCAATCAGGCGTAAATCGCAGCAACTCTGACGCAGCCGCAGCAATACGGTAAGCATCTGCATTCTAGCACCCTCCTTGCCAACACTCTTGCGCACTTGATCCATCTTCTCAACACCATGGCGTAAGATCGCTTGATAGTGATCACGCTGCATAGGCGAGGGATCACACCAGACTATACTTTCTATCTTTGGCGGAAGGTCTTTGGCAACCTGAGATTTAACGCGTCGGAGCATGAAAGGCTCTGTGCGCCAGCGCAGCCTCTGCAATGCCGCTCGATCTGGCAGCTCAGCTGCACACGGGACCTCGTATCTTGTTCTGAAATCTTCCTTGCTACCCAGATAGCCGGGCATCAAAAATTGAAAAATCGACCACAAGTCACGCACACTGTTTTCCACCGGAGTTCCGGTAATGGCAACACACGCCGCATCAGGAGCTGACTGCTTTACTTTACGCGCCGCTTTAGCGGCCAAGGTATCAGGATTACGGATAGCGCTAGCCTCATCTAAGACAATGGCAGCCATTGGCAGCTTCATATAATGTGCCGCGTCCCTATCAAGCAGGGCATAGCTTGTCACAATCAAATCCGCGGATGCCATCACCTCGTAATAATCCTTACGCCGAGTACCATGCATGATGAGCACATTAAAATCTGGGATAAACTTCTGCGCCTCATCACGCCAAGTGCCCAACAAGGTAGCAGGGCACACGATCAGCACCGGCAGCTCACTGGCCCGTGGGTTGTGTGTTTTCCAGAGTTTAAGAAAAGCAAGTGTCTGTAGCGTTTTACCAAGGCCCATATCGTCAGCTAAGAGCGCAGCACCTCCACTGAGCGCGCATCGATACAACCAATCAACACCCTCCTGCTGATACCCACGTAGCGTTTGAGCGAGTGTTGCCGGCAGCTCGGGCACAAGCTCTTCATGGCTTTTTGGGTCACTGCCGTAATGCGCACGCAGACGTTCAAGATAGGCCGATTGCTGTGTTGAAAAATAATACCGTCCATCTTCCTGACGCGGATCTGTATCGAGCAAAAACCCCTTCATCACCTCGGCATCAAAATGAGAAATGACAGCCTTACCGCCCCCTGGTGTTGACATCGTCCGGCTCCCCGACTGCAGCATCCTGCGAACAGCACCTTCATCTAATACACGGCCATCTACCTGCCACGAAAGATCACAGGCCAACCAATCATTACCAGCTCCTTGCGGCTCAATGCACGGTGTAATTCGTTCAACCCGCTGCTCAACATGCTGTAGCTTTTGATCAGTCAGCACCTGCCACTTTCGCCGTAATGCAGGCAGGACCCCAGTGAGGAAATCAATCACCTCGTCCTCGCCACGCAGCAGCATTGCCCCAGCTGCATCGAGCACCTGGAAACCACTCTCTATAAGCCTACCAATCGCCTGCTGTTCAAACTCGGGATTACGGATCAACCACTTGCCCGACTCATCAGAGGGTAGCGGAAACGAAACATCAGATCGCCTTGATGAGGCTAAAACTACTCGCTCTCTGCCTGCATAAACAGCGGTCAAGCTGGCCTGTAAAGCACGGGTTGAACCTGCTAATTTCAACTCGACGACAGGCATGCCTTCCTCAATAGCGAGGCCACCCAAATCACCTGGCAGCTGAAACAGCTCGGCTAAAACATCCAGCACTTTGACAAAGGCTGTCAGCTCGATCTGTAGCCAGTCACCAGTCAACAAATCCGCCGGCTCGATGATCCCTGTCAGCATCGAGCTCCATGCCTTCATTCCCTCAGCCTCATTGGCCACCGTCAAGTGACTGTGAGCAGCATCCCATTCCGCGAGGATATGACCAAGCATGATCAGCTCTAGCCCTTCTTCATCTTCCCCATCCTCCCCAACTTCTCCAGATTGTCTCAATTTGAGCCACATCATCTCGTCCTCTAGCTCCAGTTCCAGGGCCGGCCGCAGTGTGCCTGAATGAACCCTGATGAGAGAATCTCCACAGAAGACCCGGGGGTGACCACTGATCGCCTGGTAAAATCCTGCAAGTTTCTCCTCCGGAAGTGAGATCATTGCTGCACCTGCAGATCCAACGTTCTCCGTGAGCCATTGTGCCAATCGATCATCGGCAGCAACCACCGCAGCCTCTTTACAGGATTTCAGGTGCACCGCCCCTAGGCCATCGGTCGGAAAACGGGGGGAAATCTTAACCTCTAAAGCTACCACCTCGGCCGGCGAGACCGCACTAGGCTGGCGGTCACTATTAGATGCCTTGGCCGGCTTGGCGTCCTCCTCGCGCTTCTGAATACCAGCTAGCACGACAGCAGCCGCATGCTCACACATTGCCCCTGTGGAGCGAGCCACCGCGCAGCTACATAGGTTTTTGACCCTTGTGGGGCTCAGCACTTTGACAACGACTCGCATAGGCCGCTTGCCAGAACCTACTTGAGCTTGAAAGACATGCCCCTCACCCGTCTCTGTACAGCTGAGTGCAGTCACCTTGCCTAGCCGCAGTAATGCACGGGCATCTTTAAAAACCCGCCCTCCGGCTGCTTGACCTACCCATGGCTCGGTAATAAACATGACTTGCTGCCGGCAGACTGACGAAATGTCACCACAGTGCAATGACGCGTTTACAGATCGTGAGTTTTTTATCTTTGGTCAGCAGCAGGAATAGTGCATGTTCAAACACCTATTTCTCGATCGAAATTATCGATCGCAAAGATCCAATCATCGAAAAAGAATGAAAATCATCGCCATCGCGAACCAAAAAGGAGGGGTAGGCAAAACCACGACTGCCATCAACCTCTCAGCAGGTCTCGCTCAACGCCAGCAGCGTGTATTATTGATCGATCTTGACCCTCAGGCGAATGCTACCAGCGGTATCGGTCATGAGGCAGATGGTGCAGATAGCATGTATCACCCACTGCTTGGAGCATGTGGCATGGAGGAGAAAATCGTCCCCTCACGCCTTGCCAATCTCTCTATCATCCCATCTGGAATGGACCTTGCTGGCGTAGAAATTGAACTCGCACGTATGGATGACCACTTGGTGCGATTGCGCAAGCTGCTTACCGACTACAAAAAGCACAACCAATTTGACTTCTGCATCATAGATACCCCACCCTCACTCGGTGTGTTAATGACTTCAGCATTGGCAGCAGCGGATGAAATTCTCATTCCCCTTCAGTGTGAGTGGTTCGGCTTGGAAGGGCTTGCCAAAATTGTCCAAGTCATCGAGCAAATCCGAGAGGCTGGAGCCAACCCACAGATCACCCTTGAGGGCATTATCATGACCATGTACGACGGTCGTACTAATCTCTCACGCCAAGTGGTTGAAGAAGTTTCCGCCTACTTCCCAGCACAGCTTTACAACACCGTCATCCCTCGATCTATCCGCATTGGAGAGGCCCCAAGCCATGGGAAAACCATCTTCGAACATGACCCATCGGGTAATGCCAGCATCGCTTACGGCAATGCCGCCGATGAATTCCTGACCCGCCACAAGGTCTTTGCCCCTCCCGCTGCCTCTGTCCCTGCCGCTACGCATAACGACAACGCAACGTTGTAACCCTTATCGCTTGGGTGCCCCCCTCCCCATCATGTCAAACATCCCCGCAGAAATCGGCAAGCGTGCCCAGCTAACCGTTCTAAAAAAGACCGCCCCAGGCTTCTTCCTCGATTCACTCGGCGAGCTTGGCAATATTCTTTTGCCTTACAATGAAGTCCAAGGACCATGTGAGGTCGGCGAAAGTGTCGATGTCTTTATTTACTGTGATTCAGAAGATCGCCCCATCGCCACTATGAAGCACCCCAAGGCCATGCCCGGCGAGTTTGCCTGCCTCGAGTGCATCTCCGCCACCAGCATTGGCTCCTTTCTTGATTGGGGCCTCGTCAAAGACCTCTTCATTCCCTTTCGAGAACAAAACAGCCGCATAGATGTTGGTAAATCATATGTTGTTTATGTCTACGTAGATCCTGAGAGTGACCGCATTGTCGCAAGCCGGCGCATTAACCGCTTCTTGAGTAAAGAGGAACCAAATTACACCCTGGATCAGCAAGTTGATCTCATGGTTTACGCTAAAACCGACCTTGGCTACAAAGCAATCATCAACGGCCAACACACAGGCGTGCTGTTTGCCAACGAAGTCTTTCGCAAACCCGCACCTGGCGAGCGTCTGACTGGCTATATCGCCAAACTACGCAGCGATGGCAAAATAGACCTCACCCTTCAGCGCCCCGGGCAGTCGACCAAGGAGAAGATTGATGATCTTGAAGCCAGGATTGAGCAGCAACTTACGACCCGAAACGGCTTCTGGTCACTGTGTGACTCCAGCCCTGCTGAAGAAATATACCAGCAACTCGGTGTCAGTAAAAAAGCCTTCAAAAAGGCAACTGGTGCACTCTTCAAGAAACGCAAAATCACCATTGCGAAAGACGGCATCAGATCGATCTAGATAGACCCTTTGCCAAACCACGGCGGTGCAAGCCAACCAGAGAGGCGACCACCAGTGCCCCCCCTAGCCAGATACCGTAACCTGGTGTCTCGCCCGAGACCATCAGAGATGATTCGATGACCGCACATATCGGCACCAAAAATCGATATCCAGCCAGCAAGTTCACTGGGAATAAGCTCGTCAGGTAGTTCCATAAGCCAAAAGAAAAAGCGGATACGAAGGCTAAGTAAAAAGTAAGCAGGATCACCTTGGATGAAAATAAGACCTGCAACTCAGGCCATGCCGACGCTCCGCTAAGCATCAACAAAATACCGCCGAACAATAGACCGTAGCCTGTTGCTGACTTCGGACCCATTGTCTTCAATATTTTTTGTAGGATGATCAAAGCAAAGGCGCCACTGAGTGTACACAAGCAAAAAAGAATTCCACCAAGGACGGCCTGACCACTGCCCGCTCCCGGGCGATAAACAGCAAACACAACCCCCGCCAAGCCCGCCAAAATAAACCCCCACTGCTGACAACTTGGCCAAGGTGACTTCAATAATAACGGAGCCAACAGCAACCACCAAATACTGCCCGAGCCAACCAGTAATCCTCCCAATACCGCACTCGAAATGGCAAGCGCTGAATAAAACAAAGCGTATTGGATATAAGTTTGAGCACAGGCAAAGGCGAGCAGCCTAACCAGCGAGGTGTTCCTTAGCTCTGCCAAAGGCTGCTTAGCAAGCATCAGCAGAGCAGCACCACCAATCATAAATCTCACTCCAGCGAGCACAAACCGGTTCGCCATCGTAGGCTCTATGCCGGCATTGTGCCAGTCCGCGTAAATCGCCTTAATCGCCGGAAAGGCACTGCCCCAGAGAAGGGCACACGCCAGCACAGCAAAAGGCAGCATTCGAGATGAAATCTTCATCGCTCCAGATGAGAATATTTAAACCCATTAGGTTTTGGCGACATAGACTGTGCTCTCCGAGTTACGTCCAAGGATCGGATTTTCAAAGGGAACCACATGGGTTTCACAGCTGGCAAAAACATCTGTCAGGATCTGCATAAATGAGTCCTCGGGAGGATCATCTGACCACAAGGCAAACACACCACCTGGATGCAGCTGCTCCGTCATTTTTCTTAGC
>JAFMDE010000006.1 GCA_017857425.1 Akkermansiaceae bacterium
CTAGGCTTTTCAATATCTAACTCATATTGCTGCGCCATCAATACCGATGAGATGCTCATCAGGGCCAGCAAGACGGACACAACCACTCTCTTACGTAATGTTAAATTCATATTAAATAATTCTTCAAAGATATTAGCTGGCCAAAGCACCACTTGACCAGCAGAAACGAGAAATATTATACTTTTTATCGTTATTTCGCCTAGCTCTATGAAAGGCGTCATAGCGTAATGTCGATGTTTCTTCAGTTCCTGCACATCTCGCTTGTGCATTTCTCGTCAGTATGATTTGTAAAGCTGCAACATGGCAAAGCCACAAAAGACAGCGATTCAGCCCTCGCGCGCCGACGATTTCCCAGAATGGTATCAGCAGGTTGTCAAAGCTGCTGACATGGCTGAAAATTCAGAAACCCGCGGTTGCATGGTCATCAAGCCCTGGGGCTATGGCATATGGGAACTTATCCAGCAGCAGCTCGATGTGCGTTTCAAGGAGACAGGACATCAGAACGCTTATTTCCCCTTATTAATACCACTCTCTTATCTCGAAAAAGAGGCTGAACATGCCGAGGGCTTCGCTACGGAGTGCGCCGTTGTCACTCACCATCGGCTTGAGGCCATCAAAGATGATGAGGGCAAAACAAAAATGATTCCCGCTGGAAAGCTCACCGAGCCCTACGTCATCCGGCCTACCTCTGAAACAATCATCGGAGCTGCCTTCTCGCGTTGGATTGAATCCTATCGAGATCTGCCACTGCTCATCAATCAGTGGGCTAATGTGATGCGCTGGGAAATGCGTCCCCGCCTCTTTCTGCGCACCGCCGAGTTCCTATGGCAAGAAGGCCACACCGCCCATGAGACCAAAGAGGAGGCCATCGAGGAAACACGCACCATCCACCAACTCTATGAAGAATTCCTTCGCGATCACCTTGCGATCCCAGTGATCGCTGGTGAAAAAACCGAAGCTGAACGTTTCCCGGGCGCAGATATGACGCTCACCGTAGAGGCGATGGTTCAGGACAAAAAAGCCATCCAGGCAGGCACCTCCCATTATTTGGGCACTAATTTTTCCAAGGCTCAAAACATCAGCTTCACGGGACGTGATGGCAACCAACAGCATGCCCACACAACCTCTTGGGGAGTCTCCACACGCCTCATCGGCACCATCATCATGGCTCACTCGGATGATGATGGCCTCGTGCTACCGCCTCGAGTAGCGCCATCACAAATTGTCATCGTGCCCGTCACACCCAAGGAGGACAGCCGAGATGCCATCATTGATGCCTGTCATGCCCTCGCAGAAATTCTACGCCGTGATTGTAGATACGCTGATCAGCCCCTGCGTGTTCACGTTGACGGTCGTGATTTGGGCGGTGGTGTTAAAAAGTGGGAATGGGTTAAAAAAGGTGCTCCGATCAGAATTGAGATAGGCCCACGCGATCTCGAATCAGGAAAAGTGTGCATGCAACGCCGCGACCAAGGGCCCATGGACAAAGACTTTTTACCCAAAGAGGACTTCATTCGCAACGCCTCGGATATCTTGCAAGATATCCACAATACACTACTTGCTCGCGCCACTGAGCTGCGTGACCAAAACATTACCGAATGCGACAACATAGAAAACTTTGATCAACACTGGTCACAAGAATCACCGGGTTGGCTAATGACTCCGTGGAATGGCACGCGCGAGCAAGAGGAGGATCTCTCCAAGAAACACAAAATATCCATCCGCTGCCTACCACTCAAGCTCCAAGAAGGCGATCCTGCACCGTGTTTTCTTACTTCCGAACCTACCCGCCAGCGCGCTCTATGGGGGCGTAGCTACTAATTATTTTTAGCTTTGGAATTTTTCATTTAGTACATAGAATCTCGAACAAATGGGTATCTTCAACAAACCAAAACTCAGAGGTGCGGGTAACAAACGTGAGAGCATGCCCGATGACCTGTGGACCAAGTGCACGGATTGCGGCGAACTGATTCACGCACTTGACCTCAAGCAAAACCTCAACGTTTGCACGAAATGTGAACATCATTTTCTCATCGGTTCTCACGAACGCATCCAGCTTCTTGCCGACCCTGGAAGTTTTCAGGAAACCAACGCCGGTCTCTTTTCCAAAAACCCACTTGGGTTTAGCAAGTATGAGGACAAGATTGACATGCTGCGGGAGAAAACCAAACTCAACGATGCCGTTGTGACAGGATCCCTAACCATTGAAGGCAAGCCTGCCATGATCGCCGTCATGGACTTCAAGTTTTTTGCTGGCTCAATGGGCTCAGTTGTAGGGGAAAAAATCACCCGCGCCATAGAGCAGGCCATTGATGAAAAAAAAGCAGTCATCATTGTTTCAGCATCATCAGGTGCCCGCATGCAGGAAGGCATGCTCTCGCTCATGCAGATGGCAAAAACCTGTGCTGCCCTAGCTCGCTTGTCAGAAGCCGGTCTGCCCTATATCTCAGTAATGACTCATCCTACCACCGGAGGAGTCACAGCTTCCTTTGCCACCATCGGTGACATTAACCTTGCCGAGCCTAAATGCATGATCGGATTTGCTGGCCCGCGAGTCGTTAAAGAGACCACTCACCAAGACCTACCGCCAGGCTTTCAGACTGCTGAGTTCATGCTCGAACACGGCCTGATTGATGCCATCGTGAAGCGCAGTAAATTGCGTGCCAGACTTGGTGCGCTGCTTGGATACATGCTGCCATAACGTAGCTCGTATCGCGTATTTAGTCCACAAACACTGGATGCCCAACCATCCCGTGCAGATGACCTACAAAGAAGCGATCGACTGGCTTTACGGGACTCAGCAGTTTGGTATCAAACTTGGACTCGAGCAGCCCCGCAGATTACTTCGCGAGCTTCGTGCCTACCCCGCGACTGGAGTGAAGGTCATCCATGTCGCGGGAACAAATGGCAAAGGTTCGACCTGTGCAATGATTGACGCCATCGCTCGCTCATGCGGTTTGTGCAGTGGACTTTTCACCTCACCTCACTTGATTAATTTCCGTGAACGCATCCGTGTCAATGGAGCTGAAATCAGTGAAGAAAAAACAGCTCAATACCTGACTGAGATCAGAGAACTCGTGGCTAGCTGGGAGCACCATCCTACATTTTTTGAGCTTACCCTTGCCCTTGGCATGATGCATTTTAAGCAGCAAGGTTGCGAGGTCATCGCCTTAGAAACAGGAATGGGAGGACGGCTTGATGCGACTACGGCAGTGCCTGCCGATGTAGCAGTGATCACCCCAGTGGCGATGGACCACTCTCAATGGCTTGGCGAGACATTAGCCAAAATTGCAACAGAGAAAGCAGGCATCATGATTGCTGGCCAAGCTGTCTTAAGCAGCGCCCAAACTCCTGAAGCCAGAGATGTTCTTAAGAAACACGCTAATGACATCGGCTCTCCCATTCGTTTTATCACTGATCCATACACCGAATCAGAGATTAGTTTGAAGGGCCCCCATCAACTTTACAATGCCTCACTCGCCATTGCTGCCGCTGAGCATGCACAGCTTCCAGTGAACACCAAAATCATCAGTGATGCACTGGCAAGCGTCAACTGGCCGGGACGCTTTGAGCGATGCTCGGCACCTGACTTGCCATCTGAAATCATCCTTGATGCTGCGCACAACGCACAAGCTGCTGAAGCTCTAACAAAAACATGGCAGGAGCAATACCCCCATTGCAAGGCAACCATGATCTTTGGAGCCGTGGAGGGTAAAAATACAGAGCTGGTGATCTCTATTCTATCTCGTATCGCTGCTCATATTCACCTTACCCCCATCGACTCACCTCGCTCGCTGAGCTCTGATGAGCTTGCCCGCTCGATCCATGCAGATACCCCGCACACAATCCACGCCAATATCGTTGATGCCATTGACAGTGCATGCCATCAGGCCTCAAACTCACCTGTTCTCATCTGCGGCTCGATTTTTCTCATCGGCCACGTCAAGGCGATGTTATCCCAAGAAAGCGCTCGCCCAAGCAGCCAGTAACTAGTAGCTAGTGGCCAGTCGCCAGTGGCTAACGCAGCATTTCGCCTCTCTTCCCCGCACCAACAAGCAATTATACTCTACCCACAATGTTTTTTCAATCACTCCTCCGCCGAAACGAGATTGGCGCCAATTCTTACCTCGTTGAGCTCGACGGCCATCGCATCGTACTTGATTCCGGCATGCACCCTAAGGAGGAAGGAATCGAATCCCTCCCTGCTCATCACGAGCTTGAATCTAGCAGCGTTGACTCCATTTTTGTCTCCCACTCCCACTTGGATCATTCCGGATCGCTCCCTGTGCTAATGAATGGCCAGCCAGATGCCGAGGTTTACATGACTCCTGCCACCTCCAAGCTTGTGGATGCCCTGCTGCACAATTCAGTCAATGTCATGGAGAGCAAACGCGTTGAATTGGGAATTACGGATTACCCTTTCTACACGCATCGCGAGCTCGACCGGCTAGAAAAGCGCTGGCGCACCTTCAAATATGATCGCCCATTCCAGCTTAATGAAAATGTCCGCGCTAGCTTTCATGACGCAGGGCATATCCTTGGCTCTGCGGGCGTCATGTTAGAAACTATGGACAAACGCATTTTCTACACGGGTGATGTACAGTTCGAAGATCAAACCCTCATTCCAGGTGCTAAACTTCCTGAGGAGGATATTGATATCCTTATCATCGAGACAACCCGTGGTGCCTCTCCTCGTGACGAGTCCTACAACCGCCAACAGGAGGAAAATAACTTTGCTGAGTCCATTAACCGCTGCCTGCGTGATGGTGGATCTGTCCTCGTCCCTGTATTTGCCATGGGTAAAACTCAGGAAGTTCTGAGCATGATTAACCGCTTCAAAACTGAGGGCATGATTCCCGATGCGCCCGTCTACATCGGCGGTCTCAGCACGAAAATGTCACTCATCTTCGATGAGTTTGCAGACTCAACCCCGCGCAATCAACCCGGCTTTCGAGTCCTCAAGGACATGGAAGTCAAGACAGGTGGTCGCCGCCGTAAGCGCGCCCCTATCGTCTACCAGCCTGGAGCTATCTACGCCCTTTCCAGCGGTATGATGACTGAAAAGACAGTATCGAATAGTTTTGCACGCGGCTTTCTGGATAACCCTAAAAACGCACTGCTCTTTGTCGGTTATGCAGACCCCGACTCCCCAGCAGGTCATATCCGCGCGGGCAAGCAAGGAGACCTCATCAACCTTGATCCTGAACAGCCTCCCGTCCAGTTTAACTGCCCGATGAAGGTCTTCGATTTCTCAGGACACGCCACAAGAGACGACTTACTCGACTATATTTTGCGGGTAAAACCGAGCAAAACCATTCTCGTTCATGGCGATATTCAGGCAACCGAATGGTTCGCGGATCAGCTTCGCGAGAAACTCCCAACTACTGAGACGATCATTCCGAAGCCCGGAGCCAAATACTATTTCTAATTCACCGGAAAATTCTCTGAACACTATAAAAGCAGGTGCAAAGCTCAGCTCGGGCATGCTGGACATAGTGTGATCATCTTGTTAAAAGATATCCTATGAATGGCACATCAACCATGCTCAGCAAGCGGTTCCTACACCTCATTGCATTCGCTTTGTTATTATCTTGGGTGCCCTTCACTGCGGCAGCTGACACACGCTGTGCCACGGTAAATACTGATAAAATTCTCAAGAACTACAAGAAGGCGAACGATCAAAGAAAAGACCTTCTTGCCAAACGAGATCAACATGATCAGAGGCTTGCGACCCTCGTTGCACGTCGCACCAAGGTCAGCAAAGCGATGGCGAGCTTGCGCGATGAGATCCTCAAGCAAGCCGAAACCACAGAAGCCAGAGAAATCTACCGTGGCCGGGCTGACAAACTAGTCAATCAGTATCAATCCCTGGAACGAGCAATCAACGAAATAGAAAATCTACACCTGAAGCAGGCGAAGATAGATCTATCTATTTTCATACAAACGTCACTGGGCGAAATCCATGCAATGATTCATCAGTATGCACGCGATCACCAGTATGATTGGATCATCGATACATCTGGACGATCCAGCAGCACCATATCCCCCCTCATCTACGCAAGAGATGCTGAGGATATCACCGATAAAATATTACAACACATCAACCAATAAGCCTCTTCGATTGAGGCTATTAAGTTGAAGTGAAAATACTAATTTTACTCAGTCTAGCTTAGAGTAGCTAGAGCCTGGTCGAGGTCAGCGATGATATCATCACTGTGTTCAATACCAACGCTGAGACGTATCAGGCCTGGGGTGATACCACCGGCAAGCTGTTGTTCAGCATTCAACTGACTATGTGTGGTCGTTGCTGGGTGAATCGCTAGGCTTTTTGCATCCCCTACATTGGCAAGGTGCAGAAACAGCTTTAGTGACTCGATCAACTTCTGGCCAGCATCGCTACCATCTTTAAGTTCGAAGACAACCATGCCGCCGCCTTTACCCTTGAGGTATTTTTGGCAACGATCGTATTCAGGGTCATCTGCTAATCCAGGGAAACGCACCCACTCCACAGCATCGTGCCCTTTTAGATACTCGGCTACTTTGAGCGCATTCTCTGAGTGCTTCTCCATCCTGAGCGGCAAGGTTTCAATACCCTGCAAGAATTGCCATGAGTTATCAGGGCTGATACAGGCACCGAGGTTACGCAAGGGCACTGTGCGCAAACGAAGGATGTAGGCTAATGGCGCCAATGGATCGGGCAGATCATGCCCCCAACGCAACCCGTGGTATGAGTTATCAGGCTCATCAAAAAGCGGATGCTTGCCACCCGCCCAGTTAAATTTTCCCGAATCCACCACAATACCTCCAAGTCCGATACCATGGCCGCCAAACCATTTGGTCAGTGAGTGAATGACAATATCGGCACCGTGGTCGAGTGGCTTGGTCAGATACGGGGTGGAGAAGGTAGCATCCACGATCAAAGGCAAGCCATGAGCGTGTGCAATCTTGGCAATCGCTTCGAGGTCGGCTACTTCGAGTGCTGGGTTGGATACCGTTTCACAAAATAGGGCACGGGTGTTCTCATTAATTGCCTCTTCAAAATGAGCAGGGTCAGTGGAGTCCACAAGGCTGACATCAATGCCCATCTTCGGAAGGATATCGTTAAACATGGTGTAGCTACCACCATACAGATTGCGGGCAGAAACAATATTATCACCGGATTGAGCGAGGTTGATGATGCTGTTAAATATGGCCGCTGTTCCCGAAGCAAATCCCAAGCCTGCCATTTCATGGGCTCCTTCCAGCAGGCATACTCGCTTCTCCAACACGTCGGTTGTTGGGTTCATCAGGCGCGTGTAGATATTACCGAGCTCTTTAAGAGCAAATAAATTTGCCGCATGCTCGGTGGAGTTGAAAACAAAAGAACTGGTGCGGTACAATGGCACCGCGCAAGCATTGGTGGTGGGATCTGGTTGTTGGCCTCCGTGGAGGCAAATCGTTTCTAGTTTCATATTGGTTATCGTTATGGATCTTGGTTTAGCTCTTAGTTTAGCTCTTAGTTTAGCTCATCGCTGCAAATCGTTGAAAAGTAAATTTTTCTAGGCTAGATCTATGAGAAGGAAATGCAGTTGAAATGCTCATAAATGCTCATGCTTACCGCTCGAAATAGCAGGAACACCGGATATCAAAAGTAAAAAGAGCCTATCCAATCCTTAGTCTTGCCATCATAAAAAGAAATCTCTTGGCATTCCCCAGACTTGACGTAAAGCCTCGGCTGATTATGCTGCGCCCCCCTCCGAATCAAGAAACGGACTGGCAAGCATGGCACTCATTGTTCAAAAATATGGCGGATCATCCGTTGGGACCCTAGATCGCATCCGCAATGTAGCGGCAAGGATCAAGCGTGTCCTGGATGAGGGCAACCAAGTCGTCGCGGTGGTTTCGGCTATGGGGGGTGTCACCGATAGACTCCTTAGCATGGCTAATGAGCTCAACGCCAACGCTCCAGAACGTGAGCTTGATGTGCTCTTATCTAGCGGAGAACAACAATCCATCGCCCTCGTTGCCATGGCTCTTCAAAGCTTGGGAGTCGATGCCGTTTCTGCCACAGGCGGCCAAGCTGGCATCCAAACGGTTGGCAGTCACACCCGCGGTAGAATTGATGAAATCGAGCCTTCACTAATCAAAGGTTATCTTGCCGAGGGAAAAGTAGTGATTGTTGCTGGTTTTCAGGGTGTGACCAAAGAGGGCCTGATTCATACACTCGGGCGCGGCGGATCTGATCTCAGTGCCATCGCCGTTGCGGCATCACTGGATGCTGATGTCTGTCAAATCCTAACCGATGTTGATGGTGTTTATACTTGTGACCCACGCATCGTGCTAAATGCACGCAAGCTCCCCGAAATATCATACGACGAAATGCTGGAAATGGCCTCATCTGGAACAAAGGTGATGCAGTCCCGCTCTGTCGAATTCGCCAAAAAATATGGTGTTGTATTTGAAGTCTGTTCAAGCCTCAACGACAACCCAGGAACCCTAGTTACCGAAGAACACCCAGCCATGGAAGCAGTAGTCATTCGAGGAGTCTCTATCGAGCGCTCCCAAGCCCGCGTCACCATCACAGATATACCAGACACTCCTGGACAATCGGGGAAAATCCTTGGTTGTTTAGCCGATGCTGAGATCAATGTTGATATGATTGTCTCGAACATCTCCAGCGATGGCATGGCGCGCCACTCATTTACGATGCACACCAACGACCTAGGTCGCGCCCAAGCCGCACTTAAGCCTGTTCTTAGTGAGCTCTCCAGCGATGCTAAAATTGAATCCGAAGCCGCCCTCGCCAAGCTCAGCACAGTAGGCATAGGCATGCGCTCTCACGCGGGTGTTGCAGCCAAGATGTTCCAGGCACTAGGTAAAGCTGGCATTAACATTGGCATGATTACCACTTCGGAAATCAAGATATCGGTGACTGTCAGTGAAAGCCAAATCGAGGACGCCGCCCGCGTTGTTCATGAAGCTTTTGAACTCGACAAAAAACCATTAGCCTAAGCTCGCACAAACGCCTCTTTTATGAGCCGATGCACCCATAAGGCTACGTGAACGCCAGCTCCTATATTCAGCCACAGACTACTGAAAAAAAAGTCTTATCTGGCACCTACGGACCCTTCAGGAACAATGATCCACTCAAGGCAATCATCTTCATGGGGCTTATTGTTGCGGTCATGCTGACTCTTTTTTCTCTGCTAGCACGCCAAGTTATCCCAGCAACCATTTTAGCTGAACCCGATCACCATATCTCCATCACGCTTCGTGTGATTTATATGGCTGGAATTACCATCCATATTCTCTGCGTGCCATTTTACTGCCTGTGGGTCAACCGTAGCTGCAAGAACGCATGGTTACTCAACCCCCCCAAAATGAAAGCGACTCCAGCATGGGCAGTTGCTTATTACTTCATCCCCATCGTTTCGCTCTGGAAACCCTACAGCAGCATGTTGGAAATACGTAACGCAAGCTTTGGCATGCGCGCTAATCTGACGCGCCTACTACCCCTGTGGTGGTTCTCATGGCTAGCATTCATTATACTCACGGCAGGCCAACTGACCGGCCACCTATCCATCAACGTCGAAATCATCGCTATCCTCGACAAACTTGGCAGCGTTGCCGACATCGCAAGTATCACTCTCAATTATCTTTCTATCACCGTGGTAGTATCCATTACCAACGCACAAAACAAAAGAGCGTCAGAGCTGCGCACATAATCATTTTTTTCAAAGCAACGTCTTTACAAGGCGTGCTTAACTGCCAACTTTAGAGCATGCATTTGTTTGTGCGATTTATTGGAGTCCCTTGGGCCATCATAGGTGTTAGTGTATTGTTGCTGCGCGCCATCATTGGCCTTTCTAAGCATGCCGCAAATGCCATCGAGGGTGGACTAAGTGCATGGCAGTGGACCGCCCTTGTCGCCTTTGCTCTTTTTATGTTGGTGGCGGAGGGTTACCGCGGCTTCCAGAAAAAATTCTCCCCGCGCACGGCAGCTCGAGTCAAGTATCTGCGTGATCACCCCACACTGCTACGTATTGTTTTGGCGCCTCTTTTCTCAATGGGTTTTTTCCATGCTAACAGGAAAACAAAAACGATCGCGTATTGCCTGACATTTGGAATCATCTGCCTGGTCCTCCTCGTTCACCAGTGTGATCAACCTTGGCGCGGCATCATCGACTTCGGAGTCGTGCTCGGTCTCACATGGGGTTTGATCTCATTCTGGATCTTTACCATCCAAGCTCTGACCAATAAAGACTTCTCCCAATCACCAGAGATGCCCTCTGCCTGAGGTCAAATTCTCAGACACTGCTTTTTCTGAGTAATCACAGGGACCTCAGCGCGACTTGTGAAAGCAGCTTGCCGGTGGATGGATAATAGCACCCCGACTGCAAATAGTGTAAAGAGGATGTTAGTGCCTCCATAGCTGATAAAGGGCAATGGCAGACCTGTGTTTGGCAGCACCGCTGTGCACACCCCAATGTTCACCATGGCTGGCACCACAATAACACCGGTCAGGCCAACTGCTAACAACCTGCCGAAAATATCTTTTGCATGCATGGCAATGGCCATTCCATAAACCATGATAACGACAAAGCAGAATACACTTCCCAGTGTAGCCCAAAGACCTAATTCCTCACCGATGGTAGGGAAAATAAAATCAGTATGCGCCATCGGCAGCTTACCCATCTTACCAAGACCATTACCTAAGCCAGTGCCATTCACTCCACCATCGATAAAAGCGTTTAACCCCATAAGTTGCTGGTAGCCATCCCCTTGGCTATGCTCTTTGGAATCAAGATCAAACAATGCGTTGATCCTTCCCATTCGTTCTGGGTTTTTCAGAATAACCAACCAAGCTCCACCAACCGTAGCAGTAAATGCAGCAATGATATAGGGCATGCGCACGCCAGCAGCAAACATGACCATTCCCCCAGAGCACCCGAGAGCCATTGCTGTGCCCATGTCCTTTTCGAAAAAGATAAGAGCAACCGGTATTCCCAAAAGAATAGATGGGGAAATAAAGCCCTTGAAGAACTTGCGACCCTCGGCCTGGTAATGGGCATACCAAGCGGCAAGGGCCATGATCACAAAAATTTTAGCCAGTTCTGAAGGCTGAAACTGTAGCACGCCTGGGATCTTAATCCAACGTGTCGCGCCATTGACCTTGTGACCAATGCCCGGCACGTAACACAACACCAGAAGCGTCGTTGAAATCACCAGCGCCGGAATCCAAAAAGCACGAAGTTTCCTGTAATCAATATTCGATATCACCACCGCTCCAAGCAAACCCATCGCAATAAAGACGGTCTGCTTTTTCACTAAAGAATAACCATCCACATCCTTATTCCAAACACTCGTACTTGCGAGCATCACAAGCCCAAGGGTCACCAACGCCATTACAGCGAGGCAGAGAAATATGGCATTTTTTCGACCCATGGGAAATGATTTAGAAGGACATGGCGATCACCGTCAAAGTATCAGGCGACTTAATTCGCTGGTATCTTAATACTGCGACCTGCGTAAAGCTTGTTTGCGTCCTTGATGCCATTAAGCGCGAGCAGATCATCACGGGATACTTTGAAACGGCTTGAAATTCCCCACAAGGTATCACCAGGCTTGATGGTGTATGTCTTACCACTGTCCTGAATCGCAGGAGTGGCATCGGGCTCCTCGACAAGCGCTTTAGGCGCATTGCTAACATCGTATGCCGGTGTCACCTTCACCGTTTGAGCTGGCTTGGCATCGGGTGCTTTGGCTGCTATTGCAGATTGCTTCTTTTTAGCTGCTGAGGCTTTTGGTGCCGAGGCTTTCAGTTCAGCCGCTTTCGATGCAGACTTTTTAGGAGCCGCTGCAGTTTTAGGATCGACGGGACGGGCAGAGAGCTCTGCCGGAAGATCAAGCACGATACCTGCGCGTAATGCCTGACCACCGTTGAGTGCACGCAAGGCTGTTTCTGATACATTACATGTCCTTGCGATACGCGGGTAAGTATCACCCGTTACAACGATATGACGTCCTGTGTGAGCTGGCTGCTGGGCAACTCGTTTCGCAGGAGCCTTCTTTTTCACGACAGCTTTTTTAGCAACCGGCGCAACGGGCACAACTAAGGCCGCTGCAGGCTCCGACAAAGCATGCTGACCTTCGTTTGCGGTAAGCACCTTGGCATCAGCAAAAAATGCGCTGTGAATGTAGATGGCGGCGACGGCCAGCACATGCAGGATGAGGATCACAAAGAGCGCTCTGCCGACACCAATACCAGGCACATCGGCACCCATTCCGGCGTGCTGATCTACCGTAGCAGTGGTCGCGGCATGCAATCTACGTTTGCGTCCCGTTTTGGCATAGAGCACTCGATAATGAGAGCTGGCTGGCTTGTTTCTTTTAATTTGGATTGGCTTATTCATAATAACGATGTGTTGGTTGTTTTTTGTTAGTTAGGAAAATTACTTCAGATTGTTGGTAATACGGCGGAAGCAGTCGCCGCGTTCCTCATATCCGGAAAACATATCGAATGATGATGTTCCGGGGGAGAAAAGGATGGTGTCACCGTGTTCCGCCATATCGCGCGCTTGGCCAAGTGCCTCTTCAAGGCTGGTGGCCACAGTGGTGGGAACGGTGTCAGAAATAGCTTCAAGGGTAGCGGCTAGCTGCTGGGCAATTTCGCCAAAGACGACCACACCTTTTGTCGTCGTCTGCAAACGAGGTAAGAGCTCGGTGTAGTCGAGACCTTTCTGCTTGCCGCCAGCAATGAGCACAACACGACGGCTCTGCGAACGAAGTGCACTATCAAGAGCATGCAGGTTTGTCGCCTTTGAGTCGTTGATGTATTCGACTCCATCAAGAGTGCGCACTAACTCACAACGGTGAAGTGGCGGTGCAAATCCACGAAGTGCCTCGTTCACATCCTCCGCTTTAACACCCAAAACTGAGCAAGCCGCATAAGCCGCCATTG
This sequence comes from Akkermansiaceae bacterium, assembly GCA_017857425.1. Classification (GTDB taxonomy): domain Bacteria; phylum Verrucomicrobiota; class Verrucomicrobiia; order Verrucomicrobiales; family Akkermansiaceae; genus Oceaniferula. The sequence goes on from JAFMDE010000006.1 coordinate 12,941, forward strand.
CATTCTCAGCATTATGCAAGCCACGGAGCTGGGTTACGGACAGGTCGATCACTTTTTCCCCACCCTCACATATCCAGCCATCTTGAAAGGTGTAATCTGCATTCGTCTCGGTAGAAAAAGTCGCTACACTCGCCTTAAAGTCACCTACATCTTCACCCGCGCGGACAACTACATGGTCGTCAGCATCAAGGTTTTCGAAGACACGTAATTTGGCATCCTTGTACGCTTGCAACGTAGGGTATCGATCCATGTGATCTGCGGAAAAATTAAGCCAAATCACAACATTGGGATGAAAATCGACGACGGTCTCCAGCTGAAACGAGCTCACCTCCAAAGCCGCCACTGCCGGAGGCTCGCCCATCAGGGGCAATTCAGAAAAAGGCATACCGTAGTTACCGCAGGGCACACAGCTCACACCGCAGTGATTCAGAATACGATCTACAATCTCGGTAGTGGTCGTCTTTCCATTGGTGCCGGTAATGGCAATAATTCGGCCTTTATAAAAGCGGTATGCCAGCTCAACTTCACCAATCATCTCACCCGCGTGCTGCTGGTAAGATTGCACAAAGTCGCTGTTGCCATCAATCCCTGGGGAAACAACCAACAGATCACAGCTACTCGCATTTCCGGTAGCCGTTGTCGCATTGGCAACGGCCTTAACACCCTTAGGCAAATCACTGATCGTGTCACGTGAATCATGAATAGTAACGTCAGCCCCAGCCGAAACGGCAAGCGCAGCAGCAGCACGGCCACTTGAGCCGGCTCCTAGGGTAATGACATTTTTGTTTTCCAAATTCATATTAGACAATTTTCAACAAGGCGATTCCCACCAATCCACTGAATGCAGAGATGATCCAAAAGCGAATGATCACCTGGCTTTCATGCCAGCCTCGAAGCTCGAAGTGATGGTGAATAGGCGACATCGCAAAAATACGTTTTCCGGTAAGCTTAAAGCTGCCGACTTGGAGAATCACCGACAAAGCCTCCATAACAAAAACCCAGCCAATAATAACCAAGAGCAGCTCCTGCTTGGCGCAAATAGCTGCGGTGGCAAGACCGCCACCAATGGCAAGCGAACCCGTGTCTCCCATAAACACTTTAGCTGGGTGGCAGTTATGCCAGAGGAAACCAAAGCCAGCTCCCACCAGAGCTAATAAAAACACAGAAAGCTCAACCACATGGGTATTATAGGGAATGAACAGGTATTCTTTGGCCATATAGGCATGACCGGCCAGATACGTGATCACCGCATAGGCGAGCGAGACAGTAATGGTGCATCCTGTAGCCAAGCCATCAAGACCATCTGTCAGATTCACCGCATTAGAGCAGCCTACAACAATCAGCGCAAAAAATGGGATATACAAATAACCCATATCGAACAAAGGCTGCTTAGAAAGCGGAAAGGTAATTTCACTAATCTGCATTGGTGCATCAACCATGGTATAACCCATGCCCAGCTCTTTGGTTTTAAAGAACAGAAATGCAGCAGCAATACAGCTGATTGCCACTTGCCAGAAGAGCTTGACCCTACCTCTGATACCATCAGAGCTCTTTAGCTTCACCTTGGTGTAATCATCCACGAAACCCAACAAACCGAGCCCGAGCATGACGCAAGTTGTAACAGCCACAAAGGGATTCAAAGGGCGCCCGCACACAAGCACTGCCATAAGCACCGTGCCCAAAATCAAAACACCACCCATGGTCGGTGTTCCCGCCTTGCCGCCGTGCAGCTCATTGAGTTTGTGAACTTCCTCCGCACTGCGTATCGGCTGACCTACTTTCAGTGAAACTAATTTACGAATCACCCACGGACCAAAGGCAACACTGATTAAAAAGGTGAGCATACAAGCCACACCTGCACGCACCGTCACATAACCAAGCAACCTCAGGAAACTCATGGTGTCGGCCCATTGATCGCCGGCCTTGAATGCCTCTAACCAATACTCGTAAATCCAATATAACATATTTTGATCAATGAGTTAGTTTTGAGGAAACGCAAGATGCATGACGTTTTCCATTCCAGCCATACGACTGCCTTTGAACAGCGCGCTGTCCCCTTCTTTACAAAAATTCTTAATCCATGTGGCTGCTGAATCGGCATCATCAAATTGATGAGCATCATCACTGCACTCGCTCGCCCCTTGGTAGATCTCCCGAGCGTCAACGCCTACGCTAACAACGGTAAGATTCTTCTCAGCTGCGATTTTACCTACACGCCTGTGCTCAGCATCGGAGTGAGGACCAAGCTCCGCCATCTTGCCCAAGACAACTAAACGGCGTGCTCCATTATGAACTGGCAACTCGGCGAGTGTATCGATCGCCGCTATCACCGAGTCTGGATTGGCATTGTATGTATCATCAAACACCGTGACCCCGTGAGATACGAACTTTTGCAGGCGTCCACCGGTCAACTGCGCAGCACTTAACCCCGCCGCTATCTCGGCAGAATTCATACCCAGGGCATAGCCTGCAGCGGCGGCCAGCAGCGCATTATTGACCATATGCTTGCCACTCACGCTTAGCTCAACCGCTATTTCATCCTGGTTATCAATGCATAACTTGAAAGCGGAACCAGCATCTGTTATTCGCATATCTTCTGCGCGAACAGCACCACGACAATTACCGGCAACAATCACTTTAGCCCGGGTGCGTTTGATTAAATAATCTACAAAATCACAGCTTGCAGGCACAATCAGTGTGCCCCGCTCAGGCAAGGCCCGCGCCAATGCGCTTTTTTCTTCTGCAATGCCTTCACGCGTTTTGAGAAATTCAATATGGGCCGTTCCAATATTAGTAATGATACCGATGTCTGGCGCAGCGATATCGCACAGAGGAGCAATCTCCCCCGCATGGCTCATACCCATTTCCCATACGCAAACCTCATCGCTCTCCTCTGTGGACAGAACGCTTAGAGGCAAACCAATATGATTATTCAGATTACCCTTGGTCGCATTCACCTTAAACTTCTGAGCAATGACCGATGCGGTGAAATCCTTGGTCGAGGTCTTACCATTCGAGCCCGTTATGCCGATCACACGGATATTGAGCTGCTGACGATACCACTTAGCTAGCCTCTGTAATGCCAACAATGTGTCTTGGACGAGCACCACCGGAACACCGAGCTCAGCTACAGCTTCAGGAAGCTCATCAAGCACTAGGCAGGCAGCACCAGCTTCGGCCGCTTTGAGCGCAAAGGCATTACCATCAAAGTTTTCCCCTCTCAATGCGATGAATAGCGAGCCTTCCGATAATTCGCGTGTATCGGTAGAAACTGAACTCACCAACGCTTCGCCATTCACCGCCGTAGACGCGACAAGCTCACCGCCTGTGGCGCTTGCTATCTCGTTTACGGTGATCGGTTTCATGGGTAAAATGTTAAACGGTGGTCTTTTTAAGGTTTAAGGCTTTGTAAGCCGCCCTGCGGTCATCAAAATCAATGCGCTTGCCGGCTATTTCCTGGTAGGTCTCGTGGCCCTTACCTGCCACCAAAACAATATCCCCCTCTTGTGATAAATTCACCGCTGTCTGAATGGCCTCCATCCTGTCCTCGATACGTTGATACCTCTCACCCGCCATGCCCTTCTCAATTTCTGCCAGAATGGCTTCAGGCTTTTCAGACCGTGGGTTATCGGAAGTGGTGATGCAGAAATCACTCCCTTTGGATGCCGCTGCTCCCATCAATGCACGCTTGGAGCTGTCGCGATCACCACCACAGCCAAACACAGTAATCAAACGATTAGGTTTGAGTTCCTGTAGTGCTGCACAGGCATTGACCAAGGCGTCTGGAGTGTGCGCATAATCAACAAATACAGACGCACCTTCACGCGAACCGATATTTTCCATCCTGCCGGGCACCTGAGGTGCTTCAGCCAATGCAACTACCGCGTCACGCACCTTGATACCGACAGCAGCGGAAGCGGCAATGGCCGCCACGCAGTTATAAACATTAAATCTTCCGATGTAAGGAGTGCGGACAAGATAATCACGATCCTTGAACTTGATATCAAATTCAGTGCCCCGAACGGTCTGCTGTTCACGACCGATGCGCATGTCAGCGTGCACACCGTAGCCATAAGTGATAAAGTGCAATCTACCTTCAAATTCTTCAACCAAGCGCTGTCCGTATGGATCATCGAGATTAATAACCGCTGTGGTTTTTTTGTTTCCAGACTGTGTTTCCAGCAATTCGAACAAGCGACATTTGGCAGCAAAATAGCCTCCCATGTTACCGTGGTAATCTAAATGGTCTTGGCTCAAGTTAGTAAACACCGCAGCATCCATTTGAAGGCCATCTGTGCGTTTTTGTTCGAGTGCGTGAGACGAAATCTCCATGGCGACACCACGGCAATCATTGTGTAACATCTTTGCTAAGCTTGCCTGTAGCTCGACCGGTCCAGGCGTGGTATGAGTGGCTGGAGTGACTTCTTCGCCATCATTGATTTGAACCGTTCCCAATAAACCCGCACGGCTCCATGCCCGCTCCATGATCGCATGAATAATGAATGCGGTAGTGGTTTTACCATTCGTGCCTGTGACCGCTACCACCTTCATAGCTGCAGATGGATGTTTATACCATGTGCAGGCCAGAGCCGCGGCAGCAGCACGAGCGTCGGCAACGTGCACCCAACATACTTGATCCTCACTCCCTGCCGGCTTTGCGACTTCAGAGATAATGGCAGAAGCTCCATTCAATATGGCCTGAGGCACAAATTGCTGACCATCTAGGTCATTACCGCTCACCGCCACAAAAACGCCACCAGTACTAAGCTCACGCGAGTCTAAGGAAATACTTGTCACCTCACTATCCAGATCCCCAGTAACGGAGATAACATCTAGAGAGCTGATTATTTGTTCTAAATTCATTAATTTATTGATCTGACTTTTCCGCTAGCTGCGCCTCATCATTTTCAGGGGTGGGCATCTTTTGAGGGCTAGGTTTCATGCCCATAAGATTCGCTATACGAGATGCGACCTTAGAAAAAATAGGAGCGGCAACACTTCCGCCTCCAGGATTTGCTGTTGGCGTACCCTCCTCGGCGTCTGGCATTTTCGGGTCATCGATCACCACCACACAAACAAACTCCGGATTTTCCGCAGACATCATTCCTGCAAAGGAAACGGTGTAGCGTTTGTCGCGACCGTTCTGGCCGTCGTAATACCCCCCCTTAGGATGAATCTTAATCGTCGTGCCTGTTTTGCCTGCCACGCTGAAGCCTTCGACTTTTGCAAGTCTAGCGGTGCCCTTAACATCGACAACCGTGGCCAGTGCCTCACGCATTTTAAGTGCCGTCTCTGCTTTGATCACCCTTCGGACTTTCTTCTGTTTGAAGGTATGAGTTTTCGTCCCATCATTTGCTGTTACCGACTTCAACAGCTGTGGCTCCATCAGCAATCCGCCATTGGCAATGGCAGAATAAGCACAGGCAACCTGCAAGGGCGTCACACTAACGTGATAGCCATATGAGATCCGTGAGAAGTCGGTTGGGTTTCCTGTATTGCTGACCACCCCAGCACTTTCTCCTGCCATGAGGATGTTGGTCTTCGCTCCGAAACCGAAAGCTCTCAGATAGTTGAAAAATAGATCTGTTCCGAGCTCTAGGGCTATCTTGTATGACCCAACATTACTCGATTTGGCGAGGATCTGCTGCACTGACAAATCACCAAATGTTTTATAGTCTTTCACTAGCTTGACTGAGCCATTTCGATAAGGGCGGCAATCAAAAACAGTATCAGGCTCAATCAGCCCCTGATCCATCGCACCAGCGGTAGAGATGATTTTAAAAGTAGACCCAGGTTCGTAAATCGCCTGGGTCGCGTAATCTAAACCATTTTTGGTAATATTTTCCCGAGTATTCAGGTTGTAGGTCGGCCGACTTGCCATTGCCATAATGGCCCCACTCTTAGGATTCATCAGAATGATAGTTCCCTTCGTTGCCGAGAACTCTTTGAGGCCCGCATCAAGCTCTTCTTCCACGACTCTCTGCATTCCCATATCAAGCGTAAGCTGGACATTGAGTCCATGTCTTGGTGGCGTCACCTTGCCTGGTTTTGCCAAATCGAGCGGTCTGTACTTGTTTTTGTGGGTGATGATCTGGCCGTTCTTACCAGACAGCTCGTCATTCATTTTATTTTCAATGCCTGCACGCCCTTTAACGATTCTCTCTGGGTCATTTTCATCTTCGCCAACATACCCCATTATAGCCGCAGCCATGTTAGGCATCTTATACCAGCGCTTTTGCCACTCTTCTAATACGACGGATGGAGAGATTGAATAATCACGCGCAAGCTGCAAGAGGTTTTCTGCATCATCCTCGGACAAGTCAGGCTTGATTACTACATAATCTTGGCCCTCCCGATCGAGCTTCATGCGCTGACGAAGCTCTGCCGTTGTCATGCCCAGTGGCCGAGCAAAGGTGTAGATAACGTGCTCAATATTTTGAGTAATGATGTCATCAGCGTATAACTCGTTTTTCAACTGAGCTGCTCGCGCCTCGACTTTGCGGTTGCGCTCGTCTTGATCCCATAAATACCACTCTGGCGTTTCGCGCAGCTCCTTGTTTGCTAGCGAGAGGGCCGCAATCCCCGTATTACGCAGCATCAACTTGTCGAAAGCCATGCGTGCACGTGGAATGTTACGTGCGATGAGTTGATTGTTACAATCAACGATACAACCTCGGTTTGCCAGCAACACCACTGACTTGCTTGATTTTATTGACTGTTTAGCTACCTCATCTGCCTTAACGACATGCAAATAAATAAGCCTAACCGACAAAGCACTCAGCCCGGCCACAAAGACCAGGCAGAGAAAGATACATCGGCGATAGAAAACGGCTGAATTCACGGATAGTTGGTCATCATGGTCGGACTTGAGCTAGGTCAGGGGTCCTGGGGGTTTCGTTCATTCCTCGTGAAGAGAAGGGGGGGATTTTTTTTATGGAGCTTGCTGGAGTTAATACTAGCTGTGATTGCTCACGGGCTAAGCCCTCGATAATAAAATCCCAAGTAGTAATCTGGGCGAACTTGGCCTCCAAACTGTTAATCGAGCCCTCGTGTTCACTAATACGCTGCTCGGCTTTGCGGATATCTTTCACCACCTCAACCTGGCTATTTTTTAACCATATGTGCATAAAACTACCCCCCATCAATGCTGGCGCCGCAAAGCCAAGCAACACCATCTCAACGACGGAAAATCTTCGATCTTTATTACGGTGTTTATTCATAGATTGACGGCTTTTATCTTTTTTCGACCACTCGCAGTTTTGCACTGCGGGATCTTTTATTACCTTGAACCTCCTCCTCACTTGCCGTGATAGGGCGACGGGTAATCATCTGGTATTGATAATCTGGATTCTCCCTAGGCTCAGGCCATTCTTTGCGATCGATGTGAGACTCTGAGGCATGCCTGAAAAACTGCTTCACGATGCGATCTTCAAGGCTATGGAAAGTGATCACCAGCAAACGCCCGCCTGGGTTAAGCAGCTTGGGTGCGTTATCTAAAAAGGTGCGTAGCGCTCCGAGCTCATCATTGACAGCAATGCGAAGCGCCTGAAAAACACGTGTCGCTGGGTGTATTTTACCAGTGGGTCCCTTGGGACGCGGTTTGATCACAGAGATGAAATCAGCAAGATCAGTGGTGGTCGTAAATGGCTTGTCTTGGCGTCGTTCCACAATACGGCGAGCTATTTTGCTGCCGGCGCGTTCTTCACCATATTCGTAAAAAATAGTTCTTAGCTCTTCCTCCGGCAAATGATTCACCAAGTCAGCAGCGGTATCACCTTGAGATCGATCCATCCTCATGTCCAAAGGACCTTCCTTGCCGAAGGAGAATCCACGATCAGCCTCATCAAGCTGCCAAGAAGAAACCCCGATATCGATGAGAATTCCATCCACCTTATCGACTCCAATGCTCGCTAAAAGTTCGGGCAAATGTGAAAAATTACCTTTGAGAGGAGTGAAGCTCGATGGGTATTGCCCCAGCCGCTTTCCTGCAAACTCGTGCGCCTGTTCGTCCTGGTCCACTCCTATCACACGAGCTCCGGCATTGAGCATCGCCTCCGTGTGACCGCCACCTCCAAGTGTTGCATCGACAATGAGCTTCCCCTCGTTGGGAATCATATATTTCATCACCTCATTCAGAAGAACGGGTTGATGGTAAGGGGTATTAGTCGAGTTTTCTGATTCCATACACTGCTCCCTGTATTCGTGAGGAAGCGAAGCCGAGCAGTCGGGGTGGGACTCCCTCCAAGTTGTCCCATTCCCGACCGCTACAAACTTTGCTTCATTAAACAACATGAATTCGTAAGGGTAGACTGCATGCTATCATCGACGTGTATTCCAAGAAAAAATGTGGCTGTGACAAGACGCGCCTGAGAGAAACTGCACCGAGTAAGAGACGGTGCAGAGGTGAGGCTCCCTCCAAGTTACCTCAACCTCTGCACGCGTGTCTCCATGCTGGGGGAACAGCATTGTTGTCATTTCTGTATCAGCGTATTGCACAGGAAAAATTGTTGTCTGTATGGTTTAGAAGAATCCGAACTCATCGTTTGCATCAGCGATGATGCTAGCCTCATGGGCTGCGCGGAGTTTGCGGTGGTTTTCCTCATTTAAAATTTCGATAAAGTCGCCACGACCGACGAGGACAAGACCCTCTCCGGCCTCCAACCCTGGATGATCAAGTAGTGCCTTAGGGATGCTGAGCTTGCCCTGCTCATTCACATGGGCCTTGGTGCAGCGTTCAAAAATGATACCGATGATGCTTCGCTTCTGAGCTGGTGAACGCTCACTGTCGTTAACCTCCTGTTGCATTTTCTCGAACTCGGTCTCTGTAAGAACACGCAATGTCGGAAAACCCTCGTTGGAAGAAACCATCAGCCGAAGCACGGTGTTGACTACCTCTGGACGCCAATCACTAGGGATGGACACACGACATTTCGTGTCCATCTTGTAGGGGAAGTAACCCCCCATGCTGTGATTCGTAGTGCTCATAAATACACGCGATGTCCCTCGCGGACCCATTTAGTACACTTCAGTGCACTTAAGGTCAATAGTTAATGTAACTATTTTTTCATCTTTTCCTACTTTTCATGGCTTCTGAATAATTAAGTCTTCTTAATGAGTCGTCCGCTAAGCTATTATTTACAATAAACAGAAGATACAAGCATCAGAACTAAATCATCGATTGTGGGGGCCTGGAGCGGCTGAAAAATTTTTGTGCAATCGCCTTTTAGCGATGCAATAGCCAACAAAAAGCTCAAATATTACTCAAAACCAATGAATAGGGTCTATCCCCTCCTGGCCAAAAAACAGCGATCTATTCGCAAGTTATCAACAATGAACGGCTGCAAGTGCTAGAAGTGCGTCATTATGGCTCAATCCATCTCATTCTTTCACCACAATTGGCCTTAGCCCGCTCCGATCTTCTGTGAATAACTTGTGGGTATTTATATTACCTTTGTGAAAAACAAAGCTCGCACCCCTTTTGTTTGCATCATCACGGCGCTTCTCAGGCAACATGAAACCATGTTAGGGAATCTAATCTGAAAGACCAAAACACAGCCACTCATCTCTGCTAGAAAGTATTTACGAATACTTGTCTGTCAGTCACTTAGAGCTAAGTTCATAAAAAAAAGCGCCACAAGCTAACCATTCGCCATCGATTGCCTATCTTATTCACATTTCCGTCTGTGTAAGCCCAATAGAGAAGTACTTGGCCGACAGACTACTGAGGCAGCCCCTCTTTTCCCCCCTATCGTAGAATCGGCAAATGGATGAGCTATCTATTAATCTGGCTCTCCACTAGCCGGAATTTCTTGTGATAATAACCTCCATTATGCTGCTTGCAGCATTGATAACAGCCCGCATAGCGTTTCATTTTCCTCACACGTTCGATTGCCTCTTCGCATGCTGGACACGAGTAGCGCCATTTGCGTGTGATCTCTCTAGTCGGAAGGGGCAGGTTGTGGGTAGCACGTTCATTGGGAATACCAAGGTCATGGCAGGCTTGGCGCCACTCACTACCGTGAGCCTTGATTCTTTTTCGCCCCACTCTGGCATAAGCTACCAAATGAGCCAGCTCATGCAGCATGGTACTGCGCACCTCGTCTGAAGAGAACTCGATAAGCCTTGGGTTGAGCTCTATTCTTCCCTCAGGCCAAAAGGCGCGCCCAGCCGTGCTGCGCATTCTTTGATTCCATACGACGCTCAGCTTGCCAGCTAAATCCTTCAGTCCTAAATCTCGGGCAAGCCCTGCGCATGCCAGCGTCAACTCGGCATCAATGCCACTTTGGGTGAGAGCTACAGGTTTATCCACCGGATGGTTTGTTTCCACTGATGGAAAGCGAAGCTCCAACTGTCCTCCCGAATGCATGTGAAAAACCTTAACTGACGATACTCATGCCACCAAGAAAATTGGTATCGGAACCAACAGAGCAACATCAGCAAGCACCCTTAGCGAGTTCATCGAAAAATGTTCCCGATAATGATTGATCGCTTGCAAAACCGCGGCGGAAACCATCACCGAATAAAAAAACGGCTTCGTGTATTGATCCGCAAACATCGAGGCAAACAACAGCGAGCCGCCCGCTAAAATGATCAACCCTAATGTTAAGTTCTGCTCGTGTGCGCTTGCCACCTCCTCATCCTGTGTGGCACTCGCCCTCTCCCATAAGTCAATAGCGGTAATATTGAGCATGCACAAAAGCCCAAACACCCATATTTCACGGCTTTCGTAAAAAATAACAATGATCGTGCTGATCACCATCTTCAAAAAATTCCACCCCGCATCCAACGCCCCCGTATGATTAAAGGCGTAAACAATGTCATTCAAGTCCGTCACCAATAACGAGGCATTTGCGGCATTGACGGGAATCGCTATCCCCATGGCAAAAACCATCCCCGCCAGCAGATTTTTAACATAGGGGATCTTTCCTGTCTGAAAGGATGCCAACAAAAAATAAAACACACACAGCACTGCTGCCACCAGACCCGCAGACAACATCGAGCGGGACAAAACAAACAAGGATTCATAGATGCAAACGGCAGCGACAATAACTACCCCCAGAAGCATTGGCCAGCGCCAGCGCCAGTGGAAAATGTGACGGGGCGAAGATTGACGTTGTTCAGGCCGAAGCCAGCTATCAATCAGCCGGTCTAATACATAAACACACCAAATAGCACCCGGCAGCACAAACCATGCTGCGGTTTGCATGTAATCTACTCTCAATGACCGAACCAGCATCCACATCCAGGCCAAACCAACAAGCGGAGCATCCAAGCTCAGCAAATTGGGCAGCAGCCATAGTGGGTTACGGCGGTTATTCATGAGATCATCAGCCTTTGGCAGGTTTTCGCCCTATATAAAATTGAGTGAACACCCACAAAAGAAAAACGCCACAGAGGCGTTGTAATCTCAGTGATCGTGCCCCTCATGCGAGGAATCATGATCTTCATGATCATCCTTTTTTTCTGGCTTAGGGAAGAGGTTTTTTGTGCCGTCTTTGGCACCCTCTGAGCTGTCCTCCCAGCTGTGACGTTCACAGGAAACAAAGGAGAATACACTGGCTGCGACGAGCATACTAAAAATGAACTGTTTCATAACAGGGAGGTGAATAACGTATCCCACAGGGAAAGCAAGACGTCATTATGAGGTAATTTTCTCTCTTGCGTCTTGCAACCCAGCCATCCCTAGAACACTTTAGAGACCAACAACCACTTAACCACTTCCAAAACCATGTTCATTCCCTCTTTTCCATCCGTATTAGCCCTTTTTGAAAAAGGTCCCTTTGCCGTCATCTTTGGTGCAGCAGCAATCATTGCTTTCCTTATATTCTTCACCATCCTGATCAAATTCTTCGGCATCTGGCTTCAAGCGCGCACAGCCGGCGCTCCCGTAAGCTTGCTCAACCTCGTCTTCATGCGCTTCCGCAAGGTTCCCCCTGCGCTCATCGTTAACAGCCGCATCACCGCCGTAAAAGCCGGGCTCCCTTTCACCACTGACCAGCTCGAGGCCCACTACCTCTCTGGAGGAGACATCACCCATGTAGTACTCGCCATGATTGCCGCTGACAAAGCGGGCATCTCACTGAGCTACGATCGCGCTTGCGCCATCGACCTCGCCACCAAGGACACTGGCAAAACAGTACTGGAAGCGGTGCGCACCTCGATTAACCCGAAAGTCATCGACTGCCCCAACCCCGCTATGGGAACTACCAAGATCACCGCCGTCGCCAAAGACGGTATCGCCGTTAACGCCCGCGCCCGGGTCACCGTAAGAACCAACCTAGACCGCTTTGTCGGTGGTGCTACTGAGGAAACCATCATCGCCCGCGTCGGCGAGGGTATCGTCACCTCCGTTGGCTCCGCAAGCTCCTACAAACACGTTCTAGAAAATCCCGATAACATCTCCAAACTCGTTTTGGAAAAAGGCGTCGACGCCTCCACCGCTTTTGAGATTCTCTCCATCGATATTGCCGATGTAGATGTTGCCGACAACATCGGTGCTCGCCTCCAGGCAGAGCAGGCTGAGGCGGACAAACAAGTTGCCCAGGCCAAGGCCGAGATGCGCCGTGCAGCCGCCGTCGCCGTCGAGCAAGAGATGAGCGCCAGAACCCAAGAGATGCGCGCCAAGGTTGTCGAAGCCGAGTCGGAAATCCCACTCGCCATCGCCGAAGCCTTCCGCAGTGGCAACCTCGGCATCATGGACTTTGTCAAATATCAGAACGTCAACGCAGACACCAAGATGCGTGACTCGATTGCAGGCAACGATGACGAAGGTCATTGATAAGTAGCCCTGCGCACGGATCCACATCCTCAATCTCCTCATTACCAAGTCATGCCTGATATCGACGGCCGCGTCATCCTCCTGATTCTCTTTGTAGTAATCAGTGCGGTCAAATGGCTGATTGAAAAAATTCAGACTAAGGATCAGGCGGCCGAGCAAGAGGAACCACCGGACAACCTCGAAACACTCTATGATGAATATAGAGATGAGATTCGACAACGTCAAACCGAGCTACAGAGAAGACAAGCCGCCCAGACGCCACCGCCAATTCCAGTTCAAACTCCGGCTCAAGCTCCAGCTCGTGCCCCCGCCCGACCCCCTGCCAGCCCCCCCATGGCGGCCCCTGCTCCTCCTGCCTATGCTCAGCGCCAAAGCACTCCTATCAGCGCCCCTATTAGCACTCCTGCCAGCAAGGCCCAACCAGCCCCCTCCTTCAAACCGAGGATGACCACGGTCTCCGCAGAGCAAAAAGCAGCAGCCTCACGTTTCGAACAACTGTCCTCTGGCAAGAGCAAGCCGAGCCCACAAAGTTACGTGCGCACCTTACTCTCTAACCCACAGTCCACTCGTCAGGCGATCATCCTTACTGAAATCCTCGGCAAGCCGAAGTCACTTCAGAGCAGGTAATTTTATAGTGGCATAATACTCGCCTGATAACAGTCGATTCTGGACAGTCTTCGTTTTTGTGGACAAAATGTTTTCCATGTTACGCCTCATGGATCGCTACATCGGCAAGCAAATTGCTGCCGCTACGGTCTTTGGTGTCATCGTCCTCAGCGTCTTGCTGGTGATGGGCAACCTGTTTAAAGAACTGCGCCCATTACTCGTCGAGGAACACGCATCGCCAGCACTCGTGCTTCGCTTCATTTTTAGCGTGCTGCCATTCTCACTCATTTACACCATCCCGTGGGGGTTCTTAGTTGCCGTCCTCTTGGTATTTGGCCGGCTATCTGCGGAAAATGAGCTCGTAAGCATGCGCATGGCAGGTCTTAGCCTACTGAGAGTCGCCATGCCCGTCTACGCCATTGCAGCCATGCTGTGCGGTCTCTGCTTGTGGCTCAATATCAGCATGGCACCGAAGGCGAAGGACGAGATGAAATTCGTCCTGTATGAAGCCGTCAAAGCAAACCCGAATGCCATGCTTGACCCAGGCGTTGTGCAAACTCGATTTCAGGACCAAAAAATCTTTGTTGAAGGACGTCAGGGCAACGTGCTCCAGGGCATGCATCTCTACGCACTCGACCAAGAAAATGAAACCGGATTTCCAACAGCGAGTGTCTACGCCCGAGAAGCCAAGCTGAAAATCATTGAGGAATCCAAGCAAATCCGGCTTCACCTGACAGACGCCTACATGGAAGTACGTAGCCCTAGTGGCAAACGTGAGCTTGCCTTCATCGGCGAGCAGGAGCCACTACTTTTTGATTTCGCCGCCGACCGCAAGAAAAAGCAAAAAGCCAGTATCATGACAAATGTTCAGATACGTCAGGCACTTGCAGAAACGTCCGACATGGATGACTCGAAGCGTTATGGATTCAATAATGAGATTCATCGCCGCTACGCATTCTCAATGGCATGCCTAGCCCTTTCCATGGTCGCTGTTCCTCTCGGCATTCAGGCTAGACGAAAAGAGACTTCCACAGGGCTTGCCATCAGCATCCTCGTTGGACTTTGCTACTTTCTCTTTTTTATGGTCGCTGATTCATTTGAGAAAAAACCAGGCAACACCGCACTGCTACTCTATTGGTTGCCTAATGTTACATGCCTCGCACTTGGCATTATCTTATTCATCAAAGCCCGCAGAAAATAACCAAGCATGATACGTTTTTTCAAAGTGACACTGCGTAAGGTCAAACGCGAAACACTCAGAATTGCTCGCGGCAATGGACTTGACTGGTTTCCGATTCGGAAAACCCTATCAGCATACAACAGCGATAAATTCAGCTACGACATCAAGGCTGCGCTCAATGTCGCACTACTCGCCCTCCCCCAAGGTATGGCTTATGCTGCAATCGCAGACCTGCCCATCTACTATGGCATTATCTGCTCCTCCTTAGCAGCCATCGTCGCCCCCATCTTCTCAAGCTCGCGACACACCATCCTCGGCCCCACCAATGCCACCTCCTTCATGGTGTTCAGTTTCTTTGCCGTGTCAGCGGGAACCCTCGAGAAATCCCCTGAGGCATACATGCCTCTACTCGTCATCATGGTTGGCATCATGTCCGTTCTCGGTGCCCTTTTTAAAGTTGCCGACCTACTCCAATACGTCAGCCGCAGCGTGCTCGTTGGCTACATTACAGGAGCCGCCCTGCTCATCCTTACCAATCAGCTCAAGCACCTGCTAGGCATTGCAGAGGCCATGAACGACGGCTATGCCGCCAGCACCTTCTTTAGCATTGCTGAGAAGATGGCTGGCCTCTGGCAAAGTTACCAACTCCAGCCCGTCATCCTCGGTGGAGCCACCCTGCTTCTTTACCTCATCCTTCAGAAAAAAATACCCGCACTGCCCAACTTCGCCATCAGCCTAACCATCTCGGCCCTCGCCGGCTGGATGCTGCGTATGTGGGTTCCTGGCTTTGAATCCCTAGAGACCTTCAGCGCCTTTGAGCTTGATGCCCTCTCCCCCGCCATACCTAACTTTAACTGGAATGATATTTCCGCGCTCATGGCCGTCGCCTTTGCCATCGCATTCCTCGCCTCCTTAGAGAACACCGTCATGTCGAAATCACTCGCCAGTCGCTCAGGAGGCCAGACCGACGTCAACCAAGACATGTTATCGGTAGGCATGGCCAACATTGCCACCTCACTCGTTGCAGCCATGCCCGCCTCGGGTTCACTGACCCGCTCAGCGCTCAACTACGAGTCACACTCTAAGTCCCGTCTCTCATCGATATTTTGCGGCATCCTCTGCCTCTTGGGATTCTTCGCCCTGGTGAAGCTTCCCATTGTTGAGAACATCCCCAAAACCTCTCTGGCGGCACTCGTCATCGGCATCGCCATCTCACTCTTCAACTGGAAAAATATCCGCATCTGCCTGCGTTCAACCCCCGATGACGCACTCGTTATCATCACCACCTTTGCGGCTACCTTACTGACACGTCTTGATTACGCCATTTTTATAGGTGTTGGCCTCTCTATCTCCCTCTTCCTGCGCAAAGCCTCCAAACCTCACCTCGTCGAATATGAAATGAGTGACGACGGTGACTTACGCGAGCTCAACAAAAAAGATAAACGCCAAATCCCCTCCATCTCAATCGTGCACGTTGAGGGTGACCTCTTCTTTGGTGCCGCCGACCTCTTCCGCACACAGGTTCAGCAAACCATCGCAAACGAAAACCTCAAGGTCATTATTCTCCGGCTCAAGAACGCGCGTCACCTTGATGCTACCAGCGTGTTAGCACTCGACGACCTGATCAAGCATACCCGCAAAAAAGGAGTTCACGTACTGATTTCAGGTGCCACCCGTGAGGTCTATGAAGTGCTGAAAAAATCCGGCGTCTTAGAAACCCTACAAAAAGGCTGTGACCGCACCCAGGGCGAGACAAACCTGTTCATGTACTTCAGTGAAAACCCAAACATCTCCACCCGAGATGCTCTGATTAGAGCCCAAGAACTTCTTGGCACTAAAGAAGCCGACATCAAAATCTTCTTTGATAAAAACAAAGAGAAATAAGCAGGGACTGGACATGCCGCCGCCCACGCCTGCACAGGCTACTTACCAATACAAAAGCTGCTGAAGATCTCACCGAGTAACTCCTCAGTATCGATCCTTCCGGCAATCTCCCCGATCGCCTCCATCGCATCGCGCAGCTCGATAGAGACAAACTCTGCCCCCATGCCCTCCTGCAATGTTGCTTGAGCGGAAGCAAGAGCCGCCTGAGCACGTTTCAGGCATGCCTGGTGCCGAGCATTAATCGCCACCGCGTGGCCACCCCACTCACCCGTGCCCATCGATAGCTCAGCCGCAATCACATTGCTGAGTTCATCAAGACCTTCTCCCGCCATGCAAGAGATGCGCACACCTTGCTGCTCCGCCCAGTCTGCATGCTCCCTCAGGTCTGATTTATTAATCACTAAAAGATGGTGCCTGCCTCTTAGCTCATCATCACCTAAGCGATGTACTAGCGGCTGCGTTCCATCAACCACCTCCAAAATAAGATCTGCCGTTTCAACTTGATCACGTGTCCTTTGCACCCCTTGAGCCTCCACCACATCCTCAGACTCACGCATACCCGCAGTATCGATCAGACGCACCGGGATGCCCTGCAGATTAACCACCTCCTCGACGGTATCGCGAGTCGTACCCTCAATATCACTGACAATGGCACGCTCGTATCCCAGTAGCTTATTGAGCAAGCTCGACTTGCCTGCATTGGGTGCGCCAAAAATCACCGTCCTGACCCCTTCCCGTAAAATTCTCCCCTGCTCCGCAGTTTGCAATAACCTGCTAATGCTATCAGCCACCGCACCCAAGCGCCCGAGCAAAGCCGCGCCGGTATCCGTATCGATATCCTCCTCTGGAAAATCAATGTATGCCTCCACATGGGCCGCTATACCGAGGATCTCCTCACGTATCGCTTCCGATTCATCGCCCAGAGTGCCCTGCAGCTGTTCGTGTGCAGCGCGCAGCGCCAGATCTGTCTGAGCAGAGATCAAATCCATCACCGCCTCCGCCTGTGTCAGATCCATCTTGCCATTCATGAATGCCCGCTGACTAAACTCGCCGGCACCAGCTGGCTCAATGCCTACATCAAGCAAGCCCTGTAGCACACGCCGCATCACCAGCACGCCACCATGACACGCTATCTCCACCGTATCTTCACCTGTATAACTCCTCGGACCGTGAAAGCAGGTGATCAACACCTCATCAACAGTCTCGCCAGCAGCATCCACAATCCTCGTGAGCTTAGCGTAGCGCTCCGCAAATTGACCGGCATCCTGGCCCTTGGGAAGACAATCACTAACACGTGAAAAAGCCTCCGGTCCACTGACACGAATCATGCCTACCGCACCCATACCAGGGGGGGATGCAATGGCCGCCACCGTTGTTTCCACCACCATTACTTGTCAATTGTTAGCGGCACCTCAGTAAGCTCATCGGAATCAGCATCCTCTGCCGTATTACCAATCTCACCACCCACACCCAGAAACTCCCAGCATATCAAGCGCTCCACCTGTAAACTCAACGGCTTTGACTTGCTCCACCCTAGCTCGAGGGTAGCGGTGCGCGCTTGGTAGCCCCTGTCCGTTCCTCTCCAATTGAGGGCAGATAGAATCTTACCCACCTCAGAATCAACCTTCACAGAGACATTCACATGCTCTTCTGGATAGGCAAAATCTTCGATTCGGTAGGTGCGGTACTGCTTATTATCTCGAAGCTCATGATCGATAGATTCACTGATCGTGACACGAAATATTTTTTTATCCCCCAGCTTCGGATAATTGACAAAAGAGCGGAACGTTCGGAACTTACCCTGGATAAAAACAGAGGCATCAAGCTTTAAGCCTGCTTCTGTATCTTTGAAAAATGCCATGATACTAATCGGCGCAGACACATTACTTTTATTGATCGCATACGCCATATCAATGAGCGTTGCCTCTTTCATTCCCATTATTTTATCCAAGGACCCAATCGGTGCAAAATAATCTTTGATTTCAACCTGCCCAGGCTGGTGGTAATGCATCCTGAAAATACCGCGCTCGTGATCTTGTTCAGAGCCAGAGCGATGCGCAAAAAACTCAGCTGGCGTATCCGAGTCATCACTACCTGCTGGATAAAATTGCTGAAGCTCTTCCTGCACCCCGTCATTGGGAATCACATACTTCATTTTCTCCTCAGCTGACTTTGCACTCATGAAGCCGATGAGCACATTACTTGCATCCTGCTTCCAGCCCCCTGCTCGCCACTCTTTTTTCAGTTCCTCGGCTGAGGGACCCGCATCTTCATCGGCCTGCGCTTGAGCAACAGCAGCTTGATTCCCCCCCGAGCTAGTCAACCAAATCGCAAGCCCACCAATCACCAATAAAAGCACCAGCAACACCATCCAAATCAACCGCGCCTCCTTGCTCTTTTCTGAAACCCCTTCATCCTCACCAAGCTTCTCGTTGACCTCCTTGTTAGGATCGGGAAGATCACTGGTCTTCTTGATGGAAGCAGCCGCACTCGTCACTAGAACTGGTGCTTTGACAGTAGACCCTGTGCTTGTCTGCACCGGCTCCACCTTATCAGCCTCATTAGTCCCATCCGTTTTCCTGGCCGCCGAAGCCTCGGGCTCAGCGGCTCCCACTTTACCAAAATCAGGGGAAGTGACCTCCTTACCACAATAAGGGCAAGGAGCCGTAATAACGGAGAGCCCATAAGGAATTTGGATATTCTTCTGGCAGTATTTGCAGGAGAATGATGCCTTGGTTGGCTTTGTTGAATCACTCATGATCAGGCTCGATAAACAGCGACATAAACATAAACACAGCCACTCTTGTGTCAATCATGCATACCCACCTATCAGTATGATTACCCACCCGCTGCGACTTATCCGCGCAGAGCCAGCACCTCATCGAGCACCTCGATACAGCGCTCATTTTCCGGCATCGTGCCGATCGAAATACGCACCCACTCCGGCAGCTTATAGCCACTCATGGCACGCACAATCACACCCTTGCGCAGCATCTTGGCAAACAGATCATCACCGTCACCCACCTTCACCAGAACAAAGTTCGCCGCACTCGGCACATACTCAAGATCACGCGCCGCAAACGCCTGCTCATAAAAAGCCAAACCCGTGCGGTTGACCTCCATCGTCTTCGCCACGTGCTCGGTATCATTCATCGCAGCCAGAGCCGCAGCTTGCGCCATCGAGTTAGCGTTAAACGGCTGTCGTGCCTTTTGTAAAATCGCCGCCACCTGGGGCGAGGCCAAGCCATAACCAATCCTCAAGCCCGCCAAACCATAGGCCTTAGAGAACGTGCGCAGCACACAGACATTACGCCCTTCACGGACATACTTCACCGTATCGGGAGCATCATCTAGAAATTCATAATACGCCTCATCAAGAACAGCTACTACATGATCTGGCAGACGATCCATGAAACGATCCAACGCCTCCTGGTTCACCATCGTGCCCGTAGGATTATTCGGATTGGCGATGAAAACCAAACGTGTGTCCTCGTTAATGGCATCAGCCATACCCTCAAGATCGTGAATGAAATCAGGATCCGCCACCTTCACATACTTGGCACCAAACAAAGTCGCCATCAGCTTATACACCACAAAGGCGTGCTCTGCAGCGATCAGCTCCGCCTTGGGATTGAGAAAACAATGGCACAGCAGCTCAATGATCTCATTAGAGCCATTGCCCAGCACCACATTTTCCAGACCAAGATCATGATGGTCCGCCAAGGCTTGCCTCAGCTTATAGCCGCCGCCATCAGGATAGATGTGCACCCCTGCTGCCTCGCTCTTCATCGCCTCGATCGCCGCTGGCGCTGGCCCTAGCGGGTTCTCGTTAGACGCCAGCTTGACAATCGTCTCAGGATCCAGACCCAGCTCACGGGCGGTTTCTTCGATAGGTTTCCCCGGCTCATAGGCCACAAGGTCACAGACAAACTGATTGGCAAACTGCTGAATCGACATGCGG
>JAFMDE010000093.1 GCA_017857425.1 Akkermansiaceae bacterium
CAACCCCAAGACGGGGGAATACACGACGGCCCTCAATGCGGCCAAACTACTGGCTGACCCAGATTTCACCTACGATGCACGGCCATTGCACATCAAGCTGCTCGCGCCGCTGAAAGTCATCTACAACAGATGCGTCAAACGTCGCTTGCGCTAGCGGATGGACTAGTTGTTGGCGGCATTAGGCTTTAATCCTGAAATTAGCCGCTCTTTAGCTCGATTTTCACTTGCAGGGTGGGGGATGATGGCTATTTTTTCGCCCCTGTCTCGGCCGCACCGCAAGCGCTGATCTTTGCCCTCTTTTTTATATTCTCTCTTATATTCTCAATTCCCCATTTCTCATTCTTAATTCCCAACTCAAACAACCATGTCTACAGCAACAGAAGAACATACGCATACATTCCAAGCCGAGGTGCGTCAGCTCCTCGATATCGTCATTCACTCACTCTATACGGACAAAGAGATCTTTGTGCGTGAGCTTGTCTCCAACGCATCTGATGCGCTTGAGAAAATGAGACTGAAGCAGCTCACCGAAAAAGATGTTTTCCAGCCAGACCGTGAGCTGGGTATTGAAATCACGACCAACGAAGAAGCGAAAACGCTGACGATCTCAGACAGTGGTATTGGCATGAACAATGAGGAGCTGGTCGAAAACCTCGGCACCATTGCTCATTCAGGCACCAAGGCATTCCTCGAGAAGATGAAGGAGCAGGGCGACTCAAACGCCGATGTCATCGGTCAGTTTGGTGTTGGTTTCTACTCAGCATTCATGGCCGCGGACAATGTAGATGTTCACACCCACTCATGGGAGAACGGCACTGAGGGCCAAACATGGACGTCCGATGGCGCCAGTGGATACAGCATTACCGACAATGCAGAGGCCCAGCGCGGCTGCAGCATCGTTGTCCACCTCAAGGAGGACATGGAGGAATTCTGCCAGGATGCACGCATCAAGGCCATCCTTGAGAAATACTCCAATTTTGTCTCTTTTCCAATCACTCTCAATGGTGAGCACATCAACAAGGTGGAAGCCCTGTGGCTGAAAAGCAAAAAGGACATCAGCGAAGATGAATACAAGGAGTTCTACAAGTTCACCTCACACGCCTTTGATGATCCGCGTTACACCATGCACTTCAGTGCTGACGCGCCGCTTTCCATCAATGCGCTGCTATTCACACCGACAGAGAACACCGAGCAGTTTGGCATGGGCCAGATGGAGCCCGGCGTTTCTCTCTACTGCCGCAAGGTGCTCATCGACGCTAAGCCCGACAAGCTCCTGCCTGAGTGGCTGCGCTTCCTGAGAGGGGTCATCGACAGCGAAGACCTACCACTCAATATCTCCCGTGAATCCATGCAGGACAGCGCGCTGGTTCAGAAGCTCAACGGCCTGATTACCAAGCGTTATCTCAAGTTCCTCGAAAAAGAGGCCAAAAACAACACCGAGTCCTACGAGGAGTTCTACAAGAAGTTCTCCCGCTTCCTCAAGGAGGGTATTGCTACGAGCTACGAGCACCAGGCCCAGCTAGCTGGTTTGTTGCGCTTTGAGACATCGCTCAATGAGCCAGGTGAGATCACCAACTTCGCACAATACATTGATCGTGCAAAAGAGGAGCAGGAGAGCATCTACTATCTCACAGGCATGTCACGAGAGGCGATCGAATCTGGGCCTTACCTAGAAGCCTTTAAAGCCAGGGGGCTTGAGGTTTGTTTCTTCACAGAGCCGGTTGACCAGTATGTCATGGAGGCACTTCCTGAGTTCAAGGGCAAGAAGCTCGTATCCGCAGATCGTGGTGAAATCGACCTCGAGGACGTTGTCACAGAGGGTGAAGAGCTAGACAGTAAAAAGCGTAAAAAACTCATCGAATTCATTGAGAATGAGTTATCTGAGAAATTTGAGAAGGTCGAATCGTCTGGTCGTCTCATTGATAGCCCAGTAGCAGCGCTGACACCCAAGGATGCTCCTAATGCTCAAATGAGATCAATGATGCAGGCTATGGGTCAGGATATGCCTTCGACCAAGGCCACACTGGAAATCAATCCGCGCCACGCCGTGATACACGGCTTAAGCAACCTGATGGAATCAGATAAGGAGACTGCAGGCCTGGTTGTGCAGCAGCTTGCTGACAATGCATTGCTTTCAGCAGGACTTCTGGACAACCCGCACAAGATGACCGCACGCATGAACGTGCTCATCGAAAAGCTGGTTAAGTAAGTCCCAGCTTAAATCTAAGCTTTATAGCATATACTAGAAAACAATTACCGGAGGCCGTAGCCACAGCTAGATCAATATGATCTACTGGGTTGCGGCTTTCTTGTTTACCGCATCCTCAGTCGTTGGCAGCCCACACGGATAAAGATGGATAAAGACGGATAAAGATACAGCTCGAGATCAAATATCGCATTCTCAGGACCTTAAAATAGCCACCAAGCAATGCCACTGGCAATCAAGAGGGCTATTTCAGTGAAATCAGGCAAAATGCCGATTATGGACACATATACAGCCAAAACCCTTTATTACAGGCCCCTCATACACAACTTCGCACAATGTATGTAATACGTGGTTGTATTGTATGTAGTCCCATATAGGCCCCAATCCTGTCTTATTTTGCCCAGTCTCGCTCTGCCGAGCTCAATAGCCCCTGTTGACTCACTGGCGGAAATGATGCCGGGATCTATACCCTGCCGTCAAAACTTGATGCGCATACCAAGCCCTGGATACTTCATTCCCCAATAGATCGCGCTCAGAGACAGATTGTCGTTCAGAGACCTCGATAGAGATAAATGTGTATCGGTGCCGCTGTATTGGACTGTCAGAGAAGCTTCCTGGTGTCTCAAATGAACGCCGACCAGTGGCCTGATCTTGTCAATCTCCTCAATCCACACTGCCCCTGCGTATGGCGAAGGTGTAACACCCCAGAATTTCATATCCGGCATCGCTTTGCTTAATGTGAAGAAGTAGCTGCGTGATTCCACATCTGAGCCCTTGTAACTGAAATCATCCTCGCTGGTGCCTAGGATGACTGCCGGCCTCCAACCGAGAGGATCTTCTGAAACAGCTCGGTAAGTAGCCGTGATGCTGACATTGTCAATGAGAGGCCGGTAATCTACACCGAGACCTAGATCAGCTGTGGCCCAGTATTTGAAACTGGCAAAGATCTGCCCTGAATCCCCCTTTTCGGGAATCCACCTGCCACTCATTACAATCGGGTGACTATCTGATACGCCACTCACGGTGCCGCCTTCTCCTGGTCACATGGGTCATGTGGGAACTTCCGATACAATCGGTGATGAAGCGATCGGCGGCGTTGGGCATGATGTCTCAGCCCGAGCAAATGAATGCGAGAAGCCTAATATTGCCATGCTGAGTAAAAGCGGGATAACCTTCATTTTCGGCGCCAATCTAGACTCGATTAAAACCTATGTCAATCTGCCACCGGCTCACATGTCGGCTTTGCTTAATACAAAGGAAACTCATCTTCCCATTGCCAGTCTCGGGGGTCTTCGCTCGAGCCTTTGATGATTTCAGAGGGCAAGCTGATGAATTCCACATCCTTGGTTGTCTCAGCAGCCAGATGAAACTTCACCAGGTTACGCCCTGTGCCCTTGGTGCTCGTTATCGATACATCAGCCAATACCGTAATGTCCCCATCTTCGCGTGGATACACCTTCAACTTGCCTGGAATCTGAAATACCGCGAAAACTTTACCCGGTTCTTTTTTTGATGGTTCAAAGCTAGTCTGATAACCCAAATGCTCTTCAGGATACCAATCACTTCGTTTTGTCTTACTGGTCAGAACTTTGACCCGGTGCACGATCATGAATTGGTGTTGGTCTTTCTCACCTTCAGCTTCAACACGCCAGATAAACGGCCCATCCAAAGTGGCTGAGCCTGCCATATAAATCATGGCTGAGAAGCCGAAACCAGAGTCCCCACCCATGGGTTTCACGGAACCTGTCACCTTTGCCCCGTTGATCTCAACGGCCTGGCTCTTTTGATAGGTGTGGCTTTTAGTGATGATGTGACCACAAGCGGACAGCGCAAACAAACCGACGACTGCAGGCATCACAGGGAAAAATGAACTGATCTTCATAAGAAATAACATCCTATATCATTTCCTGCATGATGAAAACATCCAATCAAGCTGGACACAGTCAGGTGTTGACTAATCAACGCAGACTCATGACATTCACACATGGATAATCCAATTGCGATTTTTATTTTGTTGGCGCTTTTTGCTTTGTGGAACCTGGACTTTATATCCTCTCTACTCAACCTCAAAGCTCTGGATCCTCAACTTCCAGATGAGTTTAAGGGAGTTTACGACGAGGATAAATACGCCAAATCTCAGCAATATACTCGGGTTTCAGCGCGCTACGGCATTATCACCTCTACTTATAGCCTGACTGTCCTACTGGTTTTTTGGTTTGTCGGAGGATTTGGTTTGCTGGATGAGTGGCTCAGAAGCTTTGGCTGGAACGAGACGATCACTGGCCTTGTTTTCATTGGTTCCCTTCTCATCGGCAACAGCCTGCTATCACTTCCGTTTCAGGTCTATGACACCTTTGTTATCGAAGAGCGCTTTGGCTTTAACAAAACAACGCCGAAGACATTCATCATCGATCAGCTGAAGGGTTTGCTTCTGGCTGTTATTTTAGGAGCCCCCCTACTTGCCCTCATCATTTGGATATTTGCTACGGTTGAAAACGCCTGGCTCTGGGCATGGCTCTCCTTCACGGGGTTCCAACTTCTCATGACCTACCTCGCCCCATCAGTTATCCTTCCGCTCTTTAATAAATTCGAGCCTATGGAAGACGGCGAACTGAAATCAAGCATCCAAGAAATGGCGAAGAAGTGTGATTTCCCACTCACCGAGATTCACGTCATGGATGGCTCAAAAAGATCGACCAAATCAAATGCCTTTTTTACCGGCTTTGGCAAACACAAGAAAATCGCTTTGTTTGATACGCTCATCGAAAACCACAGTAATGATGAGCTGCTTGCTGTGCTTGCCCACGAGGTAGGTCATTTCAAAAAGAAACATATTATTCAGCGTATTGTTTTCTCCATCATACAGACAGCCGTGATCTTCTTTCTTCTCGGCATGGTCACGAATAAAGAGAGCGGCTTTGCGCGTAGCCTTTTTGATGCTTTTGGCGTCACTGAAATATCTACTTATGCAGGCCTTGTATTCTTCCTGTTATTATTTTCCCCAGTCAGTCGTCTGTTATCGATCGTGGGCAATGCGATAAGCCGCAAGCACGAGTTTGAGGCCGATGCTTATGCTGCAGAAATACAAACAACACCCGCTCATTTGATCACCGGCTTGAAGAAGCTCTCGGCAGACAACCTCTCTAATCTGACACCGCACCCCTTTCCTGTGTTTCTTGATTATTCCCATCCCCCAACACTGACAAGAATCAAGGCGCTCAAGGCTCTTCAGTAAGGTAATGATCGTTCTTTCTACTTCTAGATCTGGCACTCATCCTAAGCCACCTCACACGCTCATTTTTATTCGCTATTCACCATTGCACCGCTGCTCATTCTTTGGACAATAAGAAAAGACCAACATGAATAACCAAGAACTCTCAGATGCCATCAACCAGAATTGCCAATGGGTCCCTCTTGTAAAAGAAGAGATGAGCAAGGTCCTCGTAGGCCAAGCCGAACTCATTGATCGCCTGATTATCGGTCTGTTATGCAAAGGTCATATCCTTCTTGAGGGTGTGCCCGGTTTGGCTAAAACCCTTGCGATCAAGGCTCTTTCAGGATGCTTGCACACGAACTTTGCACGCATTCAATTCACCCCTGACCTCCTGCCCTCCGATCTAGTCGGAACTATGATTTACAGTCCTCAGGAAGGCTCTTTTTCCGCCAAGCTCGGCCCTATCTTTAGTAACATCATTCTAGCAGATGAGATCAACCGTGCTCCAGCAAAGGTTCAATCAGCGCTTCTTGAAGCCATGCAGGAGCACCAAGTCACCATCGGAGACACGACACACCCCCTGCCCAACCCATTTCTGGTTTTGGCTACTCAAAACCCAATCGACCAAGAAGGAACCTACCAGCTGCCCGAGGCTCAACTTGATCGTTTCCTACTCAAAGTAACTGTCTCCTATCCCGATCAAGAGGAAGAGCTCGTCATCCTAGATCGGATGGCAACATCTGAACCTGTTTACGAGACCACCCCTGTCGTCGATATACCTACTATCTCGCAAAGCATGAAGCTGGTGAATAACATCTATATCGATCCTGCGGTGCGTCAATATATTGTCCAGCTGGTCCAGGCGAGCCGCAACCCAGCTACGGTCGACAGGTCCCTGAAAAACTATATCCGTGTAGGAGCTTCCCCTCGTGCCACCATTAACCTAGCACTATCAGCTCGTGCTAGAGCGTTCACTGTAGGTAGAGCATTCGTAACACCTCAGGACATCAAGGATCTAGCTCATGATGTCTTACGTCACCGCATCATTCCAAGCTATGAAGCTGAGGCAGAGGATATAACGACAGATACTATTGTTGACCGTTTACTGGCTAGTGTCCCAGTGCCTTAATCTCGGCGAGTGAAATTCAGCATCAAGCCTCAGTGATGATTCTCTGACGAATGCTTCCTATTTCTTTAATGCCGAGCTCAACCTGATCCCCTACTGATAAGTAGTGCGGTGGATTCATTCCCATGCCGACACCGGCAGGTGTTCCCGTAGCTATGATGTCACCAGGTAACAGTGTCATGTATTTCGAGATGTAGCTGACTAGATAAGGAATGCTGAACATCATATTTCCACTCCATCCGTTTTGCCTTTTATCTCCATTGACCTTGGTCCATAGGCACAAGCTGTGCGGATCTGGAAGTTCATCGATTGTTACTAAACATGGCCCAAAAGGAGCAAAGGTGTCTAAACTTTTACCCTTCACCCATTGGCCGCAGCGCTCTTTTTGCCAAGCTCTCTCGCTATAGTCACAAAGCACGGTGTAACCGGCAACATGACTCATAGCATCCTTTTGACTTATGTGTTTTGCCGTTTGTGCAATCACCACCGCTAGCTCAACTTCATAGTCGAGTTTTTTACAATCCGCCGGGATCACAACGTCATCATACGGGCCAGAGCAGGCAGTGGTTGCCTTCATGAACAAGACGGGTTCTGGCGGCACCCCTCCACCAAATTCCTTTGCATGATCGACATAATTTTTGCCCACACAAATCAACTTCGAAGGACGTGCAACAGGAGTTCCTCTCCTGACATCGACGTCAACGGCACCTCCTCCAGGACAGCCATCATCGACCCAACTCTGAAGTGACTCCAATCCCCCGCAGGCAAAAAACCCTTCGTCAAAATCCCTAAATTCAGATGAAGCATCAACCAAGCGCCCATCTTTTAAAATAACACCCGGAGACTCTCTCCCGGGATCGCCGTGTCTGATTAGTTTCATGTGTTATCGGTATTAGATAGGCTCGAAAAAAGAGCTTTGGCCTGCCCCGCTACAGGAAAAGCGCCTCCTCTCTCTTTTTTCCAAATAAGATGACCATCCTTGCGTATTTCGAATATCCCACCACTGCTAGCGATCAGTTTCACCTCTGCGCCAGTAGCTGCTTTTATCTCAGCTGACACACGGCCAGCTTCGGGTCCGTAATTTCATTGATTACAGTACTCAATTTCGATTGCCATATGACTATCGTACAACTCCATTGCATGTTTTGTCACGCGTTAACTCTATTCTATAGCCGTAAGGTGCCGAGAAGCGGGCACAAAAAAAGCCCGGCTTCATCGGTTACGATAAAGCCGGGCATAGACCTGGCAACGACCTACTCTCACAGGGCCTATCGCCCCACTA
>JAFMDE010000094.1 GCA_017857425.1 Akkermansiaceae bacterium
TTAATTTTGACTTTGGCGTATTTGAGATTGTCAACAAGGAATCAGGATACAGTATCGCCATCGATCGCCACAGTGAGATAGCATTTATTTTCACGATACCTGGCGGTCGCAACCAATGTTATGCAAACAAGGCATAAAAATTGTAATTCCATGAAAATATTCAGCGGCAACGCACACAGCGAACTAGCGAAGAAAATCGCAGCTCATCTTGGTCACGAGTTGGCTAATGTAGAGGTCACATCGTTTCCTGACGGCGAGACATTTGTGC
Organism: Akkermansiaceae bacterium; assembly: GCA_017857425.1. Lineage (GTDB taxonomy): Bacteria > Verrucomicrobiota > Verrucomicrobiia > Verrucomicrobiales > Akkermansiaceae > Oceaniferula. The sequence continues at coordinate 269 of JAFMDE010000094.1, forward strand.
AAATCAATGAGAATATCCGTGGTGAGGATGTCTATTTAGTTCAGCCGACCTGCCCTGCGACCAACCATAACTTAATGGAAATGCTCATTATGGTTGATGCTGCAAAAAGAGCTAGCGCAGGCCGAATCACCGCAGTCATGCCATTCTTTGGATACGCCCGCCAAGATCGTAAGGATAAACCTCGTGTCCCCATTACGGCTAAGTTGGTGGCGAATCTTATCTCCGCAGCAGGAGTCGACAGGGTGCTCACCATGGATCTTCATGCGGCTCAGATTCAGGGCTTCTTCGACATTCCTGTGGATCATCTTTATGCTAAACCGGTTTTCATCAAGCATCTGCGTGAGCAGCACGGTGATGATGCGAGTAACTTGACCGTTGTCTCCCCCGATGTGGGAGGGGTCAAAATGGCCAGATCATACGCTGATAAGCTGGGTGCCGAGTTGGCGATCGTCGCCAAACATCGGGTCAGCGCTACCAAGGTTGAGGCCATGAATGTCATTGGAGATGTTGATGGGCGTAACGTGCTGCTTGTGGACGATATGACGGAAACGGCGGGAACCCTATGTGCTGCTGCAGAGATTCTTGAGAAGCACGGGGCAAAAAGCATTTATGCAGGGGTATCGCACGGTGTGCTCGGCGATATGGGAAGGAAACGCATAGCGGATTCTGCCATTAAGGAGCTGATTACTAGTGACTCGGTACCCCAAGCTTACGGGGAAAAAGTAACTACCGTCTCTATCGCGGGGCTAATGGGCGATGCCATTTCCCGCATTCATGACGGAAAATCTGTCACTTCTCTCTTTGACATTGACGCCTGAGGTGGTAAAGACCCGCCCCACGGAAGCTCCTGACCTCTTACTCTACTACCCGCTGTCAGGCATTTCCGAACCTGCTCCTACAAAACAACTATACAATTCAACCATCAAATAATATGGCTAAACCAAAAATTTTAAAAGCAGAAGAGCGTGCCCGCACAGGTTCTGGCGTGCTCAAGCAAATGCGTCGTGAAGGATACATTCCATCCGTCGTTTATGGCGGGGGATCCGATGTCAAAAACGTCAAAGTACACGCTAAGACATTCAGAGACATGCTCAATCATGCAGCCTCTGACAGTATTCTTGTGACGCTTGATCTCGACAATTCCGATACGCAATTGGCATTCCTACAGGACGTACAGCATAACGCCCTTAGCGGTGAAATTCTGCACGTAGACTTTCTGGCAGTGAATCAGGACACATCCATTACTGCCAACATTCCTCTGGAGCTTGCCGGCGAGCCTGAGGGCGTTAGCTTAGGTGGGCAGCTGGAGCAGATGCTTCACAGTCTTGAAATTAGCTGTCTTCCCAAGGACCTGCCTGAGAATATCGAAGCAGACGTTAGTGCCCTCGATATTGGTGACTCGATCAATATTGGTGACGTGGCTTTCCCTGAGGGAGTCGTGCCTACACTCGGCGAAGATGTAGTTGTCGCTCTTGTTGCCAAGGCGCGCACAGCTGAAAGCGAGGAAGAAGAAGTTGAAGGTACTGAAGAAGCCGAAGGCGCTGAAGGTGCTGAAGGTGATGAAGCAAGTCCTGAGGCCGCGGCCGCAGAGTAACACATCATTCCAAAACCATTTAATAAGCTCGGAGCTGCAAGGCTCCGGGCTTTTTTCTTTTATGCGATTTGGTGTTTGGTATTTTAGTTTGGAACATTAAATAAGGTTATGTCCGACATCAAACTCGTTATAGGCTTGGGTAATCCTGGTCAGAAGTACGAGCAGACCCGCCACAATATCGGGTTTCTCGTGATGGATCGTCTGGCACAGATCTACGGTGCGCAAATGGCCAATCATCTCAAGTGGCGTGCTCACCTGGCTAAGGTGCCGAGTTCCAATGCCATTCTCATGAAACCTCAAACCTTCATGAATGAGAGTGGTCAGTCTGTGGGTGCCGCCCTCAGATTTTACAAATGGCAGCCTGAGCAGGTATTGGTTGTTTATGATGATGTCTCATTACCCTTCGGCGCCTTACGATTCAGGATGGCGGGCTCAGCAGGTGGGCATAATGGTATCCGATCCATCATTGCTCATCTGGGCAGCGATCAGTTTCCGCGCCTCAAACTTGGAATTGGTAATGCAGGCCAGGAAGAGAAAACGAAAGCGGGGGCATCCTTAACTGGGCATGTTCTTGGAAAGTTTTCGGTTGATGAGCAAAATCAGTTGGAAAACACGCTTGCAACTGCGGCGGAAGCTGTTCAGTTTGCGCTCTCCGAGGGAGTTGAGTCAGCAGCCAACGCCTTCAACACCAAAAAATCTAATTAACTTTTAAACTAATATTATAGCGATGAGCAGAAAATACGAAGGCCTAATCGTACTCAACTCCCAAGGCCAGGATGACGGACTCAGTGATCTTGTGTCCTCTGTTGCCAAAGAAATGGAAGGTAATGGAGCCAAGATGGACGAGATTCAACAGCTTGGACGCCGGAAGTTTGCCTACAATGCGCGTCACCTTGATGGCGGCCACTATGTGAATTACATCTTCGAAGCAGAGCCTGCTGCTATCGAGAAGATTCAGTCTACCCTCAGCTTGAATAATAGCGTATACCTGCAGCACTACCAGCGCTTAGGTTAAGCTGTTGTTGTTCAGTAAAGATCATTCGTTGACTGGTATTCGCGCAGGAGAGAGTAATTTACTATTGCCGTCCACCAGCGAAGTAACGTAGCTTTTAAGTCATGGCCAATTTTAATAAAGTAATGCTCATGGGTAATGTAACCCGTGATATCGAGCTTCGCTATACCCCCAAGGGCACTGCCGTTGCTGACATCGGCCTTGCCGTCAATCGAGTTCGCACAAGTGACGGAGGTGAGCGTATCGAAGAAACCACTTTTGTTGATGTAACCCTCTGGGGACGCACAGCTGAAGTAGCGCACCAATATTCCGGAAAAGGAAAGCCCCTCTTCGTTGAAGGACGCTTACACATGGATAGCTGGGATGACAAAGCTACCGGTCAGAAGCGCTCCAAGCTTAAAGTCGTTGCCGACAACATACAGCTTATGGGAGCTCCCGGCGGTGGCAGTGGACAACAAGGTTCAGGAGGTGGCAATCCAGCCCCTCAGCAACAAGGTGGTTCTCCTGCTCAAGGTGGAGCCCAAGCGGATGACAACGACGACATCCCATTTTAGACCTTCCTAGATCCCTCGGATCTGTAATATTGAGATCCCTTTGATCTAATTGATTGTCGCTGCCTTTAGGTGAATGGCCCCAGTTTTTCCCATGCGCCTCTATAGTACAAATAGCCCAGATACTCTGGTTGATTTTGGTGAAGCGGTGCTTCGTTCATTGCCGGCCGACAATGGCCTCTACATGCCGCAGCAAATCCCCGTCTTGGATGAGGAGTTCTGGCAAACATGGGAGTCCATGGACTTTCAAAAAATGGCTTATGAAGTCGTATCTAAAATACTTCAGGGATCCATTCCAGAAGAGCAGCTTGCTGAGATTGTCAGCGAAGCGCTGAATTTTCCTGCGCCACTGGCAACCTTGGACGAGCACCGGCGTGTGCTTGAGCTTTTTCATGGACCTACACTTGCTTTCAAGGACTTTGGTGCACGTTTCATGGCGCGGATCATGGCGTGGTTGACACGTGATGACGAGCAGCTCCTTACCGTGCTGGTAGCCACATCGGGAGATACCGGAGGTGCCGTGGCTTCCGCCTTTCATCATGTGAAAGGCACCCGTGTTATTATTCTTTATCCCTCAGGTAAGGTCAGTGGCTTGCAGGAGAAACAACTTACCGCACTTGGTGGCAACATCACCGCCTTGGAAATCGACGGTAGCTTTGATGATTGCCAGCGCATGGTCAAAGCGGCCTTCCTTAATCCAGAAATCTCAAAGCAGTGTAACCTGACCTCGGCGAACTCGATTAACATCTCACGCCTGATTCCGCAGATGCTCTACTACTTCGAGGCAGCGCGTCAGCTGGCTATCGAGGGTAAAAAGCCACCGGTCTTTGTCATTCCAAGTGGTAACTTCGGTAACCTCACCGCCCTGTTGCTTGCTAAGCGGCTGGGGTTGCGTGTTGGTCATATTGTTGCTGCCACCAACATCAACGACGTTGTTCCCGAGTATCTCCAGAGCTCTGAATACAAACCGCGGCCGTCGGTGGCCACCCTGTCCAACGCCATGGACGTAGGTGCTCCGTCTAACTTTGTGCGCATGCAGGAGCTCTTCGGTAATGACTGGAAAGCGATGGCATCCGAAATCAGCGGCTATGCATCCGATGACGTCCGAACACGCAGGGCCATCAGGGAAGTGTATGAAAAATATGGCTACGTGATCGACCCTCACGGTGCAGTTGGCTACCTCGCCGCCGAAGCCTGGCTTGCAGATCACCCAGATGATACGACGGTGATTCTTGAAACCGCACACCCTGCGAAGTTCTCAGAAACGATTACCGAGGAACTTGGCAGCGAAGTATTGGAAATTCCTGAGCGCATTGCCTGCCTCGCTGACGAGCCCAAGGTTTCTATTCCCATGGCAGCCTCGCCAGAGGCATTGATTGCCTGGCTTGCTGGGGCATAAAGCAGCCCGTAAAATAGCCTGTGGAGTAGGCCGAGCAGTAGCCCGAGCATAGAACGTAGCGGAGCTTTGTCTTAAGGGTTTTTGTTATCCGTGCGGAAGGGGATCGCTGGCAAACCGTCCTTGTTGTAGAGGTTGGCGTTGGCGGGGTTACCGCGGTAGGCGTAACGCACGGCGACGGGTTGTGCCACGGCGGGGGAGCTGAGCTTGACCGTGTTGCCCTCAATGAGCGCATCGGCCCAGTGCCATTTCTGATCGGCGCCAGAGATGGCGAAGCTTGCGAGTTTTGCCTCCGGCGTGGCGAGCACGGGCTGGAAGGGATCTTTTCTCTTGGCGACCATCAGGCCACCACCGACGTGATCGTAATTGATGGTAACGGTATTGCCCTCGACCTTCATCTCCTTGTAGGTAGGGCCGGTGACCGTGATATCTTTTTTACCGTAAACATCACGCAGTGCCCAGCGGGCTAGACGCGTGCCGACGTCCTGCTTGTTCTTCGGGTGAATGTCGCGGTCATTGCCGATGTCGATGGCTGAGGCCACGCCGGTATGGGGCAGGTCCTGGATGCGGTCCTGAGCTACGCGCAGGCGGGCAAAACCGTCGCCACCCTCGGGGTTGGTCGTATGGCCGTGAAATTGAGCCAGCTTGACCACATAGAAGTAAAAGGGGAAATCGGCAGGCTGCTGCCAGACTTCACGCCAGCCCTCGACTAGTGCTTTGAGCTTGGGCAGGTAAGCTATACCCTCACCGGAGTTTGATTCACCCTGATACCAGATCGCACCACGCACGCCGTAGCCGACGATGGGAGCGACCATGGCATTGTAAATGGAACATGCTTCATTGTGATTTTTTGGTCCGGGGCTGGTCGGTGCAGGCGAGACATTGCGGCCCTCAGCGACCGATTTCTGTACCGCGGCACTCCATTGGCCGACTTGTTGGGCGTACTTGGTCCACGCTACTTTACCTGCCGGAGTATTGATCAGCTGGGCATCGATGTTCTTGGAAAGGGCGGTAAGTTCGGGCTGCTTACGGAAGCCAACCGGGGGCGTCCAGGGTTCAACCCGAGTGCCACCCCAGTTCGTGCCGAGCAGGCCGATGGGGACCCCGCTTTGTTTTTGCAGTTCCCGGCCGTAATAATAACCCACAGCACTGAAGTTGGTAACGGACTTTGGATTACATGGCTGCCAGGAGGTGGCAATGCTGAGTTTATCCTGCGGGCTATTGGCTATGATGTGGCCCTGCACGTCAAAGATCCTAATCAGCGGGTGGTTGGCTTGGGCAATTTCCTGCTGTGGGTTGTGAGACTGCTTGACGGACCATTCCATGTTAGATTGTCCTGAGCAGATCCAGACATCACCAATGAGGATGTTGTTGTAGGTGATGGTATCACCTGCCGCACCAGTGATGGTCATGGCCTGTGCGGTGGCATTGGCTGGCAGTGGGCTGAGCTTCACCTGCCAGCGGCCATGCTCATTGGTGGTGGCTTTCTGCTGTTGACCGGCAAAACTTACGGTGACCTCTGTTCCTGGGTTGTCCCATCCCCACACGGGGCTAGCGAGATCGCGCTGAATCACCATGTGGTTACTGAAAATCTTGGCGGTGGTGAGCTTAGCTTGTACAGCTGGTGCGAGTAGCAGAAGGCTGATGGCGGCAATGTGGGTGAGCGTGTTCATAAATGGAGTGGTTAATGGAGTGGAGTGATTAGGCTAGCTTTCGGGCATGACCTCTAAGGCGTGCACTCGGCTGTTTTACTTGGCTGTTTTGTATGGGGGCCGCTTAATGTGAGAGCAGTTTCACGTGACCTGTTGTGCAGCATTATTGCCGATAGCTACGTGGGGTGTGACCGGTTTCTTTTTTAAAAATACGACTAAATGCCTGAGGTGAACCAAAGCCGGCTTCTTCGGCGATAGTGGCGATGGGTAGTGCCGAGGTGCGCAGCAAGGCCATGGCGCGATTGAGGCGGTAGTTTTTGATGTAGGCGCCAAGAGGTATACCAGCGGTCTGTTTGAAGAGCACCCGCAGCCGTGACTCGGAAAACCCAAGCTCGTCGGCTAGGTCAGCTACGCTCACGCTGCGTGCGCACCGTTGCGCCAGCAAAAGATTGACCGTGTGCAGCAGGCTATCATCGGTCTCCGGCAATAACGCAGGCTCACTTTGGTCACCAAGACGCCTGAGCGAAATGAGTAGGCTCAGCAAACTAGCCTGCAGCTGCGCCGCTTGTAATCCGACGCGTGGCATACGCCAAATGTTGAGCAGTTGTTCAACTAGTTGGCCAAGCAGTTCATCAAGCTGGAGGGAGCTGGAGTCTTCCATATCGAGCACGCGGTTTCTGAGAGGCTCGAGGAAACCCTGCGCTTCGAGCTCGAAGGTGCAGAACAGCCACTTGAGTTTTGTTGATGCCAGTTTGCTAAAGTGATGAAATTGGTAGGGGTGAATCAGCAAGGCCTGGCCTGGTTTGAAGGGCATATCCAGGTTGTCGAGATGCACGTGGCCATCGGTGCCGAGGTTGAATGCCAGTACAAATCGGTGGTGGGATCGGTTCTGCAGGGCATGCTGCTGCAGTTTGTTTTTGCTGGTGCGCAGGAATAATAAGACACTGGTCGGAATCGGCAGCTGGTTCTTGCCCAGCCCGGTAAAGTAGTTTTCCGGTTCATCGATCCCGACTAGATCTGAGTGCATAAGGCAAGCTTGGTCGCGGCATTCAAAAAGTCAATAATGTTAAGAAATAGACAAAACGGGCAATAGTTTTACCTTTATGTGGCATTTTGATCGTCCCATACTAGCATTCTGAATGACCTGCGATGATGATGAATATTGATGTAATGATTAAACCTGAGTTGGATCAGGACTT
>JAFMDE010000095.1 GCA_017857425.1 Akkermansiaceae bacterium
CCGAGGCGGCCAAGGTTGAGCCTCCGAAAACGAGGCGGAACTCTCTGAGCCAGACCACCTGATAGGCGAGGGAACAGAAGCCTGATACAAACATGAAAATAGACACAAGGAGGTATCGATTGGCCTGACTGACTATCATGGGCGGAAGGCTAGTGAAAAGATGCAGCTATGGCAAACCTGTTTGGCCTCTCTTTGCTTATGGGGCAGCCAAGTTGACAGAAAGGCTGGTGCGATCAACGAATCTTGTGCAAATCCAGTAATCCAGTAATTCAGCAATGCCCGCTATAGCATAGGGGCTTCGCTACAGACTCACCCTCAGCAGCTATGGGTCTTGACCTCTTGCTCCTAAGTGCCCTTTATAAAGTGGCATTCACCCTGACAAATTCATTTGCCCATGCACGTAACTAAAACCATGTCCATTCGCCTTCCTGTTGCCGCTCTCGTTTTTGCCATGTTCACGAGCCTTGTGGCTCCCGTGCAGGCTCAGGCAGAAGACAGCCCATCACTGCCGGTCACCACGGAGTTCCTCGATGCGGCAACGGGCAAACAAGTGCTCGACAGCCGTCAGGATCGGTTACCTGCTTTTTATGGTAAAGCCGGGGCCGCTCCATCAGCTTTGGTGCCTGCTGGCACAGCATGGAAAGCGCGCTGGCAGACCCTGCTGAAAGTGCCCGCCAAGGACGACTATCATTTTGAACTGCGGGGTTCAGGTTCCGCAAACCTGAAGGTCAGTGGCCAGGATCTTCTTGCCGCCATGAACAAGATTTCCGCGCCTCTCACCCTCGCTGCGGGTGCTCACGCTGTCAGCATTACCTTCACGCCAGCGGAGAAGGGAGCAGCCCAGCTGCGCTGGTTCTGGAAGTCATCGAGCTTCGGCTGGGAGCCGGTTCCCAGCACGGCATTGCAACTGCCCGCACAGCTGCCTAGCAAGGAACATACCCTCATACGCAGTCAGCGACAAATCCTCGTCGACAACAAATGCACCGCCTGTCACCAGAGCGAGCAACACATCGCCCTGCCCGAGGCCGGTGAGATGGGTCCCTCGCTTGCCGGGGTTGGTAGCCGTCTCGATGAAGCCTGGATGGCGCGCTGGATTCAGAACCCAGAAAGCCACCGTCCAGAAACGTCTATGCCAGCCCTATTTCACGGTGCCGATGCTGGGCAAAAGTCAGCCGATATCGCGGCTTATCTCGCCACTTTGAAAGCCGAGGTTCCCAGTGCTACAAACAAGGGCAACAAGGATGCAGGGGCCAAGCTTTACAAGGCGCTCAATTGCTACGCCTGCCATGACATGAACGAGCCCGGCAGTATTGAGCGCATCCCACTGGTCAACATTTCGCAAAAATACCAGAGCCACGCGCTTGTGGCATTTTTGGAAAACCCGGGTGAGCACCACGCGGCCACCCGCATGCCTGACTTTAAGCTTAGTAGGCAAGAAGCGGCCGACCTCACCGCTTTCCTTTTTAGTCTCAAAAAGAAGCCAGCCTCCAAAGAGGTGCTGCTCAAGGGTGATGCGATAAAGGGCAAGACCCTACTCACCCAGTCCGGTTGCATCAACTGTCACGATGCACCTGGGCACAAGAACGAGGCCAAGTTCTCAAGTCTTGCGGCCATGCTCAAGGTCCCCGCCCAATCCCCGCAGAGTGGTTGCCTAGCACCCAAAAGCCCGGACAAAAAGGCGCCTCACTTCTTCACGGATCTCGAGCCATTGCAAAAAATGGATACGGCTAAAGTCAGCCAGGCGCTTCAACAGGATCATCCAGCGGAGTATGCTAGCCGCCAGTTCGAGGCACTCAACTGCATGGCTTGTCACAGCCGTGACGGTCTGGATGCCAGTCGTCTGATGCGTATCGAGGAGGTTGCCCACATCGATATCTCTGATCCCAAGGCTCACGCAACAGGGCCTGAAAAACTTCCTGCGCTGGACCACTTCGGCCACAAGCTGCGTGCTGACTGGATGACCGAGCTCTTTGCAGGCACTCTGCCAGAGAAAACGCGGCCATGGTTGCAAGCACAGATGCCAGCGTGGCCATCACGGGCCGAGGCACTCGCCACGGGATTTGCCCACAGCTACGGTGTGTGTGAAACTCAAGAGAAGGTTCGCCTAGGCAATACGAAAACAATCAATACAGGCAAGGCGCTTGTGGGTCAGCAGGGTTTCTCCTGTCAGGCGTGCCACGCGTTGGATAACGAGGCAGCCCTTGCCGTTTTTGAGGGAGCGGGTCCCAACCTTGCCTTGGCGACAAAACGTCTGCGACCCGATTATTACCACCAGTGGATGCATTACCCGCAGCGCTTTGATGCCGCTACGATCATGCCGCGTTATGCCACCAACGGAATTTCACCGCTCAAGAAGTATTATGATGGGGACGCCGACAAGCAGTTCAAAGCCATCTATGATTACCTGCAAGATTTGGCCTCCAAGAGACAAGTTGGCTTTGCACCCGGACTCATTGGTGAATATTTCAAATTACGTGAAGGCCTTGGCTCGACGCCTGTCATTCCTGAAACCGAGAAACCCTGGCTGGTGCGCATTGATGCTCAGGTCAAGTTCCCGAATACCGGCAAGGGCTTCTATGGTGTCAAGTTGCAGGATGATTTCATCGCCCGGTGGCGTGGTAAAATCACGGCACCCGAGGATGGTAACTATATTTTTTATCTGGGCTCGGATGATGGCTCCAGCCTGAAGATTAACGGCAAGGAGATCATCAACTTCTGGGGAGCACACAGCTACAAGGAACATACGGCCCGCATCAAACTTAGCGCTGGCCAGCATGACATCGAGCTCACCTATCTAGAGCTCAGGGGTCAGCAGGGTTGCGTGCTCTCCTGGACGCCCCCCAGTGGTAACCGACCCGTCATTCCGGCAAGCCAGTTTAGCCACAAAACAGAGGAGTATGATGCAATCGCCTGGGATCCAAAGCCATGGCAAAAAGCTCCTCATCTGATCAACCCCAAGGGTCAGCACTATGATCAAGGCATCCCGGCAAAATACGGCTCTCTCATTGGCGCCCCCTTCAGGATCAACAAGGACTCGCGTGGTGACAATGACGTGTTCCGCGCGCACGCCGTGCCACTCTCTGATGATGGTAACGTGGGTGTTGTCTTTGACACCGATACCATGCGCCTAGCCGCCACCTTTGCCCACGGGGGCATTAAGTTCGAGGGCCTGCCCTTCACTGGCGGGCACGGCAGCTTCCCCTCATTTGCTGTATCGCCGTTCACATCCACCGGTTCGGTGCCAGGCTGGGCCTCCACGGATGGAGATCTCGCTGATCCTCGTTTGAGTGAGGACAATTACTATCCTCCTTTGGGCACTTTGCCCAAGGATTGGGCCCATTATAAGGGGGCTTATCGCAACGGCAAGAAAGTCGTTTTCCACTACACAGTGGGCGAACACAAGATGCTTGAGCATTATTTCCTCAAGTCAAAGAAGGACGAGCCGGCGGAGATTGCAAGAATCATTGAGCTGCCTCCATTCAAGGAACCACTCACGCTCGTGCTTGCTGATGCTCCGGCGGATTCAGAAAAGATTGATGGCAACTCACTTAGACTCGGCAAGGCTTATGTGCGTGTGCTTGCGGGTCCGGATTACTCGCTCTCTTTGCAAGACGGCCAGGCCATACTGACCATGCGAGAAAGCTATACCGCCGCCGTTATGGAAATAATCTACTCCGAGGTAGCTGAGCTCGAGAGTTACACGCCGAGTAATTTCTCTCTTACAGATCTCTGTCAGGGCGGCCCTGCCCAGTGGCCTGAAATTATCACCACTACAGGAGAAGTGGCCAAGGATGAGAGTGCGGCTTACGTGGTGGACCGTGTTGGCTTGCCGGACAAAAACCCCTACACGGGTGCCTTGCGCGTGGCCGCCTTTGACTTCTTTGCTGATGGCACGACTGCCGCGGTATGCACCTGGGACGGGGATGTCTGGGTTGTCGAGAATGTGGATGAATCACTCCAGAACTTGAAGTGGAAGCTCTTTGCCCGTGGCATTCACGAGCCCCTCGGTCTAAGGATTGTCGATGACAAGATCTACACCGTCAGTGACGACCAGATCACGCGCTACCATGACCTCAATGGTGATGGTGAGGCCGACTACTACGAGAACTTCAACAACGACTGGCAGCTGACCAGCGGCTTCCACGCTTTTGCCTTTGACCTGTTGACTGACAAGGAAGGGAACTTCTACTTCGCCCTCGGTATGCCGGTGAAGGGTGGGGGGCGTGGCTTTGAGCGTGTCAGTGAGCACCACGGCAGCATTCTCAAGGTCAGCAAGGACGGCAGCAAGCTCAGCAAGTACGCCAGTGGCTTCCGCGCTCCGAACGGAATTGGCATCAGCCCGGATGGCCAGGTGACCTCGGGTGACAACGAGGGCACCTTTGTACCACGCAGCCCGATCAACTGGGTCAAGGAGGGCGGCTTCTACGGGGTGGTGGACTCCTACGAGAAACGAGACGAGCTCAAGACCACCGCCTTTAACGAGGAACTGCGCCAAGGCCGTGAGCAAGATCATGATCCCTCCGAGGCTCCCAAGCCACTGGTCTGGATGCCCAAGAAGATCGACAACTCCGGAGGTGGCCAGGTCTGGGTGACCAGCGATCGCTGGGGTCCGCTCAAGGGCGAGTTATTACACGGCTCCTACGGCAAGAGCTCACTCTATCTGGTCCTCAAGGAGGAAATCGAAGGCCAGATGCAGGGCGGAGTGGTCAAGGTTCCCGTGCGTCTCAACTCGAGCAACATGCGTATGCGCTTCAATGATAAAGACGGCCAGCTCTACGTCATGGGACTCAAAGGCTGGCAAACCAATGCGGGGCTGCTCAGCAGCTTTGACCGCGTGCGTTATACCGGTAAAGCCATCGACCTGCCCACAGGGCTGGAGGCACATAAGGATGGCCTCGTTGTGCGTTTCTCGGAAGCCCTTGATCCTGCCTCTGCCAATCAGGCAGAGAACTACTCGCTCTCCGGTGCCGACATTCACTGGTGCCGCGAATACGGCAGTCAGGAGTTTCATTTGAAGCAGCGCGAGCTGCCACTGGGTCAGCGCAAGAAGGGCTGGACGGACCTCAAGGTCACCGGGGCAGAGCTTCTGGGCGATGGTAAATCCGTCAAGCTGACTGTCGAGGGCCTCATCCCGGCACATATGCTCGAGCTCAACCTGAGCCTCAGTACTGAGGACGGTCGCCCCATTAAAACCAAGATCAACCACACCATCCACCAACTTAAAGAACCATGAAAACACTGACTAAAACCATCCTAGGCTCAGGCCTTTCCGTCTTCCTAGCTGCGTCCTCCGTGGCTGAACACCATGGCGAAAAAAGTATCCAACTACTGAGCGCTGATAACCTCAGCCTGAATAAACACTGGGTAATCAAGGATGGGGTGCTGAGCACCTCGGAGACACCTGGTGGCATCCTCTGGTCGAAGGCGGCCTTCGGGGACTTTAAGATCACCCTCGAATATAAAACCTCGGAGAAGTGCAACAGCGGACTTTTCTTCCGCACCGATCCTAAGAACCCCGTGCAAGGAGGTTTCGAGATTCAGATTGCTTCCGATGGTTTGTATAATGGCAAACACATCGTCGGCTCTCTGTATGATGCCAAGGAGCCCGCCAAGTCCATGGCTAAGCCCGACGGCGTGTGGAACACAATGAGCCTGACCTGCAAGGGGGCACAAATCACCGTGGTGCTCAATGGCGAGCAGGTTAACGATCTCAATATCGACGACTGGGATACCGCGGAGAAAAATCCCGACGGCTCCAAAAACAAGTTCAAGAAAGCGCTCAAGGACCTTCCCAGAACCGGACACTTCGGTCTGCAGTATCACGGTCAACCGATCTGGTATCGCAATATTGTGATCACGCCACTGGACTAGGTCTTAGATCGGAATAAGCGCGAGACTAATTTCATGAAACAGGCCGCCTCCATCATCGCCCTGATTGTATCCGTCAGCCTCTATGCAGATGCGGACAAGCTGCCTAACATCGTTTTCCTGTTTGCCGATGATCAGCGCGCAGACACCATTGGCGCGCACGGCAATGCCCACATTGATACCCCCAACCTTGACCGCCTGGCAGGGGAGGGATTCAGTTTTCACCGCAACTACTGCGCTGGCTCGTTCAGTGGTGCGGTGTGTGTGGCCAGCCGGGCGATGCTGATGAGTGGGCGGCATTGGATGAAGATAGGATCTGCCAAAGAGGGCAAAAAACCGAATCCAGCATCGGACTGGAATGCTGCTGAGGTGCTGCCCGGTTTGCTGGCACGAGAGGCAGGCTATGATCCCTTCATCATCGGCAAATGGCACAATGGGCTCAACACCTTGAAGATGGGATTCTTAGAAGGGCGTTCTGTCTATATGGGTGGCATGAATGATCATAGTGACTTCCAGGTGCAGGATTACAGTGAGGGGAAACTGAGTCACAGACGCAAGGCGGAGGCTTTTTCCAGCACCCAGTTTGCCAACGAGGCGGTGCGTTTCATTGAGCAAAGAAATTCTGACAAACCCTTTTTCCTTTATGTGTCCTTCCTCGCGCCACACGACCCGCGCAATCCGCCCGAGCCCTACCGAGAGCGTTATTACAACAAACGCCCGCCGCTTCCGGAGAACTTCCTCGCTGAGCATCCGTTTAAGATCCTAGCGCACACCATTCACGGCAGAGATGAGAGTCTGGCGCCATGGCCACGGACCGAGGAGGTTGTCAGTGATCAGCTCTGTGAATATTACGGTCTCGTCACTCAGTTAGACGAGCAGGTGGGGCGCATTCTTGACGCGCTGAAAAACTCACCGCTCGCCGATAATACGATTGTTATCTACACCGCGGATCATGGTCTGGCGATGGGCAGCCATGGGCTACTGGGCAAACAAAGTATCTATGAGCACAGCATGACGAGCCCACTCATCGTCAGTGGCCCCGGCATTGCCAAAGGTGAATCCAGTGCCCAAACCTACATCCATGACCTCTATGCAACCATGTGTGATCTTGCCAAGATTGAAACCCCGGCCGGGGTCGATGCCATCAGCATCTTGCCCCTGATCCGTGGGGAGAAAGAAAAAATTCATGACTCCATTTTCCTGCCTTACCAGGATAACCAGCGCGCCATCAGTGACGGTGAATGGAAGCTGCACATCTACCCGAAGGTCAATCATCGGCTGCTGTTCAACATCAACAAGGATCCCGGTGAAATGTCTAACCTGGCTGATGACCCAGAGCACCAAGAGAAGCTGCAGGAGCTTGAGGCGTTGATGGAAGACTGGCGCAAAACATTAAATGATACCACCCCGCTTCGGGTGGATAAGCCCGCTTCGTTAAAACCCACCTACGAGAACAAGCGCCGCACACTCGATATTTGGCAGCCGAAATGGATCCGTGACAAATACTTCGGCGGCCGGGAGAAAAGTGACCACGGTAAACGATAAGCAGACATTATTGATGAACAACGCAAGAACTCATATTATGAAACAATCGGCTCTAGCTCTGAGCTGCATGTGGGGATTTTCTGCGCTGTCTTTTGCCGAACAGAATAAACCTAACATCCTGTTCATCTTCTCGGATGATCACGCCACGGACGCCATCGGTGCCTACGACGGCCGGCTCAAGAGCGTCAACCCGACTCC
>JAFMDE010000096.1 GCA_017857425.1 Akkermansiaceae bacterium
TCAGGCTCAGGCTCAGGCTCAGGTATGCGGCCGCCATTTTCCAGTAGGATAGCGACTTCGTCCTGAACCTTCTCTACTTCACTGAGTGGGATGTTGGGGTCTTTGACAATAAAGACGTCGCCAGATTTGCGGTGTTCGTAAATGCGGATAATGCCTGTGGCAGTGGGTTGGCTGTCCACCTCGACGAGTTGTTTCTTGCGCTCAAGCATGATGGCAAGAATGTAGCGCACGTTTTCGGTGTGCTCTTCGTCCTCTTCGATAAGACGGCGTAATAGATCCTCTGGGCTTTCCTCGGTGATCTCGACTTGCTCTTCCTTGACGGGTGCTCGGTAGATGCTTTGCCAAAAAGAGAAAGGCACGGCATCGTCCTCACTGCGCTGATCCCATGCATCGGCGCTGAAGTCCTTGCGAAGGTAGCCGCTGGACTCAGGATCGGGGAAGATGGCGGTGCAGAAAGACTCGCCGTCTTCGAAGTGACGTTCGCTCACGGCACATACGTGGGCGCGTGATTTGATAGACCAGGGTTCGTGGAGAGCCATATCGGCAGTGTTTCGCTCTGCGAATCAACTTTCAAGTTTAATACGCGGGCGGACTTTTTTACTTTTCAACGACCCACTTGAGGCCATTGGCGACCATGTCGAGGTAGATCGGATTTTTCATGGTAGAGTTATGGTGTCCTAGAGTGGTGCAGAACACTCTGGCTTTGCCGTAGGTGTTTACCCATGCAACGGGTTGAGTTCCTGCGTCTTTATCGCCATTGACTCCGGTTGCTAAAACCGATGTGCCATCCAAAACTTTTTTGACGAAGTATAATTCGCCCTCAGTGGTCTTCCACTGCTCGGGCATGTCTTTAGTGACTGGGTGCTTTACATCCGTTTTAGTGACGGTGATAGGGATGTGACGACCGTGGCCGTGGCTGTGAACACCAAGAAGTTTGTTCCATTCCTTTTCAAGAGGATTTCCAGGAAGGACAATGTGGTAAGAGTGCATGGTGCAATGCAGCCCGATAACGGGAACGCCCTGATCATGGTGCACTTTGCAAACTCGCTTGATGAATTCTGCATCGGGTTCAACGGCGTGGCAGATATTATACAGCACAACATCATATCCTTTGGCGAAGTCGGGGCTGTCGAGATACTCTTTGGCCGCTTCTTTGGTTTTGTGGTGCAGGGTTGTCCAGGTGCTGTTGACACGTTTGCTGACGCCTTCCGCGATGATTACTTTTTGGTTTTCGTAATCATGATGGTTCTCACCGACGATTTGTAATACCTTGATAGGCTCTTTGTTAACTGATTCTTCGGCTTGGGCAAGAGGGGTGATGCATAGCGCGATCACGAGGGCTGATTTGATCCTGTATTGTATCTTCATGTGGTGGTCGGTGTGGTGATTGGCGTGTTAGTCGTATTGATGAGATTTAGTGTTACGATAAGAGCCTTCATTAGGTTTTCGAGGAGTTGTGTAACAACTTATGGATGGCGGGTGAACGATGATCGGGCAAGGGGAAAACGAGAAAAAGAGCAGGTTTGAATGATGGCTTTTGGGCGGTTGAAGTATTTGTAAGATTCCCAAAGCGGGGTGGGTAAAGTATGATACGGCCATGTCTACAGCAAAGGATTCAGCATCATCAGTGGAGGAGGGCTCCAAGCACAGGGGGTCGCGCCTACCGGGCACTATTTTGGCTGTTTTTGGCGGCATGACCATGTTGATGATCACGGGTGTTGGCTGCTTTTACTTTCTCTATGAGAAGGCGGCCAAGGGGCCAGTGGAGATGATGGCAGAGGCTTTAAGTGGGGTATTTGGCACGGAGGTCGTGGTCAGTGGATCGACCGCGGTATTGGCAAAATCTGAGATCGGTGAGCTTGCCCTGGTGCAACGCAAGACCCAGGCAATCACCAAGTTCCAGACAACTTGGATGGGCAGTGAAAAAACCTTAATTGTGAGGGCGGATTTTGTGGTCAAGGCGGGGTTTGACCTGAGTGAGGGAGGCCAATGGGGAATTCTTGACGGCAAGATCGATGGCCCTTTGCCAAGAGCTAAGGTGCTCAGTGTTGAGCCTGTGGGGGATTTTGAGGTCTATTACGCGGACAATGGTGCGATCAATCGACTTAGTCCACAGGATCATGCTCGTGCATTCAATTATCTCAAAAACCAAGCGCGGCAAGATGCCCAGCGCAGTGACATTGGCAAAGAGGCGGAGCGTGTATTGCTGCGCCGGATCAGTGACCGCATGGGGGCCGCGGGTGAGGGGCTTACGTGGCAGAACGGAGTCTTGCCCTGACTCTAGTAATGGCTAGTAATGGGCAGCACTCAGCTCTAGTTCTTAAACAAGGGCAGCTCGGCCTCAAGGTTGACCTCTTTGGGAGCTATCAAATCAAATGGGCCTGCGTGAGGTGGCCGCAGCTTGCTTGCTAGGCTGACTGCCGTGATCACAATGATGGTGTCGTCATTGGTTTGACTCAGCTTGCTGACATGGAGCAGAGATGCAAAGTGGGGGGTGATACCCAATTCTAGCATGTCACCTTTATGGAAGCCCTTGTGTGAGTCAGAGTAGGGCGTGGGAAAGATGATTTCTGCGATGACCGGGTAAGGGGATGGTTCGCTATATTCATCAGCTTGCGTAAACGCCCGCATTTGCACGGCAAAACCATCCGTGATAAAATCGTCTTTGGTAAGTTTACGGGTGTTTGTTACCCGATAGGTTCCTTTCAGATAACTGGAGAAGGTTTTTTCACGAAAGTTGGTTAAGTAGCTGTGAAGCAGGCTGCGGTTGATGGTGCTCAGCTCTGGGGGGGTGAATACCAGGTAGCTTTTGCGCAGCGTGGGAGCTGAATTGGCTGGGTGCTTTGGAGCAGTTTGGGAAGTGTAGGAACGTGGCACTGGTAGGCGCTCGAGTTTCTTGAGGATCTCATAATTACGCGGTATCTCAGGATTGTTGAAGATCGAGATACAGAGTGACCAGCACAGTGCGGAGAAACAGGTCGCGAGGATGAGTGCCAGAAACCACCAGAACCACGGTGGCCGGCGGTTGGCCACACGCTCCATGAATGATGATTTAAATTCCCTTGGCACAGTGGATGAATGGATAGTGGATTGACGGAGATGAACAATTAAAAAATAGACGGAAGTCAAAACTACTGTTGGCTAATGCGCCCCAGTAATATTAAGTTGGGTGCGTTGGAGGGTGAGCATCTCGGACAGATGAACTTTTATTACGATGTCTAAAATTCAAATTCTTGATGATACTCTAGCCAGTCAGGTAGCCGCTGGCGAGGTCGTTGAGCGCCCGGCGAGTGTGGTCAAGGAGTTGGTTGAGAACAGTATCGATGCAGGGGCTCAGCACGTTACCGTTGAGATGCAGCGTGGTGGTACAGCCTTGGTAAAGGTTACCGACGATGCTTGCGGTATGAGCCGTGAGGATGCGCTGCTTTCACTTGAAAGGCACGCTACAAGTAAGCTCAAGAAGAGTGAGGATTTGGCCTCTATTTTGACTCTAGGTTTCCGCGGAGAGGCGGTGCCTAGTATTGCCAGTGTCTCAAGATTCCGGCTCTCCACACGTGAGCATGATAGCGTGGCAGGAACGGAAATCGTGGTGGATGGAGGTAGCCTGAGAGATGTGCGTGATGCCGGTATGTCAGCGGGTACCTGTGTGGAGGTGAAGCAAATCTTTTACAATGTGCCGGCACGGAGAAAGTTTTTACGTGCTGAGAGCACCGAGTCAGCACATGTCGAGCATCAGGTGAGGTTACATGCTCTTGCGACGCCAGCAGTGCGATTCACCTTGATCAAGGACGGTCGTCAAGTGTTTGACCTGGCTGCCACAAGTGACTGGAGGGTTCGTATTTCTGGTCTTGCTGGGCAGCAAACGGCTACGCATTTAATTCAGGTTCCTAACACATCAGGTAACGGAATGAAGGTCCAAGGCTATCTGCTGCCCGCTGAATATGCGAGGAAGGGAAAGCGCCAGCAGTTTGTTTTTCTCAATGGCCGCCCAGTCGAGGATTCAGCCGTGTCTCGTGCATTGAAAGATGGCTATCGTGGTGCGATCTCTGAAGGAAATCATCCCGCAGCTTGGCTGTGGATAGATATGGATCCAAGTTTGGTGGATGTGAATGTTCACCCTGCCAAAAAAGAGGTGAGGTTTCATCGGCCTCATGAGGTCCGTGCGCTAGTGGCCTCTGCGGTGGAGCAGGCATTGAGAGTCAAAACCGACCCCTCTGTGGGGCATGTTTCCAGCGATACTGATGATTTTGCTCCGGTGCAGCACGCGGACGATTTTGTAGGAGAGCCAAACACTGAGGCGGCGAAACAGAATGAAGGTGGGTATGTAGAAAGAGGTGGAGAAGATAATCATGTTGTAACAGCTGCTGAGCAGCGCCCGAGTTCATTTCCCTATCGAGTTGAGCAGCAGCAGGACTTGGTGGACGGCTCGGGAGGTAAGCTTTGTGAGGGCCCCAATTTCAATATAATCGGACCTCTGCATGATCGCTATATCGTGCTCGAGGGTGATGAAGGGGCTATTTTGTTAGATCCTGTTGCTGCACGTGAGCGTATTGTTTACGAGCAGCTGTTGATGGCCGTGAGTGCTGATGGCGGAGCGATGAGTTCGCAGGGATTATTAGTCCCTGAGTTGCTAGAGCTGGAGGCTTTAGATGCCGAGTTAGTGATTCGTTATGCGGATCATTTTGCAGACGCGGGCATACAGGTTGAAGCATTTGGTGGTTCTACCGTAAAGGTGAATAGTGTTCCCAGTTTTCTTAAGGTGTCTGATGTGAGAGGCTTTTTACTCGAACTTGTTGATGAGCTTCATGAAACCGTCGGCACGCGCAAAGGCAAGGCGATGGCATATGAGACTTTTGCCCAAGGGGTCGCCAAAAGAGTAGGTAGGCATGAGCCCTGTAGCA
Source organism: Akkermansiaceae bacterium (assembly GCA_017857425.1). Lineage (GTDB taxonomy): Bacteria > Verrucomicrobiota > Verrucomicrobiia > Verrucomicrobiales > Akkermansiaceae > Oceaniferula. Next base: position 4,902 of record JAFMDE010000096.1, read on the forward strand.
TCGATCATGCAGATCTTCTGCTGGCAGCGATGTTTGTCTGCGATCTGCCTTATTGCACCCCTGATGGCAGGCCAACTTTAATTCATATTTCTCTCAACGAACTCGATCGTAAGTTTGGTAAGTAAGGGCTTGTGAGTGGGCTATAGTCCCAATAGAGGTGGCTATTTCAGGTAGAAAGTGTGCCTTGATGTGGTGGCGAAATCGGCGGGAAAATTCTGGATAAAATGCTTTTAGCGGGTTTTGTAGTCGGTATTCGATCCAATTTCTTGATTAAGTCGCTCGCTTTAAGTGGGTTGGGCTTTGTCTGTATGATGTGGAAATCAGTGTATTCTTCTTGCCAAAAGTGGATCCTCTTGTAAGTTGCGCCTTCACTTTTCTTTCTGTCGGTGGGTGTTGGCGCCCCGTTTCCATCGGCATTGAACGGGGCAACTACCGAAGTTTCAAAACCGAGGTGGTTCAATTAAAAGGAAATTAACCAAGGAACCTAACCTTAACCCAATAAAATAACATTATGCCTGCTACTGCAGAACTCGAAGCTTTGATCGATTCAAAGTTCCGTACATTTGAAGAAGGATCCGTTGTCAACGGAACCATTATCGCCATTAAACCCCAAGTTGTCCTCGTGGACGTCGGTTACAAGTCCGAAGGGGCTATCCCAATCGCAGAATTTGAAGACGAGGAAATCGAAGAGGGTGACGAAGTCGAAGTGCTTCTCGTAAAACTCGAAAATGACGAGGGCATGGTCGTGCTCTCCAAGGAGAAAGCCGCCCACCGCAAGAACTGGGAGAAAATTGTTGCTGTTTACCACGAAGGTGGACTTGTCAAAGGCAAGATCAAGAGTGCTGTCAAAGGTGGTCTCATGGTCAACGTCGGAGTCGAGGCATTCCTTCCTGGCTCACAGGTCGACATCATTCCACCGAAAGATCTCAACGAATATGTTGGCAAGGTCTATGAATTTAAAATTGTTAAAGTTAACGACGAACGCAAGAACATCGTTCTTTCTCGCCGCGAAGTTATCGAGAGTGAGCGCGCAGAAATGCGTCAGGACTTCCTTCAGAGCGTCAAGGTTGGCGACAAGGTCGAAGGTCAGGTCAAGAACATCACCGACTTCGGTGCCTTTGTTGACCTCCAAGGCATGGACGGATTGCTTCACGTTACCGACATGAGCTGGGGACGTATCAGTCACCCATCTGCTCTTCTTCATATCGGTCAGATGCTCGAGGTGCTTATCCTTGATGTTGATCGTGAAAAAGAGCGTGTATCACTTGGTCTCAAGCAAATGGAAGATAATCCATGGCAAGACATCGAGGCACGTTACCCAATTGGCACAGAGGTCGTGGGCAAAGTCACAAAGCTTCTTCCATACGGTGCATTTATCGAAATGGAGAGTGGCGTCGAAGGCCTTGTGCACGTTTCCGAACTTTCATGGGTCAAGCGTATCAACCGTCCAAGCGATGTGTTGGAGCTCGACCAGGAAATCAAAGCTGTTGTTCTCGGTATCAGTATCGAGGAGCAGAAGATCTCCCTCGGCGTCCGTCAGCTTGAGTCAAACCCATGGGATGAGCTCGAGGCTAAGTACCCAATCGGTGCTACGGTCAAAGGTGAGGTGCGTAACCTCACACCATACGGAGCCTTCCTCGGAATGGAAGAAGGTATCGATGGTATGATCCACGTTTCAGACCTCTCATGGACTCGCAAGATCAACCACCCATCCGAAGTCATCAAAAAGGGTGACGAGGTGGAGGCTATCGTGCTCAGTATCGACAAGGAAAACCAGCGTGTGTCTCTTGGAGTCAAGCAGCTTGACGGTGATCCTTGGTCAGAAATCGGTGGCAGCTTCAAGGTTGGCGATCTCGTCAAGGGAAGCGTTGCCAAGATTGCTAGCTTCGGTGCCTTTGTTAATCTTGAGAACGACATTGATGGTCTCATCCACATCTCACAACTCAGTGAAGATCACGTGGAGAAGGTCAAAGATGTCATCAAGGTGGGCGATGAAATCGAAGCCCGCGTCATCAAGGTGGACAATGTCGAACGCCGTATCGGTCTTTCCATTAAGGCCGTTAGCTACGATCCTGAGCAGCTCGAGAAGGAGTCAGCCAGCTTCGAGACCTTACGTCCGACCGGTGACCTCGTTGGCCTTGAGCAGGCTTTCAACCTCGCATCCTCTGGAGCTGCTGAGGAGTGGAGCCCAAGTGCAGAAGATAAAGACGAGGAGAAGTAATCTCCTGCTGATATCCTACCAATCAAACATTACGCCGCTGGAGCATTTGCTCTGGCGGCGTTTTTTTTGTATCGTGTAAATGGTATAAGTGTATCGTCGTTGTTCTTAAGACCATCATGTTCAGCCTTCAAAAATAGTTCTTGTTAAAGAATCACGCCATATGTAATGTATTGTGTAATACATAATACATAATACGCAATACGTAATACGTAATATCTATCAGACAAAAACGAATAACCACAGAACTTATGAACAACTTACGTCGCCAATTTCTTGATAAAGTAAATCAGTGCTTTTCCTCGGATTCGGAAAAGCATACTGATGCTGAACAACTCCTTGAAAGTCAGATAAGCGAGGACGAGGTGAAGTTGGCTAGGTCATACAGCAATTTGTCAGCATCTGACCGGCGCCCCCGTTGGTTGATGCTTGCGCTGAGCATTGTCATGATTTTGGTGTGGATGGCACTTGTGTTCATACCGGCATACAGG
>JAFMDE010000097.1 GCA_017857425.1 Akkermansiaceae bacterium
GCTGTTGCCATCACGGTTCCTATTGCGATTCCTATTACGGTTCTGATTTCTGTTACGATTGTTGCCGCCTTGGCGGCCCTGCCCCCCACTTGAGCGGGAGTTGTTGTTGTTTTCTTGAGACATTGTTATAAGTAGTTTTGTATTGTGTGGAGCACATTGGCATGGCGGCATCTGCATAGCCGATTGTTGCAAGCCTGTAGAAGCAAGCACTGGCCGCCTCTAGTGCGCAGCAGAACTTGTCGTAATATGATTCAGGCTTGGGTGCCATGATTTGTGCTCCTGCCCTGTGAAGAGCGGATTGGTTGTTTGCCAGGTTTTCTTGAGCAGCCGTTATGATTCTGGGCTGCCGGATCATTTGATAAGCACGAATACGATTCCACCTTACTCGAGCAATGAATCTTGAGCCTTCAAAAGGTGTGGGAGTAGCAATTGTGATAACGTGCATGAAAAATCCTGACGGCACACTTTAGGCTGCAAGTTCAAATTTACAAGAACGTATTACAAGGTTGTCAGATAGCTAGTTGCGAGTATGTTTGCGCCGGCACCGCCTCATCAAACGAAACATGAAGTTTTTAACTCTTTTTGCCATAAGCCTATTCGCAGGCTCCGCCATTACTAGCCAAGCCGCTGAGAGCTATTTGGTTATGGAAGCTAACACTGGCCGTGTATTGCTTGCCTACAACACTGAAAAAAAACGCCCTGTCGCTGGACTTACCAAAATAGCGACGGCACGGGTTACCCTTGATTGGGCCAAGCTCTCAGGAACAAGCCTCTCAACATACATTACCGTTCCGCAGTGCGCGTCTCTTTTGATAGGCCCTAATCCTATGCAACTGATGCCGGGCGACAGGATCCAGCTGCGAGATGCGCTTTATGCGGCACTACTTGGGGCGGACAGCATTGCAGCACATACTCTTTCTATTCATATAGGGCAGTCCCTCCTGCAAAAACGACAGCTCGCGGGTGACGCCCAAAAAACATTTGTTGATGAAATGAACCTACTGGCGAAGTCACTTGGCATGCGCCGCACTCGATTCGCCAATGCCCATGGACTGGATTCACACAGCAAGCGGGCATACTCTACAGCTTCCGATATAGCCCGCATCAGCGTTCATGTGATGCGCGATGTAGGATTTGCTTTTTATGTCAAACAGCCAAATCGAACCGTCACGATTGTCAACAATAGCGGTGCCAATCGATCGTATCTACTCAAAAACTCCAATCCCTTGTTGGGCGAGTATGGTATTAACGGCATCAAGGCTGACACGAGTGCCGCTGCCGGCCAGTGCATAAGCCTCAATGCTCATCGGAGCCCAGTCGTTCGGAAAATTGATGATTCTCGCTCTCAGATTAGAAAACGTGACCTCGTGGTGGTTGTTTTGGGCAGTCATGACAGAACAACACGTGCTAAGCAGTTGATCACGGAGGCATGGCCATTATACGATCAATGGGCGGCGTCAGGCTTCATGGTATCACCTAAAGGACGAGAGCTAATTCAAGTTCCTCGTTTGCAGTAAGCCGAGGTTGAAAGCGTCACTGTGTGAATGATAATATAGTCAATGCGATTCGGATGTGCTGAATCAGTCATTGTGATAATTTTAAATATGAAAATAGGGGTTTTAAATAGTGGGGGCGATTGCCCTGGGTTAAATGCGGTCATCAATGGTGTAGTTGGCGCAGCCGACAAGCTGGGCTGGGAGGTATATGGGTTTATCGATGGGTTCGAAGGCCTGCTGCCTGATGGCGGCGACTACATCAAGTTAACTCCCAATGACACCATTGGTATTGCCAAGCTCGGCGGAACTATTCTAGGCACAACGAACAAAGGACACTTTGCCGCTAAGGTCGGCGAGGGTGATGTTATCAAGATCCCACGCGACATCATCGATGCCGCCCGCAAAAACGTCAACGATCTAGGCATTGAAGCTCTTATCGTAATAGGCGGTGATGGCTCACTAACCACAGCGCTGCAGATGAATCAAGAGGGTTTCAATGTTGTGGGAGTGCCCAAGACAATCGATAACGACCTGCAGGCAACGGCGATGACCTTCGGTTTTGATAGTGCCGTCACCTCTGTGGTTGATGCTCTTGACCGGCTGCAAACAACGGGACAGAGCCACAAACGCATCATGGTGCTCGAGGTCATGGGCCGTCATGCGGGCTGGATAGCTCTCTGGGGCGGCATTGCGGGAGGGGCTCATGCAATCCTCATCCCTGAAATTGATTTCGATATCGATAAAGTAGCAAATTTCATCAAACAGCGTGAAATAGACGGCAAACGCAGCTCCCTCGTTGTCGTTGCAGAAGGGGCTCGAGTATCAGGAGGCAAATTAGTGACCAAAAACCGAGGCGGGGCCAGTGAGGTGACCTTGGGAGGCGCAGGCGACATTGTTGCCGATCAATTGAGCGCCAAAACAGGCAAGGAGACCCGTTCTTGTGTTCTTGGTCACCTGCAGCGAGGAGGTTCGCCCACGGCAATCGACCGCATTCTCGGTGCCCGTTTTGGGGTTAAGGCGGTGAAGTTAATCCAAGCCGGTAAATTTGGCCGCATGGTGAGCTACGAGGCCTATCATGTGGGCTCGGTACCCATCGAGCAGGCGGTGCACAAACTTCGCCTTGTCGACCCTGATGGCGAAATGGTCGATACCGCGCGCGCGCTTGGTATTTGTCTAGGCGATTGACCGATTTTATGGCATGCATTGCTTCGCATGAAAGATCCTTTACTTACACTACTGCAGTCAAAAGCTCGCTATTCAGATGCGGAGCTGGCCGAAACCTTGAACTTGTCTGCTGATGAAGTCGCGACTCGTATTGATGCTTGGGAAAAAGACGGCACTATTCTCGGTTATCAGGCTGTTGTTGATGATGACAAGGCTGGTGAGGCAGGAGTGACTGCTTTTATTGAAGTTACCGTAACACCTGAGCGTGGTGGCGGATTCGATCGCCTTGCCATGCGCATTGCACGCTTCGATCAAGTGGTGTCCTGCTATTTAGCCAGTGGCGGCTATGACCTTCTGGTGGTGGTATCGGGCAAGGATCTGAGAGAGGTCGCCAGCTTTGTTTCACAAAAACTCAGCACGCTCGAGGGCGTCATTTCAACCGCGACCCATTTCCGTCTCAAAGCCTACAAGGAAAACGGTTTCATCTTCGAAACAGAGGAACTTGAGGGCAGGTTGCCCGTCAGCCCATAAATCCTCCGAAATATGGACTACACAGGTAAAATTTCCCGTCAAGTGGCGGGCATTCCAAGATCGGGTATTCGTGACTTTTTCGAGCTCGTGCAAGGGCGTGATGACGTCATCTCTCTAGGCGTCGGTGAGCCGGACTTCGCTACACCATGGCATATACGTGAAGCAGCTATTTACTCCCTTGAGAAGGGCCATACAAGCTACACCTCTAACCTCGGACTGATGAGTCTGCGCAAGGAGATCAACCGTTATGTGAATGACTTTTTTCACGTTGATTACGACCCCGCTTCAGAGATTCTAATTACTGTAGGTGTGTCTGAGGCAATTGATCTCGCTCTGCGGGCCTTGATTGATCCCGGTGATGAGGTGATTTATCACACTCCTTGTTATGTGTCTTATTTGCCCAGTATACGCTTAGCTTATGGCGTAGGTGTTGATGTGCCTACGGCTAAAAGGGATGATTTTGCACTCAAGGCTGAGATGCTAGAAGCCGCTATAACGCCCAAAACTCGTGTATTGATGCTTAATTTCCCGACCAACCCTACGGGTGCGGTGATGCCAGACGATGAACTTAAGAAAATCGCGGCGCTTTGCATCAAGCATGATCTCATCGTGATCACTGATGAAATATACTCTGAGCTACGCTACGACGAGGAAGAGCACCTTTCCATCGCCTCGTTGCCAGGAATGAGGGAGCGCACTATCCTTTTGCATGGATTTTCTAAGGCGTATTCGATGACCGGCTTCCGCCTTGGTTATGCATGTGCCCCAGCACCATTGATTGAGGCTATGATGAAAATCCATCAGTATGCCATGCTTTGTGCTCCGATTACCAGTCAGGCAGCGGCCCTGGAAGCACTTCAGAATGGAGACGCTGCCATGAATGAAATGCGGGAAAGCTACCATCACCGTAGGGATTTCACCGTGAAACGTCTCAATGAAATGGGCATCGACTGCCATGCTCCAGGTGGTGCTTTTTACGTTTTCCCAGATATCCGACCAACAGGGCTCTCCAGTAAAGACTTTGCCACCAAGCTTCTTGAAGCAGAGAACGTGGCTGCCGTCCCAGGAGATGCCTTTGGTTCTGCAGGGGAGGGATTCCTTCGTTGCTGCTATGCAACATCCTTTGATGAGCTGAAAATCGCCATGAGCCGAATGGAACGCTTTTTGGGCTCTCTTTAGATCTAGTTATTCATGAGCTTTCTCTCTGATATTAGGCACGATCGCACTAAGGCTCACGTTGTGCCTTTGGCCGTGTTCATGGTGTTGCTGGCTCCTTTTCAGCTCACAGGCTGGCCTGTTTGGAAGCACCCAGATGCCCCTTGGTGGCAGCATTATCCTGAACAGTGGCAATACCCAGCTCAGTCACTTATTGTCATAGCTCTGCTTGTATATTTCCGTAAAAACTATAGCATTAAATGGTCGTTAAAACCGGTGTTATTTGGTGCATTGATGGGCGTTGTCGGTATTGCTTTCTGGATTTTGCCGACTCAGATTCACAGCTGGCTAGAATTAGAGGGCAAGCAAGAAGGAATCCTCAAATGGCTTGGCGTAATGCCGAGGGTTGACGGCTTCAACCCTCAGGACCTAGCTGACAAGTTTGGCGGCAATCAGGCCATCTATTGGTCCTCATTAATCATGCGGTTTTTTAGGGCTGTTATAGTCGTCGCTTTGGTTGAGGAGATATTTTGGCGTGGTTTTTTGATGCGTTTCTTGCTCGATAGGGACCGAGATTACTGGAAAGTGCCATTCGGCAAACCTGCGTGGATATCCTACATCGTGGTCACCTTAGCATTTATGCTCATTCACCAGCCCGTGGATTACTTGGGCGCCTTGATTTTTGGCTCCCTCATGTATTGGGTTGCTGTGCGGACAAAGAGCCTTCTCGCATGCATTGTCATGCACGGCGTCGCCAACCTACTGATGGGCTGGTATGCCCTAGAAACAGGTAAATTTGGGCTCTGGTAGCCGGCGGTCATCTTCTTATAGAGTATCCATTGCCAACACCTTAAGTTTCTGTGCATCTTCATTTACATCAGCACCAGATAGCTGTTCATTCTTTTCGCCGTTCATATGAAGATAGGTATCGCTCAGATTAATGCCATTGTAGGGGATTTCCCCGGCAACGCTAAACGTATTCTCGCTGCATATCGCGAATGCATTGAGAAGGGAGCTGAACTGGTCGTTACTCCTGAAATGGCCCTCGTCGGTTACCCACCCATGGACCTTCTCTTTAGGGCTTCTTTCGTTCCAAAGTGTCTGCAAGCACTCGACTACCTCGCTGATGAAATCAAAGACATCCCTCTTGTTGTCGGCTACGTAGATAAGTGCCCAGAAGAGGCTGTCGGCAAACCCTTTCGAAATGCGGCGGCTTTCCTCTGCAACGGGCAAATAAAACATAAAACCTGGAAAACTTTACTGCCAGCCTACGATGTCTTCGATGAGCGGCGCTACTTTGAGCCAGGTAATTCTTTCGAGCCCATCGAATGGAAAGGGGTAAAAATCGGAATCACCATCTGTGAAGATATCTGGACGGAGGATTACCTTCACCGGCCACTTTATAAAGATGATCCGGCCCTTGAATTGTCCAAGCAGGGCATCGACCTCATGCTCAACCTAAGCGCCTCCCCATACAGCATGGGCAAGCCGGAGGGCAGAGCTGCGATGCTTCGTAAAGTCGCTCAGGAAATAAATGCTCCACTAGTCTACTGCAATTGCATTGGCGGTAATGACCAGCTGATTTTTGATGGCAACTCTGCCGCTTTTGACGCTGAAGGACTTCCTCTCGGCTCACTAGCAGCCTTCAAGGAAGAGTGTCTCGTGATTAACACATCGCTCAAGGGTGATGAGTCTCACAAACTTAAGCCCATGGACTCGGCGGAAGAATGTTACAATGCCTTGGTCCTTGGTTTGCGTGACTACGCACAAAAATGCGGTTTTTCTAAAGCCTGCCTTGGCCTCAGTGGTGGCATCGACTCAGCTCTGACCGCCGTGATCGCGGCTGAGGCGCTGGGAGCCGAAAATGTGCACGGCTTAACCATGCCCAGTGAATACTCATCCAGCGGCAGCGTGGATCACTCCATCGAACTCGCCAACAAGCTGAAGATGCGCTGCGACAGCGTGCCCATCAAGGACGCCTTCAGATCAGTGAAGGCAGCCATGAGCCCGGTCTTCGGCGACCTGCCAGAGGACCTTACTGAGGAAAACATGCAGGCACGCATCCGTGGTTTATTTCTGATGTCGCTATCAAACAAGACAGGGCGACTACTACTGACTACAGGTAACAAGAGTGAGCTCGCGGTGGGTTATTGCACTATGTATGGCGACATGTGCGGCGGCCTCGCCGTGATAAGCGATCTACCAAAACTTCAGGTGTATGCGCTCTCTCGCTGGATCAACCGCAATGAGGAGATCATCCCGTGGGATACCATCGATAAGCCACCTAGTGCAGAATTACGCCACGATCAGAAAGACCAAGACACCTTGCCTCCTTATGAAGTGCTGGACGCCATTCTTGAGCTCTACGTTGAAAAGCACCTCTCAGGAGCGGAAATCATCAAGGATCATGGCTTTGATGAGAATTTAGTTCGTTGGATTCAAAGACGTGTCAACCTCAACGAGTGGAAACGCTTTCAAGCTGCTCCAGGGCTTAGGGTGAGCTCCAAGGCCTTTGGTATGGGACGTCGCATGCCTCTCGCTCAGCGGTTCAGTGACTAGTAAACAGCATAACTTCACCATTCATCTCAAATGAAAAACTCAGAAGCACGTAAAACTCTAGGGCTTGCCCCTGGGGAAAAACCGAGTGCTTTTTTGTCTGATTTTGATGAAACACGGGAATACAAACAAGAGCTCATAAACAACGCGCCATCAGAGGAGCTTAAATTCCGTTATCAGCAAGAGCTACTCGAGTATGAGGCCGCGCTGAGGGTTGTTGTCGGCAAACAAAAACTGCGCCCGAATACCGACTTCATCGTTGTGCTCTTGCTGATATGTTCACTGTGCACTGCAGGATGGTGGGGCTATCAATGGCATCAAAATGAGTGGTATGTGGAAATGAAGGTGAAGTCCGACATCTCTGAGCTTCGGGCTGCTGGGCTGTCTGCCGTTACCGCTCGCCAGTGGGCCAAAGCGGAACAGGCATACAAGCAGATTGAGGCGCTTTCACCCGGCTCTCAATTGGCAACAAACGGCTTTCTAGCCATTGAGAAAGGCAAGGTCGAAGAACGCAACCAACAAATCTTTTATACCCTAGGCGAAAGTCAGGCAGCTCTAGAAGCTGGACGCTGGGAAGAGGCCGCAGATCTTGCCAAATC
>JAFMDE010000007.1 GCA_017857425.1 Akkermansiaceae bacterium
TTTATGATGAATATGGGGCAGACTATGAGGATCGTTATCAATGGCGGGTGCCACGCCACACCGGGGCTTATTATGTGAAAGATGTTGACGTCAACAAAGGGGTTTCTGTCAAGCTGACCCGGGCCAAGGACTGGTGGGCCAAGGACAAGAAGTATTACCGTTATCGTTTTAATCCGGACCACATCATCTACACCGTGATCCGGGATGAGAACAAGGCATTCGAGCTGTTCCGGGCCGGTCAGTTGGAGGCGTTTTTCCTGACCCTGCCCCAGTACTGGTATGAGAAGTCCGAGATACCCCAGGTGTTTGATGGCTACATTGAGCGCTACAAGTTCTACACCCAGTACCCGCGGGTGCCGCGTGGCATTTACATGAATGTCTCACGCCCGAAGCTTGATGAGCGCGATGTCAGGCTGGGTCTGCAGCACGCGCTGAACTGGCGCAAGGTCATTGATGTCATGTTCCGTGGGGATTTCTCCCGTCTGGAGGGATTTAGCCAAGGATATGGCGAGTATACCAACTCCACGATCAAGGCACGTCCTTACTCGGTGACCAAGGCACGTGAGTATTTTAATGAGGCGGGCTATACCGAGGAAGGCAGTGATGGCATTCTCAGAAAACCATCAGGCGAAAAGTTGTCCGTGGTTCTGAGTTTTGGAAATTCACCTGCTGCCAGTAAGCTCTGTAATCTGCTCAAGGAGGAGGCCAAAAAGGCAGGGGTTGATCTAGTGCTCGATGGTCAGGAAAACACGGTCTTCTATAAGACGGTGATGAAGAAGGAGCATGATATGGCCTTCTGGGGCTGGGGATCGCAGCCACCTTTTCCTGCATATCATCAGTTTTTCTATTCCAAGAATGCCTTCGATGAGAAAGGTAAACCCAAGCCACAGACCAATAACATCAACAGCTACGCCAACCCGCAGATGGATGTCTACGCGATGGCGGTGAGAAACGCCAAGACTCTGGAGGAGATCAGGCAAAATGCGTGGGCCGCCCAGCAGCTGGTTCATGATGAGGGTTTTTTCTCTCCGGGCTACTCGACGGATTACGTAAGGCTGGGAACATGGCGCTGGGTGTGCTGGCCGGAGACCGAGGACACGCCATTCAATGTGCCGGTCGTGCGGGAGCCCTTTGAGAGCTACGTGCTCTGGATTGATCCGCAGCGCAAGGAGGAGACGGAGAAAGCGATGCGTTCAGGGAAGGTGTTTAGTGAGGTCTACCAGGTGATTGATGTTTTCAAGGATGGCATTCCGCAACAACAGAAAGGAGAAGGCAGTGAGTGAGAAACAGAATAATTTACTCGAGGTGAAGAATCTGGTCACCGCGTTCCGCCTAGAGAACGGAGACTGGGTGCGTGCCGTTGATGGTATTTCATTCCACGTGCCCAAGGGCAAGACGGTGGGCATTGTAGGTGAGTCGGGATGCGGCAAGAGTGTGACGGCGATGTCGATAGTCCAGCTCTTGCCCAAGCCGATGGGGCATATTTTGGATGGCGAGGTGATCTTCAAGGGTGAGGACCTGCGCAGCGCGAGTAGTGAGCGCATGCATGATGTAAGGGGCGGGGAGATTGGTGTTATTTTTCAAGAGCCGATGATGGCACTCAACCCTTGTCACAGGATTGGCAAGCAAATCAGTGAGTCATTGATCCTGCACCGCGGCATGGACAAGCGAGAGGCGCTGAGGGAATCTGTGAGCTTGCTTGAGAAGGTAGGCATCCCAGCACCAGAGAAGCGAGTGATGGAGTATCCTCACCAGCTCTCGGGCGGCATGCGTCAGCGGGTAGTGATCGCCATTGCGCTGGCCTGTAAACCGGACTTGCTCATTGCTGATGAGCCGACCACGGCCCTCGATGTTACCGTGCAGTCCCAGATTTTAGAACTCATCGAGGATCTCCAAGAAGAGATGGGCATGTCGACAATCCTGATCACCCATGACCTCGGTGTTATAGCCGGGCATTGTGATGAGGTGGTGGTGATGTATGCCGGCCGGGTGGTTGAGCGCGCACCTGTGAAAGAACTCTACGCATCGCCAAGGCATGCTTACACCAAAGGCTTGCTGAGTGCTATCCCAACCCTTGCCACGCCACGTAAATCGACTCTCAAAACCATTGAGGGTCAGGTGGCATCCATCAAGGACTTCGTCCCGGGTTGTCGCTTCTGCCAACGTATGGAGCGTAGTGGGGACACTCTGGTCAAGCGTGCTCCCTTTATCGAGATATCGAAAAACCATTGGGTGGAAGCGTGTCCTGAGTGCGTTGAGCTCAATGACGCTAAGTAACTTTTTTCCAACTACACGAGATGCCTGATCCCATTCTAGAATTAAGAGACCTGAAGATGCACTTCCCAGTGCGGGGCGGGGTGATGTCTCGTCAGCTTAACTCGGTGAAGGCGGTGGATGGTGTCTCCCTGAGTATCGGCCATGGTGAAACGCTCGGCCTGGTGGGTGAGTCCGGTTGTGGTAAGTCTACGCTGGGGAAGAGTATTGTCAGGCTCACGCGGCCTACCGCGGGCTCGGTGTTTTTTGATGGCAAGGACATCACGCATCTTTCCCAGAGGCAGCTGCGCCCGCTGCGCTGCAATATGCAGATGGTGTTTCAGGATCCGGCGGAGTCACTGAACTCGAGAATGTCCGTGGGCCAGATTATTGCCGAGCCACTCGAAGTGCAGAAAATTGGTACCAAGGCAACACGCATGGACACCGTGCACCAGCTACTCGAGCGGGTGGGCATGCCTAAAAGTGCGGCGCAGAGGTTTTCCTTTGAGTTCTCAGGAGGTCAAAGGCAGCGCATTGGCATTGCACGCGCTCTGGCACTTAATCCAGATATGATCGTGCTTGATGAGCCGGTCTCTGCCCTTGATGTTTCCGTGCAGAGTCAGGTGCTTAACCTGCTACTTGACCTGCAAGAGGATTATAACATGGCGTATCTCTTCATCGCCCATGATCTGGCGGTGGTGAAGCATATCTCAGACCGGGTGGCGGTGATGTATCTCGGTAAAATTGTCGAGCTTGCTGATGCGGATGCGATTTATAAGAACCCACGCCATGCTTACACCAAGGCCTTGATCTCAGCTATTCCCGAGCCTGATCCGATGATTGAGCGGCCCCGTGTTCATTTGGAAGGTGAGGTTCCTTCCCCGATTAACCCACCCAAGGGCAGTGCCTTTGGTCACCGGATCAATCACCCGCGCTATGAGGAGACCATTGGCATGGACCTCTCCATGGCGGAGATTGAAAAAGGTCACTGGGTAGCTGCCGATCCCTGCTGCCTGAGTGAGGAGGATTTTGGGCTAGTAGCCAGCAGCAGTTAGTAGCCAAGCGCCACGCGCTAAAGAATTTCCTCAATAGGAATCTTGCCATTGGTGGCGACGATTGACCAAGCATCGGCATTGCCAGGAATCTCAGTCAGTTCGGTTTTACCGCCGGCGGCCTCCAGTAGAAGTTGGCCAGCAGCGATATCCCAGAGGGAGATACGGGACTCCACATAAGCGTCGAGCCTGCCGGTGGCGACATAGGCCATGCCAAGTGCCGCAGAGCCCATCATGCGCATCTTACGAGCCCTCAGCGAGGCTTTGCGAAAGCGTTCAAGGCCGGTGGTAAGAGCCTCTTCATCTTTGCCGCAGCCAACAAAAAGCGCGCATTCCTCCAGCTTGGTGCGTGGACTCACAGAAATTGGCTCGCCATTGAGCAATGCCGGGCTGCCTTTTTCGACCTCCCAGAGGTCTCCCATGCTGGGGTCATAGATCGTTCCCAGAATCAGCTCGCCTTTGTGGCGCAGCGCGATGGAAACGCAATAGTGGGGAATGCCGTAGAAAAAATTCACCGTGCCATCAATGGGGTCGACAATCCATTGGTATTCACTGTCCTGGTTGCCGGCGAGACCTTCTTCTCCATAAATGGCGTGGTCAGGAAAAGCGCCTAGTATCACACGGGTAATGAGGTCCTGGCTCTCGCGGTCAAGGGCAAGCTTGATGTCATGGTGCTTGGCCTCGTCCACATCGAGAGGTTTGCCAAAGTGCTCCTTGAGGAATGCTCCAGCTTGGCATGCGGCTTGTTTGGCTACGTCCAAATAATTCATGACCGATCTTTTACAAGACTCAGAGGGAATTGCCATCATGAAAAACGGGGATTGGCAGACTTTTATTTAAACATCCTGTAATTTAATAGCTGGGATAAGGGCGTCTAAGAATCCCTTTGTTGCGGGAGTCTAACAAAAATTATCATTTAATGATTGTTAGTAATCTGAGCTCGGGCTAACAGAATAACAATCTAACTTTTTAATTGGTTATAATGCATTTAATGATTCCTCGTAAGCCCTTTGCCGAAAAAGGCTTTTCGCTGGTGGCTTTGATGATGCTTATGGCGCTTATTGTGGTGGTTTTACTGGGGATGATCTCTCTCTCGAATCTTGAGTTGAAGGGGTCGAAGCAAAATGTTCATGAGCTAGCGGCCCGAGCTAATGCTCGCATGGCCTTGATGATCGCGATGGGGGAATTGCAAAAACACACGGGTCCAGATCAGCGGGTGACAGCGCGCGCAGCTATCCTTGAAGGTTCAGGCCAAGAGCCTCCACTAGCCAATAGAGACTGGCTGGGAGTCTGGAAGACGACTTATCGTTATCAGGGTCAAGATTGGCCCCTGATTGGCAAGGCTTCAGAGGGTCTGGAAAGTAAACCGTATTCTATTCAAGGAGCTTATCAGGATCTAAGGCATTCTATTACGAGCTTGTCCGAAGGGCGCTGGAAGCGCGAGCACGTGCAAACCTGGCTAGTGAGTAAGCGCCATCGGCTGATTGACCCCAGAGAAAGCTTGGATGAAAGCAGTGATGGTGTGGTGAGATTGCTTGGTCGGGGAACCTTGGGTAAGGCGATGAGTATGGAAGATTTTGATAAGAGTAAGGTTTTAGTCGAAAAGGTGCAGATCCATGGAGCTAATAAAAACGGTGCTTATGCGTGGTATATCTCGGACAATAATCAGAAGGCGTGCATAGTACCTGGAGCCGAGATTGAAAATACACAAGCCGCGCTTGAGGCGGCACCTGGATTTGATCCTGCGTTGATCGTGCGAGATGATGGAGAGGCTCCATATAAGGACTTTATGCAGCATGCCCGTCCTCACAGGGACAAAATAATAAGCTATGCCACAGCATCACTCAGCCAGGTACACAATCCAGCGTGGAAGGACACGCTGGCGCAAGATTATCATCATTTCACGACATACTCTCCAGGCCTTTTTGCCAACTCGCTGATGAGCGGATTGCGTCGTGACTTAACGCCATTACTGTTGGCGCATGATAATCGTGAAGCAATAGATTTGTCATATGCTGGACAGGGGAAACCTCAGTTTTTTTCATCATCGTATCCCATCATACCAGGACCTGAGCATGGTGTGCTTGGGCCCTCTTTCGGGGCATTGAGAGATTGGGCGCAGCACAAATATTCAGATTTGGAGTATGCGGAGACCGTTTTTGATCAACAGGCAATGCGTATGCGCCCCTCTACGCATTGGCCTCACGGTATATCTGATGGTGCCTGTGCAGATGCTTCAAAATGGGCAGAGCATGCTCCCAAGATCCATCCTGTGATGACGGAATGTCGTTGGCATTATTATTTTTCACACCACAACAACCGTATTCGAACACATATCGTCCCTCGTGTTTGTTTGTGGAATCCATACAATAGGCCCTTAAAAACTAAGGCCTTATCGGTTGTCATGCCTAACCCCTATTACGGCGTAAAGCATGGGATGCACTTTTTTCCAGAAAAGGAGTATGTGGAGCAAGAGCTGAAGTCTCAAAGTATCGAGGTCTTTAACCGTTGGGTTGAAAAGAGCGGCTATACAGGAGGGGATGTTTATAAAATAAGAACGAACCCCTTTCCGCCGCGTCGATATTTGGCCTTTACCTTGGATCCTACTATTTTGTCAGCTGGGCAGTGCCAGGTATTCTCACCCAAGGTGACGGGAGGTCTCTCTTCTGGCGGCATTAATATACAGCACTACAACCTAGACGCAGTGTCAGACAATGTGCTGAGTCCGCATTCCATCCAAGGAGAGGACCACTTTTTCTATGATCATGATTCATCTGTTGCTTATGAGATACAGACTCCCCAATGGAAAAACATCAATGCACATCTTGGGCAAATAGACTTCGGGAGAATTTTTGATTATCAGCCCGCACTTGATTTGCAAACTGATGGCAAAGTAGAAAATTTTCCTTTTATGCTCAAGGTCGGGCAAGCGGCTTTGCTTGATGATCTTTACAGTAGCTTCCAGCACCCGACCATACAGCTAGTCAACAATGGCGCAGGAGGGGCCAAGTCCACGAAGACATTTCATCGCAATGGCCTATATTGGGGCTCAGCAAACCAAAAGGATTTGAGTTTTGGTCATTTGCAAACATTTGCTGAAGCGCCTATGAAGAATGCCCCCCATACACATCAAGTAGGAGCCAAGTTATTGTGGCTGAATGAAACGGTGGGTGAGGGAGACCCAGCTAATCGATCTCCGCATCGCCACGGAACGTCAACGATTACACGGTGGGGAGAGGAACACATGGTTTATAATGTCTGCCCAGTAGCTAACTGGAATGTAAGAGCTCAATTAGTCAGCCGTTCGCCGGCGAGTCAATGTGCCAATAAGTGGTATATGAATAGCACGGGACCTTGGCTGCTTCAGTTTGTTCCTCAGCGCCCTATGGATGTTCATGATATGCCTGCTCCATCCATCAATGGCTTTGTTAAAAATCCATTTGGTTTGGCTGTTGATTTTTCTTTTTTCCCCAATGTGGTGTTGTTTGATTTGCCCTCCGAAGATTATGGTGTGATCTCAGTGGCTAGCTTACGCCATGCCATGCTGAGTCCCTATTCGTGGAGCCCCAGTTACTTGGTAGGACATTCCTTGAGAGATATGCATGCTCCGGCAGATGCAACGGCCTATGCTGTTGCCGCCTCATTTGCTCCTGATGAGCAAGGCGCCACGCGTTGGGATTATCTTATTGGGAAAGCTGCAGGCGGAGAAACTATGAAAGCGCCAAGTCATGGTGCACGCTGTATCTTATCGGACTCTCAAGGTTTGCTACAAATAGGCAATCAATCGGCTCTCAGAGAAATAGGTGACTTGCAGCACACCTCAGCAGATGAAGTATTGGCTTATGACATTGCTTATGAAGTGAACCATAATCTATGGGACGGGTATTTTTTCTCCAGTATCCCTCTCGATCAGGCTGGAGAACGATTCGTATGGAACCCTGATAAGGGCAAGTATTTGTGGAATAGGCGCTATCAATTTAATGAAGATGGTAAGCAGTCCAAAGATAAGGTCAAAAGCATGCTTTTGAGTGGGGAAGGCGTGAATTGGGCGTTTTGGAGAAGTGCGGAATATTTTAAAAACCGTTCTGCATTCAACGTGAACTCCACATCAGTAGAAGCATGGACAGCATTTTTATCGGGTACACTTGGAATAAGTCGTCCTCTACGATCAGGCATAGGAAGTGAAAGCGGGGTGTCGTTTGCGAGATATCGGCAACCGAAGGGTTTAGCTGATACGGATGCTGCTACGCCAGATCAGCCGGGGGGTTGGATGGGAGCACGTCAACTGACTGCCGATGAGGTGAGAATGTTAGCGGTCAAAATCGTCTATGAAGTTAAAAAAAGAGGCCCTTTTGTCTCTATTGCTGATTTTGTGAATCGCAGGCTGGTATCGGATCAGGATCAAACATCGTGCATGGGGACTATTGATGCAGCGATACAAAGCTGTGGACTCAACAAAAACTTTGAGCGGCTGGCTACGCAATTATCAACTGCGGTGAATGTTGAGGCATCTTCCGATGCTCCAGATAATAATATGCAGGTCTTCAAGGAGGGATATCGTTATCGATACGATGATAAGTGGAATACGGTCCAGCCCACAAGTAAGGCTTGGGGCGTTCCTGGATTTTTGACACAGGGGGATATTCTTCATCCTCTAGCCCCCTTCATGGCCGCAAGAGGGGACACATTCACGATACGCGCATACGGCGAATCTTCGGCTGGCGGAGTGATTCAAGCGCGTGCATGGCTTGAGGCAACGGTTGAGCGCACCCCTTATTATGTTGATCACGAGTCATCGGAGGTGAGTCAAGCAAGTGGCAATGGACCAATAGATTGTTTGACTTCAATCAATCCGGCCACGGGAACTTATGAAAGGGGCCAGCTTAGTAAGGCAAACGAAAAGTGGGGTAGGAAATATAAACTAAAAAGCTTTCGATGGTTACAACGAGAAGAAATATAAATGATAATCATCAGGACAGGATGTGGTCATGTGCTAGCGTGATGAGGGTAAACTTGGCAATCAACGGGGCGGTGGCTTGTTATCGAATGCTTGGCAGGAAGATGCTGGTGACACTTTTCATGACAATCATTGCTGTAGCGTGTGATCAATCAAGAGGGGAGGAGCAAGAGCTCAGTCTGCAAACGAAGATCATGGTAGTCGCCTTAGGTCCCGTGCCACCTAGAAGATATAGTGCAGGGGAAAATCGTGGCGACGCGGCCATGCTGCTGCCTCAAGTAGGTGAAGTGCCGCCAAGTAAGCTCTATTATCAAGGGCTAGAGGAGGGTGAAAAAAATTCAAAAGCTATAGAAAAGTGGAGGCCATTCCAGATAGCATTTAATAATACGACAGCGATGCGATCGATTAAAGCGGGGGTGGAGTTCGTGCTGTATAAAAAGTTAGCCGACGGCTATGAACCCTATGTGACGGTACCTGCTGGAGAAGTTGGTATGCGTAGAGTGGTATTCTTATCGCCGTCGTCGTTATTGAAAAATGAAAAAAGGCCATGGATGGATAAACCACAAGTAACGGTTATTTCACCAGACGCTGGACGCTTAAAAGATAAGCATTTTGTTATCAAGAATCTCTCACGAATGACTGTCCTACACGCGTTTGGTGATACAATAGCAAACGTTGATCCAGGTCAGCTGATTGGATATCGGCGAAATCGGCAAGGCGTGTTGTATCATCTGGCAGCGAGATACGGGAAGCAACGAAAGATCATTTATAATATGGCGGTTAAGCTTGGAAAGGGAAGTGGTATCTACCTCTACACTCTCTACGATGCGATGCCTGATACTAATGCGGGGCGCTCTGTTGGTGTTTTTAGAATGGTATTGCCAGTTGCGGGCCTCTAATTACGGCTTTGATTTTATAGAGGCACAAAAAACCCCGACTTCCGTGAGGGAGTCGGGGTTGATGTATGAATTGTAATTGGAAGATTACTTGCGCTTCTTAGCTGCTTTCTTAGCTGGCTTTTTAGCGGCTTTTTTCTTGGCTACCTTCTTCTTAGCTGGCTTTTTAGCGGCCTTTTTCTTGGCTACCTTCTTTTTAGCTGGCTTTTTAGCGGCCTTTTTCTTGGCTACCTTCTTCTTAGCTGGCTTCTTGGCTGCCTTTTTCTTGGCTACCTTCTTCTTAGCTGGCTTCTTAGCGGCCTTTTTCTTGGCTGCTTTTTTAGCTGGCTTCTTAGCTACTTTTTTAGCTGGCTTCTTAGCTGGCTTCTTAGCTGCTTTTTTGGCTGGCTTCTTAGCGGGCTTCTTAGCTACACGCTTTGCTGCGGCTTTTTTGGCCTTGCGCGGCGCGGCTTTCTTCTTAGCGGTCTTTTTTTTGGCTGCCATAGTGGTATTGTATTATACTGTTTGTTAGGGTAGTTGGGATCCGAAGGTCTGCTGTTTAGGGCATGTTAGTTTTTGCGGATGTTTATTGTTAGATTGTTTTATTTAATCAGAGATAACTTTTAAAAGTTAACTATATCGTAAACGTAAACTCTCTTTATAGATGACAATGCTCTAACAGGTTGGTTTGGTCAAGGAGGGAATTAAACTTTTGCAAAGTATTTTTTAAAATGATGTCGCGTGTTTTGATCTGTTACGAACCTTTTTTGACGTTACTGTTAGGTCGTTTGAATGTTGGAGATAAATTTTCTAGTGCGATCCAAAATTCTTTGTCCGCCGGATGGCCGTTAAATAAAATTTTTCCTTCCGGTGATATAATGACCATGGTGGGGATGTCTCTTACTCGTAATAGGCTACTGAGTAATTTTTTGTTAGAGTCAATGAGCCATGCGCATTGAGCTTGTGCGGCATCCTCTTTACGGATGATTTCTGCATCTTGAATGATGTCCGGGTATTGGCCTGTTAAGATGGCTAAAACAGGGATGTTGTTAAGATGGCATGTCTGGGTTGTGACGACGAAATCAGGTAGATTGATCTGTATCTCTTGGCTCATGGGGTTCCAGAAGTAGAGGATGATCGCTTTTCTGCCCTCCATATGCTGAGCCAGGGTGGCTAATTGGCCGTCTATTTGAGATTTAAGTGATTGATTGAGGGGGAGTCTGATTGACTGCATAGCTTCCTCTAGCTGGAGCCTTTCTATGTGTGGACCGAAGGCCTGTGCTTGCCGGGGGCTTAGCCAAAATGCTTCGGTAATATGTTTTTTGAAGTCTCCCTTGTTGTTTTTTTCGAGTGCTGCTAGTGCCTGGCCATAGTGAATGATTGCTAGCCAGTCATCCTTGAGTGCGAATACCTCTGAGTGATTAGGGTCAAAGCTGTCACGTTTTTCGTTGAGCTCTGGCGCCATGGCGGCAATGGCGGCGTTGTCTCCAAGATCAATGAGGTTGAGAAAACGTGCCTCGAGTAAAACTTGGGGATGGACGTCTGCTTGTTTAGCCTCTTTGAGGGCTGTTGCAAATTCGTCTTGTCCTAAGGTGGCGAAAAGTTTTTCCAACGCAGCCTCTCTGTCCTTGCTTGCTTGTGTGTCAGTTGCGCTATCAATTTCAAGGGGGGCTGGATTTTCAAGTGCGATCACATAGGTTCCTAATATGAGGCAGAGCAATAAAGATTTCATCACGCGAATTTTGAAGTGCTTGATGCTAAAATACCAACACTAAAAAAGCGGACGACCTGTTACAGGATCGTCCGCTGAATAAATCAGATGATGATAGCTTCGGGCGCAGCGTTAGTTGCTGGGGATGTTTAATTGTTGCCCAATTCGAATCGTTGTACTGCTAAGTCCGTTGGCGGACTGGATGGCCTCTACACTAGTGCCGTTTTTACGGGCGATACCCCAGAGGCTGTCGCCTGATACTACAGTGTAGGTGGTGCTAGCGATTGGCGCGGGCGGGCTATCGAGTGTGTTGGAAGGAGCTAAGCTAGGAGCTGTTACTGGAGCAGTAGGGCTGTCTGCGTGAGTAATAGCGGGGAGGGTTTGGTATGGGTTGTTCTCTGGAGATGTTGGCGCCGTTGGGGCTTGCGGGTAGCTGCCTAGCTCGCCACCAGCGCGAGGAACTCCGTATGGATTGGCTGCGCCAGATGGTCCAGGGTTGTTGCTTTTCCAATTACTGTATCCAGAGCCCGTGGAGCAGGAAATAAACAGAAGAGGGGCAAGGCAAGTTGCGATAAGCAGTAGAGTAGCTGTTTTCATAATGGAGTTGTATGGTATGTCAGGTTGAGGTGGTCGTTAATTTTCACCCTCTCTTTGATTAACACGTAGACGAGTTTTGTAAAATGAGGATATTATAAAAACGCCGAGAAGTCGGCTAGGCTTTCATCTGATCTGGAAAACATCATGAGCATTCAGATACGGTGCGGGTCTGGGTAGCTGTTTCTCTGATAAGGCTGTTTCTCTATAAATCTGTGCCAATACCGTAAAATTCATTCACGGTAGCCTCAGTGTGGGCGGCAAGATCTGTAAGGCTTTCGCCTCTGGCATTAGCAATGGCTTCCGCTGTGAAGTAAGTGTATGCCGGTTCATTACGTTGGCCCCGATGCGGAACGGGGGCAAGATAGGGTGAGTCGGTCTCAAGCATGAAGGAACCCGCAGGGCAGTTGGTGGCGGTTTCAATGACAGTCGCTGCATTTTTAAAGGTGGCGATGCCGGTAAAAGAGATGAGTCCTCCTAAGTCGAGTATCGGCTGGGCAGCTTTCAAGCTGAAGGGGAAACAGTGAAATACTGCGCGAACTTGAGGGGCATACTGGCGATAGATGCTGATGGCATCGTGGAGTGAGGCTTCGCCGGAGCGGTCACGGGTATGAATGACGATATTTTTACCAAGTTGGGCAGCTAGCTCAAAGTGCTGTCTAAGAAACTCTTGTTGTCTGCTGTGATATTGATCATTTGACCATCCCTCTGGTGCAGGGTGGTAGTAGTCGAGGCCTGTTTCACCAATAGCAACACAGCGCGGGTGACTGGCATGGATTTGTAGCTCGTTGATGTAATCATCTTTTGTTTCGTGAACGTCACATGGGTGAATGCCCATGCAGGCATAAACCTCTGGGTATTGCTCAGCAATGGATATGTTCTGAGGGCAGTCATCCAGGCATGTGGCTAGGGTGACCATGCGTTGTACGCCGCGCTCCCGTGCTCGGGTAATTATATCGTGGAGCTCGTCAGAGGTAAATTTCTGCGAAGCCAGGTGGCAGTGTGAGTCAGTCAGAGTCATCGGTGATGACTGATTAAAATCTGACTTCGAACCAGAGGCCAGCGAAAGCTTGGTCATCACCAGCATCACTACTGTCTAAGAGCAGAGAGCCACCCACGTAGGGGGTGATAGATACCGTATCAGATAGATGGTGAGTTAGTGATAGCCGCCCATAGGCGTCGTTGATGCCGTCACGACCATAGTAATCATCGACATAGCTGATGCCTGTGTTGAGTGCTACGAAGGTTTTTTCAGAGATGGCTTTGGACCATTGTGTTTCTGCATTTCCATACCAAGCTTCTGCGCCGAAATCGTAATAAGCTCCGGCAGTAGCGCTGAAATCATCGTTACATTGCCAGGTGGCAAAGGTGCCGACATCGACACCATCCTTGAAAACAGCACTAAGCGGAGAGTTAGAGTTGCCGAAATGACGGTAACTAGCACTGAGGCCAAAGGTGAGTTGGTCGCTTTGTTTGAATCGCAAGTGGGAGAAAAAGGCGGATTCATCAAAATCACCCTTGCCGTTTTCTGTAGCATACCATGATCCAAGATTGAGCGAGGTGCGATTGCTGAGCGAGATCTCGGTCTCTACCTGAAAGTCGATGGTGCTTTCTGCTAGCTCAAAGCCTCGGTAAACATATCCGCTGCGGTATCCTGCGACGGCTTCTACACCAAGCTGGATTTCTTTACTAATATCAGCGGGGAGGTGGCAGGGCAGCAAGAAGGTGAGAATGGTAAGCGGAAATAGAGATTTCATGATATGAGTCGCCAACATAAGGTGGCGGTTTTTTTAATCAATGACTTTGGCCATTTTCTCAAGACCTTCAATGACCCGGCTGTGTGGACAACCGAAATTAAAGCGGACATGGCCCGGATTGCCAAAGAAGGCGCCGTCCGAGAGATAGATGCCTGCTTCCTGCTCAAAGAACTTTGCTGGATTCTCTTTGTTCATGGAGCGGCAGTCGATCCACGCTAGGTAGGTAGCTTCGATGTCAGGAGTGATGAGTCCGGGCATTTGCTTGCCAATAAAGCTAGTCAGCGTGTCGCGGTTATTGCGTAAATAGGCCAGTAATGCTTGCCGCCATGAGTCTCCATCTTTGTAGGCAGCTTCCGCAGCATAGTATGCAAGGCAGTTGATCTCGGGGAGGGTGTGGCCGCGGGCAGCGCAAAACTTGCGACGCAGCGAGTCATCCTTGATGATAGCAAAGGCATAACCAAGGCCGGCGATGTTGTAGGTTTTACTGGGTGCGAGTAGTGTGATGATCCGGTTTTGTAATTGCTCTGGAAGGCTAGCAGCGCACACGTGAGGAGTTTGCTCCTCGTCAAGGATGAGGTCACAGTGGATCTCATCCGATACCAAAATCATATCGTGGTGCAGGCAGAAATCGGCCAGCTTCTCGATTTCCTCCTGTGAAAAGACACGACCGAGTGGGTTTTGAGGATTACTAAGAAGGAATATCTTCGTGTTTGCTGTGACAGCGGCTTCCATCGCCTGCCAATCAAAACCCCAGCGGCCATCCGCTAAAATATGAGGAACGGAAATCAGCTCCATGTTGGCATCTTGATGTATGGAGAGAAAAGGGGGGTAGATCGGTGTGCAGGTCATGACCGCATCTCCTGGAGAGCCGAACGCGCGCGCAGCAATAGAGAGTGCCGGCACCAAACCACCGAGGTGGACGATCTCCTTTTCCTCGACGATAAGCTGGTGCCTGTTCTGTAAGTAGTGATCGATCGCCTCTATGATGCCTGCATGTGGTTGAGCGTAACCCATGATCCCATGAGAAACCCGCGCTTGAAGAGCTTCAAGCACACAGGGTGGCGACATGAAGTCCATGTCAGCGACCCAGTAGGGATCGAGATTCGGAAACCGGTCCCATTTGATGGAGCCTGAACCTCGCCGGGGTACGATCTGATCAAAATCTGCAGAGCTGTGCATGTCCATTTGCTAGCCTATGAGTTTGGAACTGGCGAGTAATATATCATTTTCTACACCTTGCGGGTAGGGTCTTGTTAAATGTGAGTTTTTTTCCCGGATGGGAATTATCTTGCTTCTTGGTGCGCTCATTCTAACTCTGAGTCTATGCAGGTGTTGCAGATGCGGGAGGTGGCAGAGCGAGTTTTACTTGCGAATTCGCTGGAGGAGAAGCTTTTGCTTGCTCCGCGCTTGGGGGCGGGCGTGGTTGATGATGATCGAGGGCGTTCATTTAGCCTGCCAGATGCCCCAGGACGCCCTGAAGAGTTGAAAATCACCAACAAGGTAGTGCGCTCAAATTTTCCTGGGGTCAACAAACTCGGTGATGATCGTGAGCGAGGCAAAATGCTCCATTTTCTTGCCAATCATGAGATGCTGGCAGCTGAGCTGATGGCTCTAGTCCTGCTCAAGTTCCCCGATGCTCCTGCTGAATACCGCCGTGGTGTTTATGAATCGATGCGGGAGGAGCAGATGCATACCTTGATGTATCTGCGCAGGATGAAGGAGTGCGGCATATCCTTTGGCGATTTGCCACTCAATGATTACTTCTGGAAGTTGGTGGCCCCGATGGATACACCAATGGACTTTGTCACCCGACTTAATCTCACCTTCGAGCAGGCCAATTTAGATTTCTCTAAACACTATGCAACCTTGTTTCGGCAAGTGGGCGATCATGCAACGGCCAAGGTATTGGAAAAGATTTACCTCGATGAGATTAATCATGTGGGTCACGGCTTGAAGTGGTTTCGGAAATGGAAAAAACAAGGTGAAACAGATTGGAACGCCTACCGCAAATCACTCAGTTTCCCGATGGCACCCGCAAAAGCAAAGGGCATGGCACCTTTCAATACCGAGGGTCGTCAATTGGCGGGTTTGGATCAAGATTTCATCGAGCAATTAGCAATATGCGAGCAATCGAGAGGGCGCACCCCCGTAGTGCACTGGTATAATCCAAACGCAGAGTCTCATGCCGCAGCCGCGTTCACGCATCGCAGCTATCAGCCGAACAAAATAGAGGTGGCATTAGAGCATGACCTGGAAATGCTTTCCCTGGCATGGTGCCGAAGAGATGACCTTAGTCTGATGCGAACATTGCCCAGCAATGCTCACCGGGCGTATTTGAAAAAGGCTGGTTTCCACCTGCCTGAGGTCATTAAAGTCGGCAGTCTGGCTGGGCGTAAGCTAGGGGGTCTGCGTCCTTGGGCCTGGTCACCAGACGCCTCGGATACGCTCAAGCCTTTGGCCGGTGATGTATCACCGGCTTTACCATGGCAGTGGCGTGGGGAGGTTCCTCAATGGTGGTTTAGTAAAGAAGCGGGTTTTCGGCTCAATGAAATGCTTACATCGTCTGGAGAGGAGGTTGGATTTTTCTGTAAGGATCTGGACGCGGCAGCTGAGGCAGTGGAATGCCTGCTAAAGCGAGGACCGGTTCTGCTCAAGGCGGCATACGCGTGTGCGGGCCGTGGGCATCGTAAAGTCATGGCTGGAGAAGATTTTATGCCTTGGTTGAACAAGGTGATTAAACGCCATGGTGGCGTTGCTGTGGAGCCGTGGCTAGAGCGAGAGTTGGATTTTTCTGCACTCTATGAAATGCGTGAGGGTGGAGAGGTCGACTTCATAGGAATGACTGAGATGAAGAATGATGCTCAGGGGCGCTACCAAAGCACAAAGGTTAAGCCGAAGTGGGCTACGGGTTTTAATGATGAACTGAGTTCGTTTCTGTTCCGAGATGCAAAGATCAATGATGTTTATGGTGAGGAAATCCCGCTAGCGCTGAGCACTTTACTAAAGGGCTATATTGGACCTGTTGGGGTGGATGCGATGGTCGCCCGGCAGGCCGATGGCTCATTAGGAATACGTTATGTCATTGAGCTCAATGTGCGCATGACCATGGGGCGTGTGGCACTGGAGATCGCCAAAAAACGAATGCCCAATAAGGGCGGGCAGCTCCGAATTTTGCAAAAAAACAAACTTGCGGAGGGTGAGTTGCAGGCACTTTATAAGCAAGTTATTCACAATCCATCGTTTGTCTTGAATGATCCTGAGCGAGCACTCGAATTTGTTGCTGTATGGGATCAGGAAGATTAATATATTTTTGCTCGTTTCTGTATTATTTTATAAAACCAAGGGTATTGCCCAAGTTATTCACAGAGGGCTTTTGCGTTTTCGGAATCGAGTGTGAATAAGTTTGTTGATAAGGTTTATCCCTCTTGTCTTTGATTTAACAATGTCACCTTGCAGTTGTTCACATTGCTTCCAAGGAGATCACAGGCAGCTGACAAAATGAGCTCTGCGGCGCATCAAATTTCAGGATTGAAGGCTCATCGATAGCGTGTTAAAATCCGCAAATTATATAATCTACCCGCTTATTATGATCGAAGCTTTGAATTTGAATGTATTAGTTCTCAATAAACTTTGGCAGCCTATTCAGACTTGCTCAGTACGTCGGGCTGTGAAGTTGCTTTGTCTGGGGCATGCGCACGTGGTGGAGGCGGAGGGGGACATGAAATATCAGACGCACGATTTAGGGTCTTGGTTGGAATCATCCTCCGAGAAGGTGGCCGAGGAGGTGATCAGATCTGTGCGCTTCGCGATGAAGATTCCTAAAGTCATTGTGCTGGCGCTCTACGACAAACTGCCAAGTAAGGAGGTGAAATTCACGCGTCACAATGTTTTTTTGCGTGATCACTATACCTGCCAATATTGCTGTCAGAAGTTCCCCGAAAAAAATCTTAACCTCGATCATGTGTTGCCGCGCGATAAAGGTGGTAAAACCCGCTGGGACAACATTGTGACTTCCTGCATCAAATGCAATACGCGCAAGGCCAACCAGCTTCCTCATGAGGCCGGCATGTTCCCCGCCATGCACCCTAAGGCACCTCGATGGCGGCCGCTATTTGGATTTCGGCGCAAAGGCAAAATGGAGGAAAGCTGGAAGACTTTTTTCTGAGAAATTGAGGTGAGACTTGTCTATGTTGGCTCGCATAGCCTTTGTAGCCTTTGTGGCCTATTCGATATCATCGACCTCCTGCAGTCGGGCTCTGTCTCTTTGAACCTCTTTCCAGGAGATGGAGAGTTGCAGCGCGCAAATAGCTGCCATGGCGACAATGATTTGGGTTTTGGGGTCAGAGATGCTCTGAAACTGCTCATACTGATAAATACGCACGATTGCCGAGACTACGCCAAGTAGAGCAACAATGAGCCCTCCATACAATCCGTGACGATAATGCTGGCGTCCGAATGCCATACAGATAATCAGAGCGCCGCCAAAAAAAACGGGCATGAGCATTTCCACCTGATTGCCTTCTGTTCCAAGTCGCTCCCAGCCTAAAAATCCTCCAAGACCCAAAATGATGAGGCAGCAGGCGCTAAGCAGTGTTAAGATCATGACGGCAACATATTGTTATCACGGCCAAGGGCGCAAGGTCTGAATTAGTTATATTAACACGATTGATTTTATTGCTGTTAACTCAACCCTATCTGATAATGTGACACCTGTATCATATAACCTTGCATAGTTATAACTCGCTCAACCAAATCTTACTATAATGGCTACTCTATTTAAAAAACCTTCAATCAAAATGGTTGCGCTGACGGGCGCTTTTGTTCTCTGTGTATTCGTTGGAATAGGGCTGTGGGTGAAAAATATAGCTACCAAAGATCTGTTGGTACAAAAAATTGAGGAATCCATTAATAGTGAGGTTTCGATTGGTGGAGTGGAGGTGTCTATTTTTAATTTCCCAGCGAAGGTCGTCATTAGTGATGTTTCTCTCATGCCTAAGGGGGGCAAGGTTCCCGCTGAGGCACCTGTCAAGATAGGCGAAATCAGTCTCAGTATCGGATGGTTAGGCCTGTTTCAAAAGCACATTGATGTGAAGCATATCGGGATCAAAGAGGCTGATATTAAAATCACCTACTACAAGGATGGCACGACATCTCTCGAAAAGCTTTTTCAATCCCCTGATGAGGCAGATGGGAAGGTGCAAGAAAGCAGCCAAAAGAAGCAAGGGGGATTCAACATTCATGAACAAGGGGACTTTGTTGCCTCACTCGGTGGGCTTTCTATAAGCAACAGCAGTTTGAACTTAGTCCTCGAGGAAATGGGTTTGCAATTAGAATGCAAGGATCTGCATGTGGAGCTAAGTTCTATCCAAATAGATTCCAATGATTTGGCGGCCTCGAATGAAGCCAAGCTGAAGGCAAAGAGTTTGATTCGAGTGTATTCCGAAAAGAGAGAGCATTACGGAGATTTGTATTTAGATGGGCTTTCTAGTGTCAGCTTGTTCAACGTAACAACAGGTGAAATTGAGGCCGAGGTCGATGGGGTATTTAGTTTGTCAGATGAATCTTGGCTCAGTACCAACATGCCCTTTATTTCGCGTTCTTGGGATCAACTTTCTGTGCTTAAAAAAGTGGGCCTTAATGTGGGTAAGGCGCCGGAGAGGGCAAGCTTCGGGCGCAGTAAATCTATTTCAGCGCACTATCATCTAGGCCGCATAGACATTACCAAGCCTCTCTCTATCTGGGTGGAGGACTGGGAGGTTGCCGTGCTTGGTGGAGGATGGCTTAACACGCACACAGATCAACACGATGTCCGAGGCGAATTGCTGGCATCTAAAAAGACAAGCGCGGTGATGGCTCCTACTATTTTTAAAGGGCTGGAGCTATTGCCAAAGGAGCTCAGAGCCAGTGTTGCCGATGATGTGAATAAAAACCTTTTCCGCGATGAGCGCTTGCTGGTCAAAATCAAATCGACCGGTGATTTTTCAGATCCGAAAATACGACCTGATGGTAAGATTATTGATCTTTCAAAGGCCACTAAGGGTGCCGCCGGTGAACTATTGAAGCAAAAGGCGGGTAGTCTACTTGAGGGGCTGCTTAAGTGATGCCATCACAGCAAGTCTGATTTATAGGCAGTTCGCAGCTTGCTTGGCAAAGTAGGTGACAATGATGTCTGCTCCGGCGCGTTTAATGCCGATAAGGGACTCCATCATGACGGCCTGTTCGTCCAGCCAGCCATCTTTAGCAGCCGCTTTAATCATCAGGTATTCACCACTTACTTGGAATGCGGCAAGGGGTAAGGTGGTGGCATTGCGGACCTGTGAAATGATATCCAGGTAGGGGCCGGCGGGTTTGACCATGATGATGTCCGCGCCTTCTTCTTCATCAAGTAGGGTCTCACGTATTGCCTCGTGAACGTTGGCGGGATCCATCTGGTAGGTTTTTTTGTCACCTGCCTTAGGTGTCGATTCAAGCGCACCTCGGAATGGACCGTAGTATGCTGAAGCATATTTGGCGGTGTAGGCAAGAATGGAGACGTCTTGGTAACCCTCTGAGTCTAGTGTGGTGCGGATGGCCTCGACACGTCCGTCCATCATATCAGAGGGGGATACCATGTCAGCTCCTGCACGGGCATGGCAGAGTGCTTGTTGGCACAGCACTTCGACAGTCTCATCGTTGATGATTTCAAGTCCGCCGTGCTCATTTTTAGCGATGAGGCCATCATGGCCATCGCTGTTGTATGGATCGAGCGCGACATCGGTGATGACACAGAGCTCTGGGTAAGCGGCCTTGAGTGCTTTGATGGCACGAGGAATAAGTCCGTCATCATTGTAGCATTGTGCCGCATCCGAGCTCTTTAAATCTTCCGAGATGGCGGGGAAAATGACCACCGCGGGAATGCCCAGTGCTTGGGCCTCTCCAGCTTCTTTGAGCAGACCTTCAATCGACCATCTCGTGCAGCCAGGCATTGAGTCAATCGCTTCATCGGCATTTTTGTCATGGACGAAGAGCGGGTAGATGAAATCGGAGGCTGACAGTGTGGTTTCGCGAACGAGAGCACGGACAGCGGGGGATTTGCGATTGCGGCGCGGGCGGATCATGGAGGGATTGTCGTATTGACTGCCGTTGTTTTCAAGCAGGAATGACGATGGCGATGACGATGACTATACTATAACTGGCTTAGCTCGTAACCATCTGGGTTGTCTTTGATGGTCCAACCAGCGGAGCTGAGCTGGTCGCGTAGCTGATCTGAAGCAGCCCAGTCTTTGTTTTGTTTCGCTTGCCAGCGTTGCTCAGCAAGCTCTTGGATGTCAGCGGGAGCATCTGATGATTGCTCTTGTTCTTGGACTGGCAGTTCAAGTCCGAGTGCGTTGAGAATATCATCAAAGGCGGCGAGGTTGGCGGCAGCCTCTTCACTCTTGAGGTTCTGCGAGGCTTTGAGGCCTGAGAATAGATGACCCAGTGCTGCGGGGGTATTGAGGTCTTGATTGAGTGACTCCCAGGCGGGGGCAAAGACTGAGCTCTCCATAGCTACAGAACAGTCAGCTTGGTTGCCTCCGATGGATGCCAGTAATGCGCGACCTTTGGCCAGCTTTTGTAAGGCTTCCTTGGCTGCATGTAGGGAGTCGAGAGTGAAGTTGAGTTGTTTGCGATAGTGACCGGAAATGAGGACGTAACGGACCTCCATGGCGGTGTAACCTTTCTCAGCAAGGTCATCGATGGTGTAGAGGTTGCCGAGTGACTTCGACATCTTTCCGCCATCTACCATCAGGTGTGTAATATGGAACCAGTGGGCGGCAAAGTTACCACCACAGCTGCAGCGTGACTGAGCTATTTCATTTTCATGATGGGGGAAGACGAGATCAACGCCACCCGAGTGGAGGTCGAAGTCATTACCCAAATACTCCTTGATCATGGCGGAGCACTCGAGATGCCAGCCAGGACGACCTTCTCCCCACGGAGACGCCCAGTAGTTTTCACCATCTTCATCTTTACGTGATTTCCAGAGAACGAAGTCGGCGATGGAGTCTTTTTCATATTCATCCGCATCAGCGCGTTGGTTCTGAGTCTTGCCAAGATCGAGCTCGCGGGTGTCGAGGTGGGAGAGCTTGCCGTATTCAGGGAACGAAGAAACCTTGAAGTAAACGGAACCATCCTCTGAGGCATAGGCGTTGCCCTTTTCGATCAGCTTTTCGATCATGGCGATCTGCTGAGGGATGTGGTCGAGAGCGCTTGGTTCGATGTGAGGGGCTAGACAGTTGAGGGCCACACAATCGGCATGAAACTTCTCTAGCCAATGACGAGTGAATTCTCTGAGGGACTTGCCGGCAGCCTGGGAGTCACGGATGGTTTTATCATCTACATCGGTGATGTTGCGCACATGGAGAGTCGTCATGCCACTTGTTTCAAGAACGCGGCGAAAGACATCATGCATCACAAAAGTCCGAAAATTACCGATGTGTGCGGGGCCGTAAACGGTGGGCCCACAGCAGTAAAAACGAAAGGCCTTACCGTCGATGGGGGAGAGCGCTCGTTTGCTGCGGGTGAGGGTGTCGAATAAGTTCATCGTTTTACTTAACGTTGGTCATGGATTGGAAAGAGTAGTCCGAGGGAGCTTGGAAAGCGCGCAGACCAAATTCGGGCAAGATGGAAAGGAGGTGGTCAAAGATGTCTGATTGGATGTCTTCGTAATATGCCCAGCGATTATCCGTTGTAAATATATAGAGCTCGACGGGGATGCCGTTCTCAGTGGGCTGAAGTTGACGCACAAGCAGTGTTTCCTCTTGGGCGATTTTTGGGTGATTTTTGAGATACTCTCTGATGTAGGCTCGGAAAGTGCCGATATTAGTGAGTGATCTAGCATTGATGGGGTTGGCTAAATCGGCATTCTGGGTGTTCCATGTCTCGATTTCCTGCTCTTTCTGGGACAGGTAATCTTTGAGTAGAGAGATTTTACGTAGTCGAGGTAGAGACTCTTGGTCGAGGAATGCTACGCTCGACATATCGACACTGACAGAGCGTTTGATGCGGCGCACGCCGGAGTTTGACATTCCGCGCCAGTTTTTAAAGCTGTCTGATATCAACGCATAGGTCGGAATGGTGGTGATGGTTTTATCCCAATTGCGTATTTTTACCGTGGTGAGTGCGACCTCAAGCACCTCGCCATCGGCACCAAATTTAGGCATTTCAATCCAATCGCCGCGGGCGACCATGCGGTTAGCCGATAACTGGATACCTGCGACAAGGCCAAGGATGCTGTCTTTAAAGATCAGCATGATGATGGCGGTCATCGCCCCTAGTCCGGAGAAAATCAGGACGGGGGATTTGCCGATGAGCGTAGAAACAATGAGTATAATGGCGGCTAGTACCAGTATGATTTTGATAACCTGAAAGAAGCTTTTAATCGGCAGTTCTCGCGATACCTCAAGTCGACTATAGATGCGCTCGAGAATGTTAAGCAGTGAGCTGATTGCTAGGAATGATAAGATAACAATAAAGACCTTCGCCGAGATCTGAATGAATGACGAAAAGATAGGTACGCCATCATGATGAGTGATGATGGCATGGGGTGCTGCAGTGAGAATGATCACGGCGGGTAGTAATAATGAAAGCCACTTGAACAGCTTACTGTTGAGGAGCTCATCATCCCAGGTGGATTCGGTTTTCTGAACAACTCGGGAGATAAGCCCAAAGACAAGCTTGCGAGCGACCCAGTAGGAGATGACGGAGGCAAGAATGGCAGCAAGTAGCAGGGTGCCATCCACGGCAAGGCTCTGGTGCCAGTCAATTTTCTCAAACGGTTTCGCAAAAAACTGCTCGGAGATCCTGTTGTGCCATGGATTATTCATCGACGGATTCCTGACAGATAGGTGACTGAGTGGCAAGGGGAATGCGGCTCTAGGAGCTGGTTTTCAGAGTGGGGCCAGAGTGGGGCCAGAGTGGGGCCTTTACCGCTGAATGTAACTTGGCGAGATGAGCAAGGATGCTGAGGGTGTGTTCTTGTGATTGAGCGTATCGATGAGGATTACACGTTGCTTATCGATAAAGTTCATGAATAGTGGAGATAGTGAATCGTTTGGTAGCACCTGAAATACTTGATGGGCTGGACCCAGCCGACAAACGGGCAATACGTAGCCGGCGAGATTTGCGATTGGTAAACTGGTTCATGAGGGGGGAATCGTGGATTGTCAGAGAATTAAAAAATATGCAGGGGGTAAGGCGTGTGGTTGATCTGGGTGCCGGAGACGGGTCTCTCGGGGCTGCAATCATTGAGGCATTGCCCGATCTAGAGGTGACATGTGTTGACCTAGTGCCTCGTCCCGAGAATTTGGATCATCGTATTACTTGGTGGTCGGGTGATGTTTTTGATTATGAGCGTTATGATGAGACCACGGTAGTCGTAGCTAATCTTTTCCTACACCATTTGGTTTCATCCGAGCTGCAAAAGTTAGGGGCTAAGATTCACGGAGTGCGTGGAGTTTTGGCAACAGAACCGTACCGAGGGGCCATGAGCTTGATGATGAGCCGGTGTTTATTCCCTTTTGTCAATGATGTGACTCGCCATGACATGACGGTGAGTATTCGTGCCGGCTTTAGGCAGGGTGAGCTTGGCCGTGAACTAAGCCATGAACTGGACGGAGCACTGACATGGTCTGATCAGAAGGGGGTATTTGGAGCAATCAGAGTAAGGGGAATACGATGAGGAAGATTGAAATTGTTGGAGGAGGCTTGAGTGGTCTGAGCTTGGGTATTTATTTACGCAGGCGAGGTGTGCCGGTCAGGATTTTAGAGGCGGGAGCTTACCCGCGGCACAAAGTGTGCGGGGAGTTTGTGTGTGGTGTTAGCAATGATGTCTTAGATGAAATGGGCATCAGTGATGTTTTTGCCCAAGCGAGGCGCCATCAAAAACTGGCGTGGTGGATGGGGGATGATTTAGTGCTGCAAGATCATCTTCCTGAGGAAGCTATTGGTTTGTCGCGTTTTCGTATGGATGCTGATCTTGCGTCTTTATTTGAAGCAGCAGGTGGAGAATTAATCACTGGCATGCGGGCTCATAGAGAGGATGCTGATGGGCGAGTGTGGGCAGTCGGTAAGCGCAAGCGAGGGGGTAAGTGGATAGGTCTTAAGGTACACGCACGGGATGTCGATCTTGAGGGTCTTGAGATGCATGTAGGTAGACGAGGATACTTAGGTCTTTCTGGCATAGAGGACGGCCGTGTTAACTGCTGTGGCTTGTTCAGGATAAACAAGGCGGTGGACAAAAAGAATATGATTGCGAGCTACTTGAAGGTCAATGGGCTCAATGAATTACACGAGAAGTTCTGTGGCTGGGATATCGATGGGGATTCGTTATCTGCGACGGCTGGATTTTCTCTTGGCGTTCAGGAAAAAGCAGGAGCTTTTTGTATTGGTGATGCTTCGCTTTTGATTCCTCCATTTACCGGCAACGGCATGAGCATGGCAATTGAGTCCTCTTGGTTAGCAGGCCCATGGCTGGAGAGATTCGCAAAAGGTGAGCTGGAATGGGATGCAGCTTGTTTGGCTTATGCATCGAGCTGTGAAGATTATTTTGGCAAGAGGATGAGATTAGCTGGTAGTTTGCATCCCTTGCTTTTTAATAGTACTGGGCGAGGTTTACTCAAGTGGTCTGCGGTTAGCGGGTTGTTGCCCTTTGGTTTTTTATTTAAGCAATTACGATCCTGATGAATTTAATAGCGGTAGGCAGTGCATTTCCGAGTAATCGTTTTACTCAGCTGGAGTGCTTAGAGGCAATGAAGGGGGCCGATTTTTGGCAGGGTCTGACGGGTCGTTCGAGGATGGTGCTAGAAAAAGTGTTGGCGGGAGAGAGTGGTATTGAAAAGCGACACTTCGCCTTGGATTCATTGGAAGAAGCATGGCGCAGAGGTGCTCAAGAGCTTAATGAGGCCTACGAGCAGGAGGCTCCGGACCTTGCCGCCGATGCCGTTAGAAATGCTTTAGCCAAAAGCGGTCATCGTTTGGATGAGATCGACGCGGTTTTTATTTCTTCCTGTACGGGCTATCTTTGCCCAGGGGTGAGTAGCCACCTGGCTGAGCGGTTGGGCTTACGAGCAGATGTTTTTTTGCAGGACATGACGGGGCTAGGCTGTGGTGCAGCAGTTCCGTTAATGCGTGCAGCGGATGGCGTGATAGCGCGCAATCCAGACGCTGTGATTCTCACGGTAGCTGTTGAGGTTTGCTCGGCGGCCTTCTACGTGGAAGATGATTTTGGAGTTTTGATTTCAACCTGCTTGTTCGGTGATGGCGCCGCCGCCGCCGTGTGGTCCGGAAACGGAGGTAGCTGGAAGGTTCAGGATTTTGCCAGTTTGCATATTCCGGAGGAACGGGAAAAAATTAGGTTTACCAATGCTGGGGGAAGGTTGAGAAATCAGCTCGATCGAAGTGTGCCTGAGCTGGCAGGTAAGACGGTCAAAGAACTTTATCAAAAACGCCGACAAGAGCCGCAGGCATGGGTGACGCACGGAGGCGGGCGAGATGTGATTGAGGCACTTGAAAAGGCATTGCCGGCGGGTGAGCTGAGTTTGGCTCGCAGTGTGATGCGTGATTATGGCAATTTGAGTAGCCCTAGTGTTCTAGTGGCATTAGAACGATTTCTTGAGCAAGTTGAATCAGACGTATCAGGTGCATCAGATGTTGAGCATGTTTGGATGTGTGCCTTTGGCGCTGGGTTTTCGGCCCATAGCTGTGAGTTGACGCGTCTACCATAAGACCTTGTCCAGTTGGAGCTGATGTGATCAGAGATTTTCGTGGTTGCAGAGCGTAAGGATTGGTTCAGCGTATCATCAGCGATGAAATATCTTTTGAATGCTTTGCTCTGTGCAGCGTTGCTGCTTCTTAGCAGCTGTATTGATGGCGATGAGGAAATATTTCTCCGTGCAGACGGAGGTGCTCGGGTGTTGGCAATCTACCGTGTGCCTACGTTGTTGCTGTCAGTTCAAGATGCTGAAGATCTGAGGTCGAGTATTAAGAAAGAGGTCGGCAGCGCAAAAAATCTCAAGTTGCTCACCAATAAGGTTGAAAAGCACCAGGGGAACCGAGTTATCACTTTTGAAATTGAGACTGATGATGTCATGGCTTTGGAAGGAGTCCTCGCTGAACATGATCCAGCCCTTCAAATGAGTAAGGGAGACAAAATTTTACATGCGATTATTGGACGCATGAGGGTCAATATTGAGGGGCTTAGTGTTGTGCTAAGCCGGGAGGTTCAATTAGAGCCATTATTAGATGAGTATCTTGGATCCAACGGAGCATCTATGCTGGGGGATTCAACATTTCGCTACACAGTTCATCTGCCCGATGCCGCGG
Organism: Akkermansiaceae bacterium; assembly: GCA_017857425.1. GTDB lineage: Bacteria > Verrucomicrobiota > Verrucomicrobiia > Verrucomicrobiales > Akkermansiaceae > Oceaniferula. Next base: position 26,541 of record JAFMDE010000007.1, read on the forward strand.
AGAGCAGTAATGCCCATGAGGTTTTTAATGAGGGGCGAACCTTGAAGTGGACTCATAAGTTGATTGATAGCAGCACATCACCCATCATCATGACTTTGACTGCTCCTATCCCCATTCCTTGGTGGGTGTTTGTCTTGGCTGCATTATTTTTAGCTGCAGCTATTTGGAGCTGTTATGTCTTGATGGCTCGCAGCCGTGGTCAGAAATACGCTGCCGGCAGCAAAAAATAAAAAACCCCGCGCCGAATTCTCGGAGCGAGGTTGAAATGTGTTATGCTAAAACCTCGATGGTTTTACTTCACGCCTTTTTTGCTGAGGCGAGTTCCTTTGGTGGCGCCTTGGCGTGCCTTGAACTTAGGGTTGCTCTTACAGATGACGTAGAGGGTGCCTTTGCGCTTTACGACTTGGCAGTCTTCGTGGCGCTTCTTCATGGACAAAAGGGATGAGAGAACTTTCATAATGGAAATGGGTTACAGAGCTTGTTTGTGTTGCAGGGTTAAATCCGATATCTGTGTTTGGATTCTGCTGTCAGTCGGGCAAGAGATGGTGAAAGAATCACGGCTCTCAGAGCGACTAGGGAGGCGCAAAATACTCGGATTCGCTTCTGTGTAAAGTCTATTTCAGGGAAAAATAAGGGGGTTTTTATATTTTCACCGCAGTGACTGATATTATTCCTGGGGCATCGCTGAGAGACTGGATGATTTCGGGCCCTGGAGCTGTGTCCAATTCAATGATATTGAGAGCATCTCCCGCGGTTTTGTTGCGTGCGAGTGAAAGGTTGGCGATATTGAGCCCAGCCTCACCCAGTGAGCTACCGACAAGCCCCACAATACCAGGGCGGTCATCATTACGAACAATGAGGAAATGTCCCTTGATGTTGGTGTCGACAAAGAGGCGGTCGATTTCAACGATTCGAGGTGATTTACCGATAATAGTGCCTGAAACACGGAATTTTTTGTCGTCTTTGGTAAGCTCTGCGACAATGAGCTCACTGTATTCGGTTTTGGCATTGATGACTGAATCAACCAGTTCTAGGCCCATGTCATGGGCAACTGCCGGAGAATTGACAATGTTGACCTGGCCCTCGGGACGCGCAGCCTCAAGGTATCCGGTAAGTGCTGTGCGAGAGATCAGCGCGGTGTCTTTCTCGGCTATTTCTCCGTGGTAGGAGATGCGCAGAGAATCGGGATTGGCTGGTCCTAATTTGGCAAGGAATTTGCCAAGGGAGTTGGCGAGATCAAGGTAAGGGCCGATTTGTTGAAGGGCTCCTGCGTCGAGCGAAGGCATGTTGATGGCATTGCGAATTTCTCCAGTGGTGAGGAAATCACGTAATTGCTCTGCAACTTGGATGCCGACATTTTCTTGAGCTTCATTAGTAGAGGCTCCGAGGTGTGGGGTAAACGCAATGTGTTTTTCCTGCGCAAAAAGGATATGATCAGCTGCAGGGGGTTCGTCTTCAAAGACGTCAAGTCCACAGCCAGCTACATGACCTGAATCGATAGCGGCTTTGAGGGCAGGCTCATCAATGAGTCCGCCGCGAGCACAGTTGACGATCAGGGCGCCCTTGTTCATGAGAGCAAGTCGATCGGTATTGATGATGTGGCGCGTGTCGTCGGTGAGCGGCACGTGTAGTGTTACAACATCTGCGCCTGTGAGTGCCTCATCTGGGCTGGCTGCGAGCTCGACTTTCAGTTGGTCGGCCCGAGCTTGGGTGAGGAAGGGGTCGTAAGCGACAACTTGCATGCCAAAGGCTTGAGCGCGTTTGGCAAACTCAGCTCCGATGCGTCCCATGCCAATGACGGCGAGGCGCTTTTCATTGAGCTCAATTCCGGCATAGGCCTTGCGGGCAGCTTTGAAGTTGCCTTTGAGGACTTCAGCGTGGGCAGGGCCGATGTTGCGCGCAGCAGAAAGCATGAGAGTGAAAGCCAGCTCAGCTGTGGAGATGGTGTTACCCGTGGGCGTGTTCATGACGATGACACCGTGGTTGGTGGCTGAGTCACGATCAACGTTGTCAACGCCTACACCAGCTCGGCCAACGGCTTTGAGTTCGGTGGCTGCAGCAAGAACATCAGCTGTGACCTTCGTTTGGGAACGAATAATCAGACCATGGTATGCTGGAATAATCTTGATGAGCTCCTCCGGGCTTAGGCCGGTGTTTACATCCACTTCCAAATCTGGGTGATTACTCAGTAGTTCAACACCCTTGTCTGAGATGGGGTCCGATACGAGAATACGTTTTTTCGCCATGCCGCGCGTGTAATGTCAGAGCCCGCAATTGTCAAAGCATAGCGAATTTATTTATCGTCATAACAAGAGGATGCTCATCAATCTGGGCTCATTTCATCATCTCCAGAACCATGAACTTGCTGCCAAGCATGGCAGGATGAGTCAGGGTTTGAAACTGGCGCAACAGTGCAGGAGCTTCATCGAGTTCATCGAACTTGGCCTCAATATCGATGAGCCAGTCTCTGGCGTGTGCAGTGAGGTAGCTTGCTTGAGAGGATAAGGTGGGTTTTGAAAAGCCTGCAGCTTCTAATGCTTCTGTGATGCGACAAAAATCAACGTGGCAGGTGATATCAAGCTCGCCAGGGCTCTCCAAAGGATTGTCTGACTTTTGATGCTGATAGTATGTTTGTAATGTTCCGCTACTGCGACTGGGGTGGTAATAATCCTCCGCACGGTAGCCGTAATCGATTGTTATCATCAGTCCTGACTTGAGCGCGGCTGATGCTTGTTGGGCCAAGTCTGGTATCCCTGGGCTGAACTCGGTGAGGTATTCATTTGGAAATGAGCCCCCTAATGATTGGCAGAAATTTGCCAGTTCGGCGCCATGAATTGCCTTTTCACTGAATTTCAGTTCGCCATTGCACTCCTCCACATAAAGCTGCTGCCATTTTCCGTCTGTGAATTTGATCAAGTCTACCGGAAAGGCATCGATGAGTTCATTGGATATCACTGCACCATGATCAGCTTTAATATCCGAGAGCGACCGGTGAGATGAAAACTTTCCTTTGAAATCGTCTGAGAGTTTCCTTTGCTGCTCTTGCTGCATGTGGTCACTGGCTTCCACTAAGTGGTAGTGCACAGCATCAAAAAATTCAGGAGACTGTGTTTGGATTTCGCGCAAAATATCAGCACAGAGCGCGCCGTTGTGTGCGCCGGGCTCAATAATGGAAAAGGAGCTGGGCATGTTCACTTGCTGCCAGAATGCAATAAGTCGGCGCGCTAGAATCAAGCCAAAGCAGCGACCGACGCTCACGCTAGTAATGAAATCACCGTCTTTACCCACTGTTTGCGAGTCTGAGGTATAGTATCCATGATCTTCATCAAAGAGTGCCATTGCCATATAATCGCGGAATGGGAGAGGCCCGTTCTGCCTGATCAGATGAGCTATTTTATCCCTCAGCGGGTTATTGCCGTTTGTGAAAGCGGGGGTTGCCATTGGTTGCTTCTGAGGGTATGGGTATAAGAAGTTGTTGGAGAGCGGGATCGCTGGTGTTGCCGCTGCCATCAAACATGTTTTAGCAATGGTTGAAAAGCATATCAGTAATCGATATCAGTAATGGATGTAAGTAATGGCAGAGCTCGTGCTAGCACGGGCAACAAGCGCCGTAAAAAGCGATTCTTCAAGCTAAAATGGCTTCTGTATCTTTTTGTCATCGGCTTGATCCTCGGGCTCTTGGCCTTTTGGGTTTTTGAACAGCAGACGAAGAAATTTCGAGACCGGGCGGAAATTTACAATCTTGAGGAGATAGACAATGTTGAGGTGAAGAGCCTTATCCTAGATCGTAAGGGTCGTGAACTAGGCCGTATTTTTGTTGAGAATCGGGATAAGATCAGCATCAAGGATGTGCCGAAGGTGATGATCGATGCCCTGGTTGCAGGCGAAGATCAGAGGTTCTTTGCGCATGATGGGGTTGACCGAATTGGGGTGATCCGTGCTGTCTATATAAACCTGAAAGCTGGGCGCCAGACTCAAGGAGCCAGCACTCTTACCCAGCAGTTGGCACGCAACGCATTTCACCTCAAACAAGAAGCGGATAAGCGAGGTGAGGGGGGCTTGGAGCGTAAAGCGGTGGAGGCCTTCCTTGCGCTGCGTATTGAAAAAAAATACAGCAAAGAGGAAATCCTTGAGTTTTACCTGAATCGCATTCCTTTCGGAAGTGGTTTCTACGGCATCCGGTCAGCGTCTCTTGGTTACTTTGGAAAAGAGCCACGTGATCTTTCTGCGATGGAGTGCGCATCACTTGTAGGCTGCATCAAAAACCCTACCAGAATTTCCCCGCTCAATAATGTAAAGGAAAACAAAAAGGCGAGAGATCAGGTGTTGCAGAGGATGGTTGACGAGGGTTTTATTTCTTCCAAGGAGGGTAAGATATACCGAAATACTCCAGTTGTTGTGAGGCCAAACCCAATCCGCCGAGGCACCTCCCATCTCTATGAGAGAGTTGCTAATGCTGTCCGTTCTCGGCTTGGCGAAGATGCTCTCACTGAGGGAGGATTCAAGATCTACACTACGATCGACCTCGATGTTCAGCAGGCGATGGAAAAAAGTCTTTTGAGACAGCTCTCTATTGCTGAATCACATGAACTCTATGAACAGCCGCTTTATGATTCATATCGCAAACGAGACGGTAAGCCTAATTACCTTCAGGCGGCAGGCTACATGATCGATAATGAGAGCGGCTCTGTATTAGCCTATATTGGTGGTAGGGATTTCACGCATAGCCAGTACGACTTTGTAGAGTCGGGCAGTAAGCCCTCAGGCACCGCGTTTTTTCCATTCATCTACACGGCGGCGCTTGAAAATGGAATGTCACCTGTTACGAGGCTAATAGATCGCCCCATGGATAATCGCGCGGTGATGGTTGATGGGCGTGAGGGTATTCTAGGAGAGTGGGGCATGGAGACTTTGCAACCCAAGTATGAGGGCGACATCAGTATGCGTCGCGCCATGGAGGTTTCCAAAATTGCCGCGTCTGTTCGCCTAGGAAAAGAAGTCGGCTTGGCTCGTGTGATGCAGACAGCTCGTAAGTTTGGACTCTCTCTCCCAGAAACAAAGCTGCTAGCACGGATGCTTGTCGGTGCCGATGACGTTTCGCTTCCTGAGATGGTGAATGCTTACGCAACCTTTGCGAGGGCTGGTTATGCACCTAGGCCTGCATCTTTTATAGATCGCGTTGTCGGGCCTAAAGGGATTATTCGTTACAAAGCAATCGGCGCAAGTAGCGAGGGTAATAAACGTGTTATTAGCCGTGAAACGGCCTACATCATGAATAGCATGCTGCAGAGTTCCTTAACTGAAGGCACGGGTAAATCAGGCATTGCAGAACTGACCAGTGATGCATCCCTTGCCGGCAAAACGGGAACTACCTATGATTTTGCTGATAATTGGTTCATCGGATACAACAGTCGTGTTACCTGCGGTTTGTGGATGGGGTTTGTGCATGGCTCAAGAAAAGCTATTTACACGGGGGCATTCAGCAGGCAGACATTGTTACCTGTTTGGGTGAAGGCAATGAATGCAGCCCTGTCAGATTTTTCAGGTCGAGAGATGACTCAGCCTAACTCAGTTTCGCGCCTCGAGGTTTGCTCTGTTACAGGTTTGCGAGGGACACGCTATTGCCAGAAATACCAACGAAACGTGCTTACGGGTGCCGAGTCGTATCAATCAACCACGGTAGAGGAACTGTTCACCGCAGAATCTCAGCCTACTGGCTACTGCGACGTACACGGAGTGATTGATCCAGCTATTGCAAATCATGATAGCTTTGATTCTGATAAAAAACAAGTTAGTCATTCTCCTGTTATTCCCATCCAACCTAAGCAGCCAGTTTTGCTCGGTGGTGATCCCTATGGTACGGAGCAGCCAGATTTTGCTCCCAGAGA
>JAFMDE010000008.1 GCA_017857425.1 Akkermansiaceae bacterium
GTCCGCATGGTCAGCTGCGTGCCGGGCTCACCGATCGACTGGGCGGCAACAATGCCGACAGCTTCGCCGAGCTTAGCTACCTCACCAGAAGCAAGGTTAAGTCCGTAACACTTCTGACAACATCCGCGGTCTGCCTCACAGGTGAGGGTGGAGCGAATCTTGAGGCGCTCGAAGCCAAGATCTTCGATCTTGTTGGCTTCGTCTTCGCCGATGAGCTGGCCGACCTCAAGGACAACATTGCCCGATACAGGGTCCGTCACCTTTTCACCGGAAACTCGACCGTAGATACGAGATGATAGTGATGCTGCTTCCTCATCGTTTTCGATGATAGGCTCAGCAGTAATACCGTTAACAGTACCACAATCTGCTTCAAAGACGATGACGTCTTGAGAAACATCAACCAGCTTACGAGTCATGTATCCTGAGTCAGCGGTCTTCAGGGCGGTATCAGCAAGTCCTTTACGAGCACCGTGCGTGGAAATGAAGTATTCCAACACAGAGAGGCCCTCACGGAAGTTAGAAGTAATCGGACGCTCAATAATGTCGCCAGATGGCTTGGCCATCAGACCACGCATACCAGAGAGCTGCTTAATCTGCTGCTTGTTACCACGAGCACCGGAATCCACCATCAAGAAGAGCGGGTTGACAATCTTGTCTCCCTCGTTGTGCTCGAGCTTACGGTAGAGTGCATCAGCAATATTGTCAGAAGCGTGAGTCCAAATGTCGATTACCTGCTGGTATCGCTCATTGTCTGTAATCACACCATTACGATATTGCTTCGTCACTTTCTCAAGCTCGACGTATGCCTTCTCAAGCTCAGGCTTCTTCTCCTCGGGCACGACCATGTCGACGATTCCAATAGAGATGCCAGAACGGGTTGCTTCCATGAAGCCAAGTGACTTAAGAGCATCAAGAACCTTTACCGTAGATTCTTGTCCAGCACACTGGTAACAACGCCAAATGATGTCGCCAATTTGCTTCTTGCCCACATTGAAGTTTAAGAATCCAAGACCGGAAGGCCAGATCTCATTGAAGCGGACACGTCCTGGTGTGGTCTCGATAATCTTACTTTCATGATCACCGAAGAAGGTCTTCTTCTCCTTACCGAAGTCCGGGTTACGCAGGCGAATCCAGTCATGATACTTCACCTTGCGGCTAGCAATAGCAAACTCGACTTCCGTCGTGTTCTCAAAGAGTGGCAAGTGAACACCTTTCCTTGTCTCTAGCTCCTTAGCCGTCAATTGACGAGCGTAAGTGAGGTAGTAGGTGCCGAGAATGATATCCTGTGATGGCACCGTGATCGGTTTACCGCTGGCAGGTGAGAAGATGTTATTGGGCGCCAGCATCAGCTGACGACACTCCATCTGTGCCTCCACGGAGAGCGGTACGTGCACAGCCATCTGGTCACCATCAAAGTCGGCATTGTAGGCGGTACAAACGAGCGGGTGCACACGAATCGCGGATCCCTCAATGAGAACAGGCTCAAATGCCTGAATCGAGAGACGGTGCAATGTAGGAGCACGGTTCAGCATGACAGGATGTCCCTTAGTCACCTCCTCAAGAATATCCCAGACCTCGGTCGTCTTGCGATCAATCATCTTCTTGGCACTACGCACAGTGTGGCAGTAACCAAGATCCTTGAGTCGGCGGATGATGAACGGTTCGAAGAGTGTCAGTGCCATTTTCTTAGGCAAACCACACTGGTTGAGCTTAAGCTCTGGTCCAATGACAATGACGGAACGTCCAGAATAGTCTACACGCTTACCGAGTAAGTTCTGACGGAAGCGTCCACCTTTACCCTTGAGCATGTCAGAGAGTGATTTAAGTGCACGGTTACCAGCGCCAGTAACGGCACGTCCATGACGACCATTATCAAACAGCGCGTCCACCGCCTCTTGAAGCATGCGCTTCTCGTTACGGATAATCACATCCGGAGTCTTCAGCTTGAGAAGGTTCTTCAAGCGGTTGTTCCGGTTAATGACACGACGGTAAAGGTCGTTAAGGTCAGATGTGGCAAAACGCCCGCCTTCCAGTGGCACCAAGGGACGAAGGTCCGGTGGGATAACTGGGAGCACGTTCATAACCATCCACTCTGGGCGGGTTTTGCTTTGGGCAAATCCACGAGCGAGTTTGATACGCTTGGCGAGCTTCTTCTTGGTCTGCTTGGAGCGAGTATTTTGCATCTCTTCTTCAAGCTGAACAGTAAGCTCTGCGAGGTTTACACCAGAAAGCAATGATTGAAGTGCCTCAGCACCCATCTCTGCATTAAAGTTTCCGTCACCGTAGGCATCTTCAGCTTCAAAGAATTCACTCTCGCTGAGAAGCTGACCAAGTTGCAAATCGGTGCTGCCGACATCGGTGACAACAAAGTCCTCATAGTAAATGATTCTCTCAAGCTGACGTGCAGCCAGATCAAGAACCAAGCCAATGCGGCTGGGCATACATTTGTAGAACCAGATGTGAGAAACGGGAACTGCAAGCTCGATGTGGCCCATGCGCTCACGACGAACGCGGGACAGAGTTACCTCCACACCACAGCGATCACAAACGACACCCTTGTGTTTGATGCGCTTGTATTTTCCACAGGCACACTCCCAGTCACGGGTAGGTCCAAAGATGCGCTCACAGAAGAGGCCCCCTTTTTCCGGTTTGAATGTACGGTAGTTAATCGTTTCTGGATTCAACACTTCACCGCTGGACCAAGATCTTATGATCTCAGGAGAAGCAACGGTAATGGCGACATGATCGAACTGCTCAGGCTTTTCGTTGACTCCGAAAAGTTCACGCAGGTTATTTTCAACGCTCATAATGATAAATAGTAAGTATTAAGTTTAATGGTTAAGTTGTGTTGTCTGCGGTTAGAGTGTGAGGTCATCAAGTGAGAATTCCGAGCCTCCCTCTTTAGGACGTCCACCGGTTCCCGGTCTGACATCCAAACATAGAGACTGCATTTCCTTCATCAGCACATTAAAGGACTCCGGTGTTCCTGCCTCAAGGTTGTTATCCCCTTTGACAATGGATTCGTAGATCCTTGTGCGGCCCTGAACATCATCAGACTTCACAGTAAGAATTTCCTGAAGGGTGTAGGCGGCGCCGTAGGCTTCGAGTGCCCAGACCTCCATCTCACCAAATCGCTGACCACCGTATTGGGCCTTGCCACCGAGCGGTTGCTGGGTAACGAGACTGTATGGTCCAACAGCACGGGCGTGAATCTTGTCGGCCACGAGGTGACCAAGCTTAAGCATATAGATCATGCCGACCACGACAGGGTTGTGGAAGGCTTCGCCGGTGCGACCATCATAGAGAGTCGATTTACCACCGATGGTGCCGTCCTTACCGTCACCAATCCAGGTGTAACCAGCGGTTTCAGCTTCGCCCTTCTTACGTTCGCGAACCTCACCATTGTCACCGACGTATTTGACGCCGTCGACCTGCTTGGCTTTGGTCATGAACTTCCAAATTTCTGCTTCCGGAATACCGTCGAAAATCGGGGTAGCCACAGTGAATCCTAGAGCTTTAGCGGCAACGCCAAGGTGGGTTTCAAGAACCTGTCCAACGTTCATCCGTGATGGCACACCAAGTGGGTTCAGGCAGATCTCCACTGGAGTTCCATCACTGAGGTATGGCATGTCTTCTTCTGGAACGATAGTTGCGACAACACCCTTGTTACCGTGACGTCCAGCCATCTTATCACCAACGCTAAGCTTACGCTTGGCAGCAACAAAGACTTTGACCTCCTTGATAGCACCTGGGTCGATTTCCTCACCGCTCTCAAGCTGATCAAGACGACGCTCACGATCGGTATCAAGCTCACCGAAGCGGCTCTCGAAAGTGGCGATGATCTCAAGGATCTTGTTGCGAATAGGTGATGGATCAATCTCGATGTGATCATAGATAGAGGCGAGCTTACGAAGCAGCGTCTTGGTGATCTTACGGTTGGCGGGAATGATAATCTCACCCGTTTGAGCATTGACGACATCAAGAGGGATTTTTTCTCCAAGGAGAATGTCAGACAGCTTTTCAGTCAGTTGCTCTGTAAGCTGATCTTTCTTCTTCTTGTATTCATCGTTAATCTTCTTAACTTGCTTTTTGAGCTTTGCAGGATCGAGCTCGTTCTCGCGCTTGCGGGCAAGTCCGTGTGTGACAACGCGGATATCTTGAACGATACCCGTGCAACCGGAGGGAACCCGGAGTGAAGTGTCTTTCACGTCAGCAGCTTTCTCACCAAAGATGGCACGAAGAAGGCGCTCTTCAGGGGCCAACTCAGTTTCGCTCTTCGGTGTGATCTTACCGACCAGAATATCTCCTGGCCTCACCTCAGCTCCGATGCGGATAATGCCATCGTGATCGAGGTTCTTAAGTGCTTCATCTCCTACGTTTGGAATATCACGAGTGATTTCTTCTGGTCCGAGTTTGGTATCACGTGCTGCGCACTCAAATTCTGAAATATGAATGGAGGTGTAGATGTCCTCTTTGACGACTTTTTCAGAGATGACGATAGCATCCTCAAAGTTGTAACCATTCCATGGCATGAACGCCACTAGGATATTACGGCCGAGAGCAAGCTCACCACCTTCTGTGTTGGGGCCATCTGCAAGCACATCACCAACCTTGACCTTATCTCCGCGGTTGCAGATAGGCTTCTGGTTGAGGCAGGTGCCAGCATTCGAACGCATGAACTTGCGCAGTGGATAAGCAAAAATGCCCTTGGCAGGATTGCTTTTCACGGCGGTCATATCACTGAGGAACTTCTCATCTGAAACGGGAAGTTTGCCATCTTTGGTAGTGATGATCACCTCAGCGGTAGCAGCGGCAATGACTCCATCAGCTTCAGCAACGATGACTGCTCGTGAGTCCTCGGCTGCCTTTGCTTCAAGTCCAGTTCCCACAAGTGGGGCATCTGAGATGAGCAGAGGCACACCCTGACGTTGCATGTTTGCACCCATGAGGGCACGGTTAGCATCATCGTGCTCTAAGAATGGAATGATACCAGCAGCAACAGATACAAGCTGCTTGGGAGACACGTCCATGTAATGAACGGTCTTGGGATCAACCTCGATAAACTCGCCACTCTCGCGAGCAGTGATTTTCTCAGTCAGGAAGTTGCCTTTATTGTCAATCGGGTTGTTCGCCTGCGCAATGAGGAATTCTTCCTCCTGATCCGCAGTGACATATTCAATCTGATTGCTGACTTTACCGTTCTTAACCAAACGATAAGGAGTCTCAATAAATCCAAACTCGTTAATACGAGCGTAGGTGCAAAGCGAGTTGATCAGACCAATGTTGGGACCCTCAGGGGTCTCAATCGGGCAGATACGACCGTAGTGAGAAGTGTGCACGTCGCGCACTTCAAAGCCAGCACGGTCACGGTTCAAACCACCAGGTCCGAGTGCAGAGAGGCGGCGCTTGTGAGTCAATTCTGCCAGAGGGTTAGTCTGGTCCATGAACTGAGACAGCTGAGAACGACCAAAGAAGTCACGAATAACGGCACTGAGGGCCTTCGGGTTGATGAGCTTCTGTGGCGTCATGCCCTCCAAGTTCACATCAAAGAGAGTCATACGCTCTTTAACGAGACGCTCTGTGCGGGCAAGTCCGACACGGCACTGGTTGCCGAGTAGTTCGCCAACAGCGCGCACTCGACGTGAACCAAGGTGGTCAATATCATCAAGTACACCCTCACCTTTTTTCAGGCGGAGGAGATACTTCACAGCACCAAGGAAATCCTCAGGCACCATGACACGCATTTTAGGATCAACGTTAAGCTTTAGCTTTTGGTTGATTTTGTAGCGTCCTACACGGGTCAAATCATAACGCTTCTCATCAAAGAAGAGACGCTCCAACAAGGCCTTGGAGTTGGTAACGGTTGGTGGATCACCAGGGCGAAGCTTACGGTAGATGTCTTTCAGTGCGGACTCTTCGTCGTGAGCAGGGTCTTTCTTCAAAGACTTCAGAAGAATTTCATCTTCACGGGAATCAATGACATCGACTGTTTTGTAACCAAGCTCGATAAGCTGGTTTACATTACCAATCGTCATAGGCTCATAGGCCTTCACGATGACGACTTCATCATCAAGAATATCTTCGAAGGTCACTTTCTGAGCGAGCTCTTCCTCATCGTTGTCTTTGACGATTTTTTTCAGGTCGAGCTTCTCGATGTTATAAAAGTGCTCACAGAGATCACGATCCGTAGGCCAGCCCATGGCGCGCAGGAAGGTGGTGGCGAGGAACTTACGACGACGGCGACGTCTGTCGAGGTAGACGTAAAGCAGATCGTTGGTGTCAAATTGGGTTTCCAACCATGAACCACGGTCTGGAATAATCCTGAAGGAGTTGAGAGTTTTGCCATTGAGGTGCGTTGATGTCTCAAAGCAGATGCCAGGGGAACGGTGAAGCTGAGAAACAATGACACGCTCCGCACCGTTGATAACGAAAGTGCCACGGCGGGTCATCATTGGCATTTCGCCCATGTAAACACGCTCTTTTTTGGTGCCACTTTCATCCTTAAGCTTGAACGTTACATAGAGGCCAGCGCTGAAGGTTTCGCCCGTCTGAAGGGACTCGAGGGCCGTCGCTTTAGGCTCCTCGATATCGTATGAAATAAATTCTAAGGTGATTGCCTCATCATAACTTTTGATGGGGAAAATCTCGCAAAACACTGCTTGAAGGCCAGAGTCATCACGCTGTGATGCGGTTATATCTCTCTGGAGAAAATCCTCATAGGATTTACTTTGAACCTCGATCAAGTTTGGGGGTTCGATGACTTCCTCAATTGTTCCGTAGTAGCGTCGTTCTGCCATAATATTTAGTGGGTGTGAGCTTTGGTAAGCTGAATGCTGATTGCTTTGGGGCTGTTAACTCAAATGAAGACGGTTGTATTAGGCTTAAAATCACGCTGGGGCATGCGGTATTTCAAGCGTCCTACTGTAGGCAGATGTGCCCGCACTGTTACCAGTCCGGGCGATAATGCATACACTTGTCGTCTCAAGTTGGGTTGGGATGGGATTAATTACCTGGGAACGTCTTCCCGGGTGATTGTAGTAATGTTAAAAGAAACCGTAGTTTCTTGTGGGTAAGTATGACTGACTTGTGTGTGGTGCCTGGACCGTAGTGGGCCAGGGGCACCACACACAAAGAAAGTCTATTTTGCGCAGAACTGGAATGTTCTACTAAAACTCAAGTAGTGACTACTTGAGCTCAACCTTGGCACCAGCTTCTTCAAGCTTGGCCTTGGCTGCTTCTGCGTCATCCTTGGATGCTGCCTCGAGGACGGGAGTGGGAGCACTCTCGACCAGTTTCTTGGCATCAGCAAGACCGAGTCCGCTAGCAACTTCGCGCACTGCCTTAATGACAGCGATCTTGTTACCACCGGCTTCAGCGAGCACGACGTCGAATTCAGTTTTTTCCTCAGCAGCTTCAGCAGCGGCAGCAGGTGCAGCAGCGGCAGCAGCAGGAGCAGCGGCGGAAACGCCCCACTCTTCTTCGAGGGATTTTACAAGCTCAGCGGCTTCAAGCACGGTGAGTTTGCCCAGTTCTTCAGCTATTTTTGTTAAGTCAGCCATTTTATTTTTCTCCTTTGTTGGTTACGTCGCGCCCGGAGCTTCCGGACATTTCAGCTCTTATGCCTAAGATCCGACGTGGGAACCTTTTTTTTATCAGGCGCTTCCCTGGAGAGGGATACGCCATCCGTTCAGATTGTTGTTTAGCCTTCGTGTTTGGCTTTGATGATGCGTGCCAGCGATGCTGCGGGCTCGTTGAGGGTACGGACCAGCTGGGAAGCAGGTGCGTTGATGGTGCCCAGAAGTGTTGCAAGCAGAACTTCGCGTGACGGCAGGTCGGCAAGAGCCTCGATCTGCACAGCATCAAGGATGTCGCCATCGAGGATACCCGTTTTTACTTCAGGCTTGTTGAACTCCTTGACGAAGTTTTTGACCGTCTTGGCGGCACCGCAGACATCTGATTCACCAGTGATGAATGCAGTTTGTCCAAGCAGGTGCTCGCTGATGTCAGGAAGCTCGGCATCGGCAATCGCCTTGCGCATGTAGGTGTTCTTAGCGACGTGGCACTCCGAACCGTTTTCCGTGAGGCGGGTGCGCAGTTCGTCGAATTCAGGCACAGTCATGCCGGTGTAATCAACCACCAGCACAAAGGGGGATGAGTTGACGCGCTCAAAGAGCTCATCGATGATGTATTTTTTATCAGGATTCATAGTCTTGTCTCTCCTTGGTTATTATGGGTTAACGACGTAGAGGGATGATTCGAGGGCTACACCTGGGCACATACTGGCACTGATGGTGACATTCTCGATATAGTTGCCTTTCGCGGTTGCTGGCTTGGCTTTGATCACACTCTCAACAAGAGCCGTGGTGTTTTCAGTGAGCTGATCATCACTGAAAGATGCTTTGCCGATTGCCGCAGAAACATTGCCGTTTTTGTCGAGCTTGTAGTCAATACGCCCAGCCTTCACAGCATTAACAGCAGCGGCTGTATCTTCTGTTACGGTACCCGTTTTTGGGTTGGGCATAAGGCCTCGTGGTCCGAGCACGCGGGCAATCTTACGAACCTCCAACATGGCGTCGGGAGTCGCAATGGCAGCGTCAAAATCTGTGTATCCTTCTTGGACCTTCTTGATCAAGTCTGCCATGCCAACTTCATCGGCACCTGCTGCTTCCGCAGCCTTGGCTGCATCACCTGAGGCGAATACGACAACACGCACGCTTTTACCTGTACCGTGTGGAAGTGCCACAGATCCGCGGACCATTTGGTCAGTCTTGCGGGGGTCGATTCCAAGTTTAAATGATAGTGTGACTGTGGGGTCAAACTTAGGTGCAGGGAACTTCTTGAGGAGTTCCACCGCGTCTTTAAGGGCATACTGCTTGTCGTCTTCGACAAGTTCGGCCGCTTGCTGGTAGCGTTTACTTCTTTTGCTCATTGTTTTGTTTGCAGTGCTGGCGGAGTTCGGCGCTTATGAATGAGCGCTTTATTCCTCCTGCGGTTTTATTTTTTCGTATCGAAAATGGTAGTAGTGAGGTTTTCTCTGAAGCACCTTACATGCCCTTGATCTCGAGGCCCATCTGACGGGCAGTGCCTGCAAGGATCTTGGCTGCCTGCTCTGGATCGTCGGTGTTGAGGTCTTCAATCTTCGTGTTGACCACTTCCATGAGCTGAGCTTTGGTGATGCTTCCGCATGATTCCTTGTTTGGCTCACCTGATCCAGAAGCGATCTTTGCGGCCTTCTTAAGTAGAACCGCTGCTGGTGGCTGTTTGGTTACAAACGTGAAGGATGCGTCTTTGAAAACCGTAATCACGGTTGGCAGAAGATCGCCCGCTTGCTTCTGAGTAGCTGCGTTGAAATCCTTGCAGAACTGCATGATGTTTACGCCAGCCTGTCCGAGTGCTGGGCCCACGGGTGGTGATGGATTGGCTTGTCCTGCTTGAATTTGCAGCTTGAGAATTTGTTTAACTTCCTTGGCCATGGTGGTGTTGAATAATGGTTTTTAGTTGGTGGGAATAGATGAAATATATAACTCTTTTGGAGATGATATGTAGGTGGTCTTTAGGCGTTTTCTACCTGCCAAGATTCAAGCTCAACAGGGGTGGCACGTCCAAAAATGGTAACAGAAACGAGCAGCTTGCCGGTTTCGTGGTCAATTTGCTCGATAACGCCATTTTGCCCTTCAAAGGGTCCGTCACCGACCTTAACGGTGTCTCCGGTCTCAAAGGTGATGGCAGGGCGAACGCTTTCCTCGCGCTCTTTAATCTGACCGAGCATACCGTCAACCTCACGCTGGCGCATGGGGATAGGCTTGCCTTTAGTTCCTGCGAAGCCAATAACGCCGTCCATTTCCTTGATGAAATACCAGACCTTATCGACAAGGTTTTGCTCACTATCAAAGAGCATCATGTTAACGATGATATATCCGGGGAAAAACTTACGCTTGGTTTCTATTTTTTTGCCTTTGCGGTTTTCTTCAACGCGCTCTTGAGGGACAAGAACATCGAAAATAAACTCGCCCAATTCCTCGGCTTCAACTTGGCGCTTAATACGGTCTCGGACTTTCTGCTCCTGGCCGGAGAGAACGTGGACGACGTACCATTGCTTACGTGCTTCTGGAATTACTGGCATGGCTGGTGGGTGGTGAAAAGTGTTGGTAAAGTGGTTGGAGGTAAGAGCAATGAGCGAAAAAAATCTCGCTTAGCCTGTTGGCTCTGGCTCTGGGGCTCTGGGGGTCTGACTATTGTCCGAGGCTCGTAAGCAGTCCGATAACCTTGGTGGCAATGACATCAAAAAGAGAGACGAAACCAGCAAGTAAAATCATCGCCACTAGCACAACTAGTGTAGAGTCAACGAGTTCCTTGTATTTCTGAAATCCTTTGACTTTGGGGTCATTGTCCCACGGCCATGATGCCTTGCGGAGCTCGGCTTTGACTTCGTGGATAAAGGTAGTGCTTTTTCTGAACATACTGCTTTGATGGTTAACGGCCGAAATGAATTCTTACGGCTGCTTGGATAAATGAAATGTTTGGAGGTTTTTGGTGTTGTTGAAAAAAGCTGGCAGGGCAGACAGGACTCGAACCTGCAACTTTCGGTTTTGGAAACCGACGCTCTACCAATTGAACTACTGCCCTGTGATGTGTATTAGCTTTATTCTGGGTGCCCTAGTCTTTAGGCGACTGAGGGGCACCCCGGCATCAGATGACCGAGGTGCCCCTAAAAACCAGCCTTGGAGGTAGCTTCCCGGGGTGGGTAAGGCTACCAAGACCTAAGCATTAACTTAGTCGAGGATTTCACCCACGCGACCAGCACCAACGGTGCGACCACCTTCACGGATAGCGAAGCGCATAGTCTTCTCCATCGCAATAGGAGTGATCAAGTCAACCTCAAGTTCAACGTTGTCACCAGGCATAACCATCTCAACTCCGTCAGGAAGTTTGATGCTGCCGGTAACGTCTGTTGTACGGAAGTAGAACTGAGGACGATAGTTGCTGAAGAATGGAGTGTGACGGCCACCTTCGTCCTTGCTGAGAACATAAATCTCACCCTTGAACTTGGTGTGTGGCTTCACGCTGCCCTTCTTTGCGATAACCTGACCACGCTCAAGATCGTCTTTCTTAAGACCACGCATGAGGAGACCGACGTTATCGCCTGCACGACCTTCGTCGAGAAGCTTACGGAACATTTCGATGTCAGTGACGGTAGTAATTTGTGTGTCGCGGATGCCCACGATCTCAACTTCTTCCATCTTCTTGACGATGCCACGCTCGATACGGCCAGTAGCAACGGTGCCACGACCTTCAATAGAGAACACGTCCTCGATAGGCATGAGGAAATCTAAGTCAACTGGGCGCTCTGGCTCAGGAATGTATGTGTCAACAGCTTCCATGAGCTTGAGGATGTTTGCCTTTTGATCGGCATCACCTTCAAGGGCCTTAAGGGCAGAACCTTTGATAACTGGGATGTCATCACCGGGAAATTCGTAGGCGCTGAGGAGTTCGCGGATTTCCATTTCAACGAGCTCGAGGAGTTCCTCGTCGTCGACTTGGTCCGTCTTGTTCATGAATACAACAAGAGCAGGAACGCCAACCTGACGGGCGAGCAGGATGTGCTCACGAGTCTGAGGCATAGGGCCGTCTGCTGCTGATACCACAAGAATACCACCGTCCATCTGGGCAGCTCCGGTAATCATGTTTTTCACATAGTCCGCGTGACCTGGGCAGTCAACGTGTGCGTAGTGACGGTTTGCTGTTTCATACTCAACGTGTGCAGTGGAAATGGTGATACCGCGCTCACGCTCCTCGGGAGCGGCGTCGATGTCAGCATATGCCTTTGCCTCACCACCGCCTGCTTCGGCGAGAACAGTAGTGATAGCTGCTGTGAGAGTTGTTTTGCCGTGGTCAACGTGGCCAATTGTGCCGACGTTAACGTGAGGCTTGTTTCTTTCGAATGCTTCTTTAGCCATGGTGTTATGTTTTTTTGGTTACCCGGTGAGGGTTGCTGGTTTTTCTTAATAGGTTAATTGCCTTGGGCTGGAGCTCTTGGGCGGATTTGAACCGCCGACCTCGTCCTTACCAAGGACGCGCTCTACCCCTGAGCTACAAGAGCATTTGCCCTCTGGACTTTCGTTTGATTTTTCTTGGGATTTGCCGATTCAAAGCCTTAATTTACTGGCAATGGCGCGGCTCATCTGGTCGAGCAATCTCTGGAAAGCGGGCGGCAAGCTACCAGAGAGTGGTCTACTGTCAAAAAAAATCTCTACTATTTCGATCTTTTTTACTGATGTGGGCAATTTCGACGGATTTGGCAGGTTTTGAACCCCCATTTAGCAAAAAGACAGACGGCAAACCCAGTTGACGGTAATCGCCCTACTTTTCTTTGATCTATTGCCCTGTGTGCTATTTTCTGTATGCTTCAATTTGTGCTTATTCTTGCTTCGGATCCTATCCTCACCTCAGCAGCCTCCAGTATAGAGCTGGGACCCATGTTGATGGGCATGCTTGGCGGTCTGGCACTTTTCCTCTTTGGCATAGACCGCATGTCGATGGCTCTAAAACTCATCGCTGGCGACAGGCTTAGGCAAATCCTCTCCAAGCTGACAACCAACCGTTTCACGGGAGCCGCCGCGGGAGCTGCTGTTACCTCCATCATTCAGTCCTCATCTGTGACCACTGTGCTCGTTGTCGGGTTCATCTCCGCAGGCTTGATGAACCTGTCCCAGTCCATCGGTATTATTATGGGCGCTAATATCGGCACAACGATGACCGCTCAAATCATCGCCTTCAAAGTCACCCACTACGCCCTGCTCATCATTGCCGTTGGATTTGCCTTATCCTTTTTCATCAAAAAAGAGCGCGCTCATCACTGCGGCAAGATGATTATGGGGCTGGGGCTTGTTTTTTACGGTATGCAGCTGATGAGCGATGGCGCCAAACCATTACAATCCTACGCACCCTTCATCGATTTGATGAAAAACATGAATGCCCCACTGTTGGGCATTGCTTTTGGCGCCGCCTTCACCGCCCTAGTCCAGAGCTCCTCAGCAACCACCGGGATTGTCATCGTGCTCGCCAGCCAAGGCCTTTTACCGCTGGATACCGGCATTGCTCTCATTTTTGGAGCCAATATCGGCACCTGCTTCACGGCCTGGCTAGCCTCTATTGGCAAATCCATCGATGCCAAGCGCGCAGTGACCGTGCACATCTTGTTTAATGTAGCAGGCGTATTGGTCTGGTTCATGTTGATTCCTGAGCTGGCGGCTTGCGTGAAACACATCTCCCCCCAAGCACCTGAGCTAGGCGGCATTGCCCGATTAGCGGCAGAGACTCCGAGACAAATCGCAAACGCCCACAGTGTTTTCAACATCACCAACACCTTCCTCTTTATTTGGTTTGTTGGACCCATTAGCAAAATCGTTATCAAAATCATACCGGAGCGGCCCACCACCGATGCGGAAAAATCTCAGCCCAAGTATCTCGACCCCGCCTTATTAAATACCCCTGCCCTAGCACTTGATGCGGTCCGCCTTGAGTTAAGCAGAATGGGCACGCGTGTCACAAAGATCACCAATGGCTCACTGGAAGCGGTGAGCTCAGGCACCGCTGAGGACATGCGCAACCTATGGAAAATGGATAGCCGTGTTGATGAAATTCATGGTTTCATTTTAGCCTATCTCGCTGATCTCTCTCGTGGAAATCTAGAAAAATCACAATCTGATCTTTTACACCGCTACTTGGCCACTTCCAATTATATGGAAAACATCGCTGACATGGTGGAGACCAATCTGATGGAAATCGGACGTGAACGACTTCGCACGGGCCTGGTGATCAGTGATGCGACCATGCAGATGCTGAATCATTTCCATCAGGAGGTAAGCCTGCAAGTCAGCCAGTCGATCGACGCATTGATTACCAACGACCATACCACTGCCAAAAAAGTAATTGGAGCCAAACCCACGATCAACCAATTGTCGACGGAAGCAGAAAAGCATCTCTCACGACGTTTCAGCGCTGACGAACCACAGCGCATGGTGGCGTTTCGTCTCGAATCCGAAATGATCGAATACCTTAAAAGGATGTATTACTTTGCCAAGCGCATCGCTAAAATCGTTGATCACAATCCATCCGAGAAGGCAATGCTTGCTCCGGATTCGGATTAAGCTTGCGGCTTGCTAGCGAGCTTTTCGGTCACCGTAATAATGACGATACCTCCAACCAGCCAAGCCACTGCGAGCCATGTGGCAGATTTACTCAGGTCGGGAAAATAACGATTCCACGCAACAACTTTTCCCGTGATCACCAGTGAGTAGACAGCGATTTTCCAAGGCCAGATGACCAACAGAGACCCGGCGACAAAACCCGTGATCAACGCCACCGCTGCATTGTGATATTTCTTGAACATCCAGCTTAAGATGTGGGACAGGGTGAACAGGCCAAGCGCCGCCCCTATTGCCACAGGAATAAGAACCGGAAGAGCCTCGGCCAGTTTAAGCTGACGCAAGTTGTCCACCGCATCCAGGACGATCAATTGATAGTTACCCATCAGCAGCAGGATAAAAGATCCAGAAATGCCCGGGATAATCATGCTGCACATGCCCGCAACCCCACAGGCTGCGAGATAGAGTAAATTGGAATTTTCTCCTGCTGGACTTTGAAAAGCGAGCAAGCCTGCGACAACAACCCCAAAAAGCAAACAAATGATTTCCACAAAGCCCCACCGCCTAACCATTTTTCCCACATAAAACAAGGACGCCAGAATCAGGCCAAAGAAAAACGCATTCACGAGCACGGGGTGATCCGCGTAGGCTGTTTTAAGAACCTTCGCCAAGGTCAATATGCTAACAACAACGCCCAAACCGAGAGCAACGAGAAAGCCTAGGTCAACCTGTTTGGCAAAACCACCAAAGTCACCTTTACAAAGTAAACGAAGCGCCGTGAAATCAAACGATTTAAGCGCATCAATCAGGCGCTCATAAACACCGGTAATAAACGCGATCGTGCCTCCTGAAACACCGGGGATGACATTGGCTGCCCCCATGGCGAAGCCCTTAAGAAAGATGAAAAAATACTCCATGACGAGGGATTACATCTCCAACATCAGACGGCTCGGGTTTTCCAAACAGTCCTTGATGCGTATGAGGAAAGTGACCGCCTCCTTGCCATCTACAAGACGATGGTCATAGCTCAGTGCTAAATACATCATGGGGCGAATGACGACCTCACCATTAAGCGCCACTGGGCGCTGCTGGATAGTGTGCATGCCAAGGATACCGCTCTGTGGCGGGTTCAAAATCGGCGTGCTGAGCAGCGAGCCATAGACACCACCATTGGAAATGGTAAAGACTCCACCCTGAAGGTCTGCGAGATCCATGCTGCCATCGTTAGCTTTGGCCGCATATTCAAGAATGCCCTTTTCGACATCAGCAAAACCTTTTTTATCACAATCCCGAAGCACCGGCACAACCAGACCTTTCTGCGTGCCAATGGCAACGCCGACATCGTAGAAATGATTTTCGATAATGTCCGTGCCATCGATTCGTCCGTTGATACTGGGAACATCCTTCAAGGCTTGCACAGTGGCTTTGACAAAAAAGGACATGAAGCCAAGCTTGCAGCCATGCTTTGCCACAAACTCTTCCTGCACCTGCTTACGCAACTCCATAATGGCAGTCATATCCACTTCGTTGAATGTCGTTAGGATAGCTGCAGTTTGCTGTGCATTGACGAGGTGGCTGGCAACCTTCCTACGCAGCATGCTCATTTTACGCCGAGTGGTGCGCCCATTGTCCTCGCTTTGAGATTGACCGGCCGGCTCAGGCTTACTGGGCGAAACGGACAAATCTGGCCGTGAACCGGCAGCTGAAACATTAGGGGCTACTGGCGCTGGAATACTTACAGCAGGCGGGGCTGCTGGGGTAGACTTGGCTTGAGGTGTAGATGCTGCCTCAGCCTGAGCCGATGCCTGCGCTGGTGCGCCACTAGCTCCAACGCTAATGGTGGCAATGACCGTGCCTATATCTACTTCTTCGCCCTCAGGGATGAGGATATTAAGCACACCCCCCTCCTCTGCCTCGAGCTCGTTGGAAACCTTATCTGTCTCGAGCGTGGCCAGGGTATCCCCCTTATTGACCTGAGATTTGTCAGCCATGTGCCAACGACCAATATTGGCTGAGGTAATGGACTCTCCAGCAGCTGGAACTTTGATTTCAATTTCCTTAACTGCTTGCGGTTCGGAACCCGCTTGCGGTTCGGAGTCAGCTTGCGGTTCGGAACCCGCTTGGGGCTCAGGATCAGCTTCAACAGGAGCGTCGGACTTCGCCTCTTTCTTTGCAGTATCCCCGGCATTACCCTCTTCAATCACGCCTACGACTGTCCCGATAGCGACCTCCTCGCCTTCCTGAACAAGCACATTAAGAATTCCCGCAACTTCTGCATCAAGGTCATTAGAAACCTTGTCCGTCTCGATGGTCAAAACCGTCTCTCCTTTCGAAACGGCGTCGCCGCTTTGCTTGTGCCAGCGCGCAACATTGGCAGAGGTAATTGATTCGCCGACGTTCGGGATCTTAATTTCAGTGGCCATAGGAATAATCGTGGGTAATAAAAGGGAGGGTGAGTTTAGACTTCGAAGGCACCTGCGACAAGCGTTTGCTGCTCGTGGGTGTGCTGCGCTTTTGATCCCGCCGCGGGACTTGAGGATGACTTGCGTCCCGAGTAGCTGATGCGCGTATCGAGAACGGCTTCCAACCTAGGTCTTATGTAGGTGTATGCTCCCATGTTACGCGGCTCCTCTTGAGCCCATACCCATTGCGAGACCTTGGGATACTGGCTGAGAATAAGTTCCAGCATCTCCTCATTGAAGGGGTAGAGTTGTTCAATGCGTATGATGGCTGCATTTTTAATTTCTTTCTCGTCACGGTACTTTGCAAGGTCATAGAAAACCTTACCACTACAGAACACGACACGCTCCACATCATTTGGTTTTTCAAAATCCACCACATCAGGCAGTATTTCTTGGAAGCACGCACCCTCAAGAAAGTCCGCTTCATTCGATACAGCCTCAGGGCGAGACAAGAGACTCTTGGGGGTCATCAGGATCAAAGGCTTGCGGAACGCACGCTTCTTTTGCCTGCGCAGCGCATGAAAGTATTGAGCCGGTGTCGAAAGGTTAGCCACCTGGATATTCTTTTCTGCGCAGAGTTGCAGAAAACGCTCGAGACGAGCACTTGAGTGCTCGGGGCCCATGCCCTCGTAACCATGAGGAAGCAGCATCACCAAGCTGCTAGGCGTTTGCCACTTTGATTCAGCAGAGGCAATAAACTGATCAATGATGACCTGTGCTCCATTAGAAAAATCTCCGAACTGAGCCTCCCACATGATGAGCATGTTGGTTGCTCCAAGTGAGTATCCATAGTCAAAACCCAAAACAGCTGCCTCCGAAAGAAGCGAGTTATAGACACAAAAATTAGCTTGGTCTTTAGAAAGGTTCTTCAGGGGAATGTAACGCTCCCTTGTTTCTGAATCATAAAATACAGCGTGGCGGTGACTAAAGGTGCCACGGCGCACATCCTGACCCGACAAGCGCACAGGGTTTCCCTCCATCAGTAATGAACCCCATGCCAATGACTCAGCAAACGCCCAGTCATATTCCTGCCCAGTCTTCAGAGCTTCTTGCCGCCTCGGGATAAAGCGCTTCGCAAGGGTCTTATGCAGGTTGAAACCCTCTGGCATGTCAGTGAGCACCTTACCTATATGCTGCATGGCTTTTCTCGAGATGCCGGTGGGCACAGGAGCATGTGAATAGCTGGGCTGGGACTCCGCGGTGGATCCGCTGAAAATAGTGCGGTCACCCTTTTCCATGTGGTGTACCATGGTGTGATAACCCTCGTCCAAATCATCTTGAACCTGCTTCTCTATAGCATCCGCCTCCTGCTGGCTCAACGCCCCTGCTGCAACAACTCTATCCTTAAAGAGATCCCCAATCGGTTTGCGCGCATCGACTTTCTTATAAATATGCGGCTGAGTGAATGCAGCTTGATCTGCCTCGTTGTGACCATGTCGACGGTAACAATACATATCGATGACGATGTCGCGGCCAAATGTTTGCCTGTATTCCAGGGCAAGGACAGCGGCCCAGACCAAATCTTGAGGCTGCTCTCCGTTGACGTGGATAACTGGAGCTTCAATCATCTTGGCAATATCTGTCGCGTAATGTGATGAACGCGCGTCCTCGGGCATGGTGGTGAAACCAATCTGATTATTGATCACAATGTGAATCGTTCCTCCGGTATGATAGCCGGGCAGCTGGGAAAGGTTCAGGACTTCAGCCACTGATCCCTGACCGGCAAATGCCGCATCACCATGCAATAAAATAGGCATCACCCTGCCTCGGTGCGCTCCGGTCACATTGCGCTCAGACTCTTTGAGATTATCGCCCCCCATCAGACGCTGGCGCGCCCTGGCCTTACCTTCAACCACCGCATTGACAGCTTCCAAATGGCTTGGATTTGCGGCAAGCGATACGTGCACCTCTCCATCCAGCAGCATGCGTTCGCCCTCATAGCCTAGGTGGTATTTCACATCACCATCACCCGCGACAAGATCAGGAACGTAGTTGGGCGTAAATTCATACAGCAGCGTGGTCAGTGACTTGCGCAAGAAATTACGAAGCACATTGAGACGGCCCCTGTGTGCCATGCCCATCTCGATGGCCTTGACATCATAACTGGGGCATTTTTCTAGAATCGTATTAAGTAGCACCATGGTGCCCTCACCGCCCTCGAGCGAAAACCTTTTTTCACCGAGGAACTTCTTAGCAAGGAAGGACTCAAAAAGCTGAGACTCAAGTAACCACTTCAGGACTTTTCCCTCCTCGTAATTGATTAAATGCTGATGCTCATCACGATGCTCAACACGTTCACGGATCCAGTTCCGAATCTCCGTATTGAAAATGTGCATGAACTCAGTGCCCACGTTACCACAATAAGTTTCTTCGAGAGAGGCGATCAACTCACGCAGCGTCATCTTCTGCCCGCGGCGATAGAACTGTGTCGAGACCTCCCGATCTAGATCGGATTCACTGAGCCCAAACTGATCGAGCTGCAATCGAGGATTAGGCACGCCCTCATCATCAAGTGGATTAAGGTGAGCTTGAGTGTGACCGAGGGTGCGATAATTGTAGAGCAGGCTCACTACCCTGCCCCGGAAATTCAAATAATGCTCATCAGAAGATTGCACCTCCATATTGGCACTGGGCAAGGCCGCAGTGTCCGCGGGCTTTGCTACTGCCGTAGTTGCCGGAGCTGTGGTATCTTGGCGCTGTTTGAGCTGCGCATTACCAAGTTCAAAACCTTCAAAAAAAGCACACCAATCAGCCTCAACAGACTGGGGGTCTTCACACCACTGATCATACTTTTGATCAAGAAGGTCGGCATTAAAGCGCGCTGATATTGATGATTTCATTGACAGAAAAAAGGTGAATTTATAGCCGCAATCTGCTTTTCTTTCTTGGAGCTACGTAGAACTTAGTTGTAATTACTGTCACAGCCCCTCAGAGTCAACGCGCAAGGCGTCTCTTTTACGACATTTTTCAAACTCCTTCAACCGTGTCCACCCATCAATGATTGACGTCAACAATCTCAGCAAACGATACGGCAGGCATACTGCCGTTAATGATATCAGTTTTAAGGTAGGCAAAGGAAAAATCATCGGCTTCCTTGGCCCCAACGGAGCAGGCAAGACGACTACATTGCGTATGCTCACCGGTTATCTGCCGCCAAGCTCAGGAAGCGCCGAGGTCGCAGGCTATGATATCTTCCGCGATTCTGTGAGCGCTCGCCGCAAGATTGGCTACATGCCCGAAAATGTCCCCCTCTACGATGAAATGCGCGTTCGTGAGTATCTGCGCTACCGAGCACACCTCAAGGGGCTCAAAGGCAGAAATGCCCGCCAACACATCGGCGAAGCCATGGAGCTCTGCGGACTCACCCACGTTAGGCGCAAAATGATCAAAACTCTCTCCAAGGGCTACCGCCAAAGAGTCGGCCTTGCTGACGCCCTTGTCCACAAGCCGGATCTTCTCATTTTAGATGAGCCGACCAATGGCCTGGACCCCAATCAAATCCGTTCTATCAGAAACCTGATCAAACGACTCGGGGAAACTCACACCGTCATGCTCTCCACCCACATTCTCCACGAAGTGGAAATGACCTGTGATCATGTCATCATCATTGACGAGGGCAAAATTAAAGCCACGGGATCCCCCTCTGAATTAGTCAATGAAATGCGTGCTGCTGGAAAAATCACAGTAGAAATACAGGCTGACGAGGAGGAGGCGGCGGCTGCCTTCAATGAGCTCAAACACGTTAAAAAAGTCATCTGCGAAGGAAAAGAAGACAACTGGACAAAATTCTCCATCCTCGTAGATCATGGCACAGATACTCGAGAGCGCATATCAGCACTCACGGCCGCCAAGCAATGGCCCATCCGTACTCTTCATCGTCACAGGTCCACCCTTGAAGATGTTTTTGTCGAACTCACGCGCAAGGATTAATCTCACAGGATTAACGTCACGGCATTAGTCTCGCCGCATCAGCCTCACCCCGTCGGCCTCACCCCGCCGGGTTACTCAACTCTAACGAGGCCCATGGACTCCAGTCGATTGGTGAAATCAGTCGGCAGGCTGCCCCGACTTCTTGTATCCATCTCTATTCTTGTCAGCACTTGAGAGCCCGAGGCAAAGGCCTCGACGGCAATGATCGCGCGCAACTCACCGCGCTGGCAGTCCCAATCACTATCATTTTCCAATGGCTGCCAATCATCTGCCATTATGGCATCTAAAACCTGCTCACGCGTGATACTACAATCACTCCACCACTTGGCTTCGTAGTCATCATACTGACGCGTCACATCCACGAGAACGAACTCACGCTCGCCCGGCGCTCGCTCCACTTTGTCTCGCCAGCTCAGGCTATGCCACCATCTTGCCCATGCTCTTATGCGCGGCTGTACTGCGTTAGCAAAAGCTAGCTTAGCACGTGACTCGGTGCAGAAAAACTCCTCAGGAATAGATCGCTGTGGCTGCATCGTCGTCACCAGTTGCTGATAAGGCGCCGTGCCCATCGCGCCATGATAGATGCAACTTCCATCACT
Organism: Akkermansiaceae bacterium; assembly: GCA_017857425.1. Lineage (GTDB taxonomy): Bacteria > Verrucomicrobiota > Verrucomicrobiia > Verrucomicrobiales > Akkermansiaceae > Oceaniferula. The sequence continues at coordinate 21,139 of JAFMDE010000008.1, forward strand.
TGCGCTCATCGCTTGACCTGAATAAACACAGCCCTTCCATATGGCACCACCTCCCCTGCGAAACCTCTCAGGGTGATCCTGCATCAACAATGCCTCCGCCTTGCCGTATTGATATTGCTGCGTAAAATAACGCCACAGCGTTGCACGTCTTCGGTGCCACACAAAAGCTGCTGCCGAGAACCCCATGCGGAAGCCCGCCTGCTGCAGGCGCCAGCAGAAATCGACATCGTCACCCGCTATCAAATAACGTTCACTAAAACCACCAATCGCCTCCAATACCTTCTTTCTAATCGCAAGATTACACCCAGGCAAATGCTCTGCCTCATCATCATCAAACAGAACATGAGAAGGTGCTCCTTGCGCCGAGGCCACCACCACCTCATCGATAACACTGGCACCACCATCATGCGTAGGCTGAGGACGAGGAGGCAAATTAGGTCCTCCGCAGGCATCCCAGCCCCTCCGATTGAATGCGTGAGCCAGCCACCACAACCACTGCCTATCCGGCTGGCAGTCGTCATCTGTGTAGGCAATGATCTCTCCCTGAGCCTCACGGGAGCCTCTATTTCTAGCAGCACTTAATCCATCATGTTCGGATTGAATCAGGCGCACACCGTTAAAACCACGAACTATTTCTGCCGTATCGTCAAAGGAGCCATCATCTACCACCAAAATCTCAAAGTCGGGGTAGTCAAGATTCTGAAGTGCCCTCAAACACGCCTCGATCCTAGCTCCACCGTTATGCGTGCAGACCACTACAGAAAATGCAGGTGATTCGCACAGCTCAAGCCCATCACCGGGTGAATCAATGCCCTTGAGCTTTTCACGCAATGGCCGCAACGAGAGTTTGGCCTGCCCTAGTCTGTCGAATAGACCAAAACTCCATTCATCGATTACAAGGCCTCCCCTTGACCAATGATCACTCCAAGAATAGATCGTTACCCCTGCCATTCCGGCGCGTAATGACTCATCAACATACCATAGCAAGGCATCACTCTGTGCCTGCTCACCTTGGCGACAAGTATCCATACCAAACTCGCTAAGCAAAACAGGACGATCCCCAGCAACATTGTGCAGGCGCGGTAAATAACGGGCGAAGTCATCCCGATTTTCGAGGTAAACATTCATTGCCGTGAAGTCGGCATTATCTGGCTCTTCGTATTCCGTAGTCGGATAATTGGCATAGGCAAAGAGCAGATCAGGACAAATGCTGCGACCTAAATTAATGAGCTCCTCAAGTGCCTGCTTAACTCGGGTCACCCCCATCCACCTAACCATGTCGCTGGGAATCTCGTTGGCTACAAATACCCCTGCAAGCGCAGGATGTGTCCCCCATGAATTGAGACCTTCTTTCATCCTCACCTGAGCTGCGCTGTAAATCGCCGTGTGAGTGACGAAGTCGCAGTGATACTCCCAGTTCAAGCCAACAAATACCCACAAACCAGCTTTCTGCGCTGCATCTAATAAGATGCTCTCTGGCTCTTCGTAGACCCGTATAGCATTGAATCCTGCATCAGCAATGCGCGCCATCTGCTCGTCATGATCCGCTAAAACCGCTGGTGTCGGCTTAGGAAACGGGCCGTAAGTGACCATCTTCAGAAACACGCGCTCAGCTCCGGCACGGAAAAACTTCCCGTCCACTCGCAAACGTGACTGCAAAAGCAATCCCTCATTCCATTCCTCACCTGTTGGCACAGCGCACTCTACATCGACTTACTCGAGACTTGAAACTGAAAACTTCTCACATGAGACTCTGCCCCGTGCTCAAGACTACTGATTTCGACTACAAGCTCCCCGAGGAACTCATCGCCAGCCGTCCTCTCGAGGATCGTTCTGCCTCTCGCATGATGGTGATCCACCGGGACACCGGTCTTATTGAGCATCGTAAGTTCACTGATTTTTCAAGTTATCTGCGGCCCGAGGACCTCCTTGTTCTTAATGACACCAAGGTCACCCCAGCTCGCTTTTTCTCCAATGACGGTAACATTGAAATTGTTTGCACCAACAAACTCTCAGAGCTCGAGTGGGAATGCCTCGTACGGCCCGGCAAAAAAATGAAACCCGGACGCTGCGTTGAAATTGGACAATCGACTGGAACCGTTCACTCCATCCTCGAAAACGGCAACCGCATCATCCGCTGGGATCAGCCCGTTGATGAGCAAACCCATGGCCGCCTAGCCCTGCCCCATTACATGAATCGCGAGAGTGACCCAGAGGACAGAGAGCGCTACCAAACAACCTTTGCGCGCGAGGAGGGCGCCATTGCCGCGCCCACCGCCGGTCTGCATTTCACCCCCGAAATTCTTGCCAAGATTGAGCACACCTTTCTAACCCTGCACGTTGGTGTCGGCACCTTCCGCCCCGTTAAAGCCGAATATATCAAGGATCACGACATGCATGCCGAGCGCTATCACATCAGCGAGCACACCGCCGAGCGCATTAACAACACCCGCGCCCTCGGTGGCCGCATCATCGCCACCGGAACCACCGTCACCCGTGTTCTAGAAAGCCTGGCCAAAGAGACAGACAAAGGCCCTAACACCCCACTACAGATTCATGCCATCTCCGGCGAAACCGATATTTTCATCAACCCTCCTCATACCTTCAAAGCCGTCGACGCCCTGCTCACTAATTTCCACCTGCCCCAATCGACCTTGATGATGCTAGTCTCCGCCTTAGCCAGCCGTGAACTCATTATGGAGGCCTACGCCAAAGCCGTCGAAGAACGCTACCGCTTTTTCTCGTATGGCGATTGCATGTTGATTGTGTGAGTCGATCACATTCTAAAATCTCCACAGTTCATAAATCCCCTTGCAATCTCATCATTAGACATTATGAAACCTGCGCTGTCAGGGCTGTGGAGTGTCGGCAGATGAATTTGGTCAGGACCGAAAGGTAGCAGCCACAGTTTGTCCGTCATTGCCGCAGTTCCTGGCAGTATTTTTTTGCTCTTTTTTTGCTCTTTTTTACGGTGGGCAGAGTATTCGCTTGGAAGTTTTGCCCAATCAGTGCTTAAACGAGTGCATGGCCAACGATGACATCCGCTCCTCTCTGAGAGCTCTCTTACTTGAAAAATCAGTCCGCACCGGTGAGTTCACCCTCGCCTCAGGAAAAACATCCGACCTCTATATTGACTGCCGCGTCACTGCCATGGACCCCCACGGCGCCAACCTGATTGGCAAACTAGGCTGGGAAACGGTCAAACAAGAAATCGCCACACGTGGTCTCGACGTGCAGGCTATCGGCGGCATGACCCTCGGCGCTGACCCCATCTCACTTGCTGTCGGCATGACCTCAGCATCGGACGAGAAGCCCCTACAGGTGTTCACCGTGCGCAAGGAACCCAAAGGCCACGGCAAGGGCAAACAAATCGAAGGCAATTTTTCAGAAGGCGACACCATCGTCATCGTCGATGACGTCATCACCACAGGAGGCTCCACCATCAAGGCCATGGATGTCATCGAAGCCGCAGGAGGAAAAGTCGCCTTTGCCCTCGTGCTTGTCGACCGCGAGGAAGGCGGCCGGGCAGCCATCGAAGCGCGTGGCGTCCCCGTGGTCTCGCTATTCTCTCGCTCAACGCTACTTGACTAACATCCCGCAACCTCTGCCCTCCAGAACCCGTCTTGCGCATAGAAATCATCAACACTGGCAGCGAGCTGCTGCTGGGCACCACCGTCAATACCCACGCTCCATGGATGGGTATCGAGCTCTTTAAACTGGGTCTACGCGTGCAACGCCAAACCACCGTCCCTGACGGCGAGGCCATTAACCTCGCGATGAGTGAGGCGATGGAGCGCAGTGATGTGGTCATCGTCACCGGCGGACTCGGTCCTACCAGCGATGATATCACCCGCGAAGCTGCGGCTGAAGTTCTCGGCGTTGAGCTGATCACCGACGAAGCGGCACTCAGATCGATCGAAGCCTTCTTTGCCCATCGTGATCGAGAGATGGCTGAGGACAATAAAAAGCAGGCACTCAATCCGGTTGGCGGCGATATTTTACCCAATCCCAACGGCACCGCCCCGGGCATCTACACGCCGCCGCGCATGAGCGGAGACAGGCTATGTGCCCTGTTCCTACTTCCTGGGCCACCGAGTGAAATGAGACCCATGTTTGAAAACGAGGTTGAGCCGAGGCTACGCTCCCTTGCCAGAACCCATGAAGATCATCATGTGCAAGTGCTTCGCTTTACGGGTGTCGGCGAAAGTGATTTTCATGCCAAGCTCGATAAAGAGCTGATGGCCATTGCCGATCTAGAAGTCGGTTACTGCGCCCGCACTCGTGAGGTAGACCTGAGATTAATTGGCTCGAAAAAGAGCACCGAGCAGGCAAGCCAGCTCGCCTTAAGCGCTTTCCCAGGCATGTGTTTTAGTCAAAACGGAGAATCTCTAGAGGAAATAGTCGTCAAACTGCTCGACCAGCAGGGCAAAACAATAAGCATGGCTGAGAGCTGTACGGGCGGCCTCATTGCTCATCGCATCACCAATGTCCCGGGTGCTTCAGAGGTTTTCACTCATGGTTTTGTCACTTATTCCAATCCAGCCAAGCAGCAGCTTTTAGGCGTTAGCGCCACCACCTTGGAACAACATGGAGCGGTCAGTGAAGCGGTCGCCATGCAGATGGCTGAGGGCGCACTTGCCAAAGCACAAGCGGATATCGCCGTCTCAGTCACCGGCATTGCAGGCCCCGGCGGAGGCAGTGAAGATAAGCCTGTGGGGACGGTCTGGATAGGCATCGCCACAGCAACAAGTAGCAAGGCGATCAAAAAATTCATCCCCTACGGCCGAGAGATCTTCAAGCAAGCCACCAGTCAAGACGCGCTCAACCTTGTCAGAAGAACACTGGAGGAAAGCAGCAACGAGGCCTGTTAGTCCTCAGGATTCTTCCTGAGATAGATCACATAGTAGACTAGCCCTACGAGCACACTGCCGCCCACCATATTGCCAAGGATCACCGGTATCATATTTCGGGCGAATCCTGCCCAGCAGACCACGTCTACGTTCGCCACCGTGTGACCTGCCGACTTCAGCAACATGCCCATCGGGATGAAATACATGTTGGCGATGCTGTGCTCAAATCCAGCAGCGACAAATGCCGAAATGGGAAAAACGATGGCCAATACCTTGCCTGAGACACTGCGTCCAGCAATAGCCATCCATATCGCCAGGCAAACAAGAATATTGCAGAGAACTCCCCTGAAAAAAGCCTCCCCGAACGGCAGCGCGCACTTAGCCGCAGCGATCTTGAGATACTGATCCTTGATCGCTCCGTCGTTCATTTCCCAATGCCCGGATCGAAACACCAGATACGCCAAGCCAAAGGCACCGACAAAATTAGACAAGAAAACCACCACCCAATTTCTCAACAGATTCGCCGTGGAAACCTTGCGGTCCGCCCACGCCATCACGATCAAATTATTGCCGGTGAACAACTCAGCTCCGGCAATGACAACCATGATCAGGCCCAGGGAGAAGGCCACCCCACCTAGCACCTGAGAAAGAGCAAAACCTAGGCTTTGGTCAGACTTAATGATTACAAAATAAAGAGCGCCTAAGCCAATAAACGCACCCGCTAATACTCCAAGAACAGCCATGGACAGCAAAGACAGCTGAGCTTTTGCAACTCCGATCGTCTCCACGCGATTGGCGATCTCCTTCGGCTGATAGACATCGAAATCAAAAACCTTAGGCATAATGCCTCATTCTAAGTCGCTAGAGCTGAAAGGTCAATCTCGCAGATCAATGCGTGCTCAAGTGCCTTAGATAAGCCGGCTATCCAAATTGAATACCTGGCCCGATGTATGCGGCAAGTGCTGATGCAAATAGGTGACAAAACCAGCCACCGCCTCGGGTGTATTATATCTGCCCAAAACATGCCGATCACGAATGGCCCCCTTGATTTTGTCATCCAAACTCGCCGTCATCTTGGTCTCCATGAACCCAGGAATCACTGCATTCACGCGCACATTACGGCGGCCAAGCTCCTGCGCCATCGACTTCATCATTCCCAGCAACGCCGACTTCGCAGCGCTATAATTAGCCTGCCCAACGGGAGGGTGCAGTGCCGAAAAACTAGAAATAAAGAGGATGTGGCCACTGCGGCGTTTTGCCATACCCCGAGCCACCTCACGCGCGCACAGGAAAGCGCCTTTTAGATTCACATCAATTACACGTGACCAATCCTGCTCACTCATCCGTGCGATGGTCTTATCGATCGTCATGCCGGCATTGCAGACAAGAAGATCAGTGTCTTCGATGGACTCAAAAAAAACCTTTACGCAATCAGCCGAAGTCACATCAAGCTGCTCTTTCCCAGGAGCAAGAACTTCCATTTCAGCGCCACGCAAGGTCTTGGAAATGGCTTGGCCCAAACCACCCGCGGCCCCTGTGACGATAGCCTTCATTACACCAGCATCAGAGCTGGATTCTCGATAAGCTTTTTGACCTCGTTGAGGAACCTGGCACCCACAGCGCCGTCGACCACGCGGTGATCACAACTCAAGCCAATGTTCATGCGCATACCGGCAACGATCTGGCCGTCTTTCACCACAGGCTTTTCAATAATCGCACCCACACTCAAAATCGCGGCCTGCGGTGGGTTGATAATAGCGTCGAAACTTTCAATACCCCATGCACCGAGATTAGAAACGGTCACCGTGCCGCCATCGAATTCATTGGGCATGAGCTTTTTGTCACGAGCGCGCACGGCAAGATCTTTAACCTCTTGGGAAATCTGTAGCATCGACTTACTCGCCGCATCCTTGATGACAGGAGTTACCAAACCATCATCGACTGCAACGGCGATGGAAACACCCACCTTGGCAAATTGCACAACGCTATCACCGTTGAAGGAGGCATTGATTTCGGGAACTGCCTGCGCTGCGTTGATCACAGACTTCAATACAAAATCATTAATGCTGTATTTATTGCCGTGTGTTTGCTCTGCCTGCGCATTGATCTGCTTACGCAAGGTCATCAACGGCGCTGTGTCACACTCAACATGTAGATAAAAATGAGGAATCGTTGTCTTGGACGTCAACAGACGATCTGCGATGATGCGACGCATGGAGCTCAGCTCGATGGTTTGATCACCGGCAGCAACAACAGGGCTGATCGCAGCAGCCGCTACTGGTGCTGGTGCAGATACTGGTGATGGTGTTGATTGAACGACCTGGGCTTTTGCGGAAGCAGCCAGCGCAGTAGCAGCACTCGCCAAGCGTGAAGGTGCGCTACCACCCTCAGCAGCAGCCTCGACATCAGCCTTGACGATCCTTCCACCAGGACCAGATCCTTGAATCGCAGCGATGTCCACACCCTTGGAGTCGGCAATTTTTCGTGCAAGAGGTGAGGCTTTAATGCGCTCACCGGGACCAGCCTGATGTAGCGCAGGAGTTGAAGTGGGAGCAACAAGCTCGGCGGCTGGCTGGCTAACTTCAGGAGCTTCAGCCCCTTCAGCAAAAAGCTGTGACTCTGGAGCGCTGATCGCAGCCGGTGCTGATCCGGGCGCGGGTGCTTCTTCCCCGTCTTCGAGTAGCACGCCCAAGGTCGCGCCCACGGCGGCTTTCTCCCCTGCTTGAACAAGAATATCAGAGAGTGTGCCTTCATCAAATGCCTCCATCTCCATGGTCGCCTTGTCGGTCTCCACTTCAGCGATCACATCACCAATTTCAATGGTGTCACCCACTTGTTTGTTCCACTTTACAAGGGTACCTTCCGTCATCGTGTCGGAAAGCTTGGGCATTTCAATATTTGTAGGCATAAGTTAAATCAGTTAATCAAGCTGTGTGCAGAGGACTTTTCTTCCAAACATGGCTTGGGGGCAAGCTGATTATACCAAAATTCGCGACTGTTTATAAAGATCCTAAAAAAAATGACAGATCTGCCGAAACGCAGGCAAGTGAAAGGCTATGACCTAGAGGGCATAGCCTTGAGAGATATCAGCGAAAAGGGGCTAATTAATCGCTAGTAGAGAGTTCTTTCATGGTCGGAATCAGCCCGATGTTGGGCTCTCCTGAAGCTTGGGCAGATGCACGAGCGTGCACTTTGGAGCTGCCCATGCTACAACATGATGACAGTCCGAGAGAAAAGATTGTTAGGATTAATAAATGTAAGGTGACTTTCATAGTAAACATTATTTTATAAAAAAATAATGTTACTTGCAACAAAAAACTAAAAAAGACTTTTCGCTCAAATCAGCCGACCAATTAAGCCAGTGTCAATACCTGCTCAATAATACGACGCGGGTTGGGAAGCTGCTCATCCTCAACGTATGGGGAGTAAATTGCAGGGGCATCAAGCGCACAAACGCGTTTTACTGGGGCATCAAGATAATCAAAGGCATGCTCCTGAATAAGTGTGGCAATGGTAGCACTCACTCCTGAAAACGGCTTACTCTCATCAACTAAAACCACTCGATTGGTCTTCATCACCGTATCGAGGATCGCTTGCTGATCGAGTGGACGAATAGAACGTAGGTCGAGAACCTCACAGTTGATACCGTGTTCGGCTTGAAGTGTCTCGGCTGCTTCAAGAGAACGAATCACACTGCGACCATGGGCAATCAGAGAAACATCAGTGCCTTCACGTTTGATGTCCGCCTTGCCCAAAGGCACGAGGTGATCACCGTCTGCAGGATCGGGCACAGGGCCTTTGGTGCCATACAACAAGGTGTTCTCCATGATGTAAACTGGATCATTATCCCTGATCGCCGTCTTCATTAGTCCCTTGGCATCGGCAGGAGTTGCAGGAGCGCAGACTTTCAAACCAGGAAAAGCAGCGAAAAGACCTTCAGGGCAATGGGAGTGAGTTGCCCCAACCGCTGTTCCGCCATTGGCAGGGCCTCGCATGACGATAGGCACATTACATAATCCGCCTGACATGTAGCGCACACATGCTGCGTTGTTCACCAGCTGGTCAAAGGCGACCGAGTGGAAGCTCCAAAACATCAACTCCATCACAGGGCGAATACCCAGCATAGAAGCGCCAATGCCCATGCCGATGAATCCGGCTTCAGAGATCGGGGTATCAACGATGCGCTTACTGCCCCACTTGTCCCACAGTCCTTCGGTCACTTTATAAGCACCATTATACTGGGCGACTTCCTCTCCCATAACGACGACTTTGTCATCGCGGGCTAGTTCTTCATCAAGGGCTTCACGTATTGCGTGACGGTAGAGTAACTCTCTCATAGAAAAATGTGTTGGACGTTATTGAACAGGTTTAAAATCAGTCGTTGAAAAAATGTCGGCCGGTATTACCCGATTCAGTGTTGTTATCAACCTCCCAGTAAACGTCCTCAAAAATTGACTCTACAGTGGGCGGTGGTGATTGTTCTGCAAAAACAGCTGACTGATCAGCTTCAGCTTTTGCTTCTTTATCGATGGCGTCGGCTTCGGCATCAGTGAATACAGCCTCCTCGATCAAACGGCGGCGCCATAGACGAATGGGATCGTGGTAGGTCTTATACTCCTCGATTTCCTCCGGTGTGCGGTATTTTTTAGCGTTCGCATCAGCAACGGAGTGCCCGTAGTAGCGATACGTTGCAATCTCAAGCACGGTGGGCTTGGACTCCTTACGTGCGCGCTCCATGGCAATGTGTGTTTTGGCACGAACCTCATAAAGATCTTCACCATTCACCAAGTCCCAGTCCATGTCGTAGGCTTCAGCACGTTGGGCTAGGCAGTTTTTGTAGGCGCTGGAACGGTTCTGGCTCGTGCCCATCGAGTAACCATTATTCTCAATAATATAAATGACGGGTAATTCAAAAAGAGCTGCTATGTTGAGTGACTCGTGAAAAGCACCTTGGTTGATGGCGCCATCTCCCAAGTAACAAAGGCAGCAACCTTCTAGCTCTTGATACTTCACCCCGTAGGCAAGACCCAAGCCAAGTGGTGTTTGTCCTGCAACAATACCGTGTCCACCCCAGAAGTTTTTCGATGGGTCAAACAAATGCATGGAGCCACCCTTGCCTTTAGCGGCACCGGTAGCTTTACCGTAGAGCTCAGCCATGCAGCTATTCATATCCATACCCATGGAGAGTGCATGCCCATGACAACGGTAAGCGGTAATGGCATGGTCATTTTCCTTACATAATCCGAGCGTGCCAGCGGCAATAGACTCTTGACCTATGTAGAGGTGTAAAAAGCCACCCATCATGCCTTTGTTGTAGAATTTAAGTGCCGTCTGCTCAAAACGACGGATGCGAGCCATGTCTCGGAAAAATTGAATCTTATCTGCAGGTGTCAGATCCTGATTGATCTTAGATTCGGAAAAGTCGAGTGTTGTGGGAGTGTTCTCAATCATGGAATTCTGGAGAGGATGTGCAAGTTGCTGTAGTGACTGGCTGCATGTGATTCAAGCTAAAATAGCAACTGAATAGTCGGCCACAAGGCTTATGCGGATAGGCTCATGCGGACTCACGCGGCAACCGCGTAATACGCTAATCGTGCACGCTGTCTTTGACCAGAACAATTCAAGCATGCGTCAACAAGGACCAACAACACCCTCAAGCGGCACCCTCAAGAATTCAACATTCTGAGAGCATCTCGGACCAGGTCTTCCGTAGTCGCCCCAGCTTTCAGCTTCGCTACCGCAGCCACTGCCTTTTTTGCATCTGCGTGCTTATAGCCAAGACCAATCAAGGCAGACTCAGCATCAATCGAGGCACTGGGAGCGGCATCACCGGCAGCAGCCTGCCAAGCCTCCGCGACACCCACCTTGTCTTTGAGTTCTAAAATTATGCGCTCTGCCGTCTTTTTGCCCAAGCCCTTGATCTGGGAGAGTGCCGCCGCATCACCATTGACCACGCAGGCCTTGAAATGCTCCACTGGCATGCCACTGAGCACCGACATCCCGATGGATGGCCCAATGCCGCTGACACGCTCAATCAATAATAAAAACAAATCACGCTCAGCGTCCGTGGCAAAACCATAAAGCGTGTGCGCGGTCTCCCGAATATGCAGATGTGTGCGCAGCTCCACCTCCTTGCCCTCCACAGGGTTGATCAAATCATAGGTGCTCAGCGAAACACTGACCAGATACCCAAGCCCATTCACATCAATGACCAGCCTACCCGGCAGGGCCTCTAACACTTTACCACGAAGTC
>JAFMDE010000009.1 GCA_017857425.1 Akkermansiaceae bacterium
GAGGAGCTTTATCCCGAGACTCCCATCCCGCTTGATCATAGCGATGCCTACACACTGCTTATCGCGGTGCTGCTGTCTGCTCAATGCACCGATATCAGGGTCAATCAGGTAACCCCAGCCCTCTTTAAACTGGCCGATAATCCTGCGGATATGGCGAAGGTGCCGGTGGAGGAGATTAAGGCTATTATTCGTCCCTGTGGGCTTTCCCCGAGGAAGTCGAAGGCGATCTCAGTGCTTTCTCAGATGCTAATGGATCAACACGGGGGTCAAGTGCCTGAGGATTTTGAAGCCTTGGAGGCACTGCCCGGGGTCGGCCATAAAACCGCTTCTGTAGTGATGGCACAGGCTTTCGGAGTGCCGGCTTTTCCGGTAGATACGCATATTCACCGATTGGCGAAGCGCTGGCGGCTGGCTCCCGGAAAAAACGTGGTTCAGACGGAACGATACCTGAAACGACTTTTCCCCAAGGACAAGTGGAACAAGCTGCATCTGCAGATCATTTTCTACGGCAGGGAATACTGCAGTGCCCGTGGCTGTGACGGCAAGACTTGTGAGATTTGCGTCACATTAAACGGGTAACCCGCTGGTAGGGCGGATTGGCCCAATCCGCCACTGCTTGGCGGGGTCTGGTGAATGCTCGCTGATTATTTGGCCGTGTAAACCTTGGTGAAGGCCGCGATGGCATCGTGCAGACCTTGAGCATTTGCTGGATCGGTGGTCTGCTTGCATTTCATAGCGTGAACAATGATCTGATGGATCAGGCTGAGCTTATTGAGGTAGGCGTCCTTGTTGCTCTCAGATTGGGCAAGTTTGACTCGCTGAGCTAAGAAATACTGAGTCATGGTATCTTGAATCTTGGTAGCGTGCTCTTCCTTGTTGCTGACCCAGCGTGAGATTTGGTTAGCGTTTTTACCCGCGTCTGTAGAAAGCTCGTTAATCTGGACCATGGCCTTAGCGATCGTCTGCTGATGGGTATTGAGATCAATGAGGACGGTATCGTCTGAGTAGATGCCGCAGGGCACCTGGCAGTGGGCATGCAGGCTGGATGTGCTTGCGAAGGAGAAGAGGGCAACGATGGCGAGGAGTAGGCAGGATTTCATAATGGTAAAAAATAAGTGCGGATGCGAGCTGGTGCACGCGAAAAATTAGAGGGATTGTTTCCAGCGAGCTACCTCGGCACGAACGTTGTCAATACTGGGTGCTCCAGGGTTGGTGCGGGCGGCGAGTGCGGTCTGGAGGTCAAAGACGTCTTTGGCATCGGCGCCGTAGTGTTCTGAGACTTGGGAGAGGTCTAGCTGGTCGAGAGGGGTCTTGGTCTGCACGCTGAGGGCAACCGCTTGGCCTACCAGCTCATGAGCATCGCGGAAGGGCACGCCATTTTTCACCAAGTAGTCAGCGAGGTCGGTGGCCAAGAGCAGCGGGTCAGAGGCGGCGGCTTCGCAGGTGTCTAGGTTGATGGCCATGTCGGCAATCATCTCGGCATTGACCTTGAGGGCGAGGCTGAGGGTGTCGATGGAGTCAAACAGAGGTTCCTTGTCTTCTTGTAGGTCGCGGTTGTAGGTGAGGGGAAGTCCTTTGGCTGCGGTGAGTAAGGCGACGAGGTTGCCGTAGAGCCGGCCGGTTTTACCCCGGGTGAGTTCACAGACGTCTGGGTTTTTTTTCTGAGGCATCAGCGACGACCCGGTGGTGTGCGCGTCAGACAGGGTGGCGAAACCAAACTCAGAGCTGCACCAGAGGATGAGGTCTTCGGAGAGACGGGAGAGGTGGGTGCCGACCAGGGCCATGTCGAAGAGGAACTCGGCGATGTAGTCACGATCGGAAATAGCATCCATCGAGTTGGTGGTGACGCGGTCGAAGCCGAGCTCATCGGAAATTTGTTGGCGATCAAGATTGATCGTTGATCCCGCGAGTGCGCCGGATCCCAGTGGGCAGGCGTTGATGCGTTTGCGGCAGTCGGCAAGGCGTGACTTGTCCCGGTCGAGCATCTCAACATAGGCGAGAAGGTGGTGACCTACGGTGACCGGCTGGCCGCGCTGAAGGTGGGTGTAACCGGGGATAAGGGCAGCCGCGTATTGCTCTGCTTGCTTCAGTAGAGATTGCTGTAGCCCGGTGATGAGAACGGTGATGTTGTCAATTTCTTCCCGGCAGTAGAGGCGGGTATCGGTGGCGACCTGGTCGTTACGTGAACGAGCAGTGTGGAGTTTGGCTCCTGGAGCACCGATGCGCTCGGTGAGTGCTGACTCGATGTTCATGTGGATGTCCTCGAGCTCAATGGAGAAATTAAACTCGCCAGCCTCTATTTCTTTTTCAATTTCACGCAGACCCTTTTCGATGGCGGCAAACTCGTCTGAGCTGAGCAGCTTGGCACTCACTTGTGCACGTGCGTGAGCGATGGATCCTGCAATGTCGTGTTTATACAGGCGCCAATCATAGGAGATGGATTCTCCATATTGTTGCACGAGATCAGCAGTAGCTTTGGCGAAACGTCCTTTCCACATGCGGCTGTTCTAGCGCCTTTGTGGTGATTTGGAAACCACGGAATGCAAGGAATGTATCCATGGCAATGCAAGCAGAGATTTGCCAGCTCATGCTTAACACATACCAAATGTGTTACCCATGTCCGCGCACGTTTGTCACCTATGTACCAAGTCTGTACAGGCCTCAACGCGCGGGATGGTGGAATGGTGACATGCGGTTGATCCCGCGGCGGATTGAGACCAACGCACACGCAGTGCAAATGCCTACCGATGCGGATGTTCCTTGAGCAGTTCCTCGGGGCTGTAAAAGCCCTCTTTGTCTTTAGTGGCGGCACGCACTTTGGCTACCTCCTCAGGGGTTACGACGGAGGATTCGTTGTCAAAGGTATTTCGCACGAAGGTTAATACAGCTGCGGTTTCTTTGTCGTCGAGTATATCTTTAAACGCTGTCATTGGAACGTGACCTGGATATTGTTTGCCCTTCACGGTGATTGGGCCATGGAGCCCATGCAGGGTGAGTTTAATCAAGCGCTCTTTGCTGCCGGTGACCCATTTACTTTTATCGAGCGGAGGGAAACCTGAGTGGGGCAGCCCTTTGCCATCCTGTTGGTGGCATGTGGCGCAGTGGCCTTCTCGATTATATATTTCAGCACCTTGTCCGAAAATCCTTTTATCATCTCCTTTGAGCTCTGTTTTGAGCAGGAAATAAGGCTCGTCATGGAGTGTTTTGTTTTGAAGTTTGGCTTTTGCATAGCGCAGTGAGCCTTTCATCAAGCTTTCGAGTGGTTTTTTCTCGGCGTTCTCTAAGATCGGCAGGCCTACTTCTTGCGGTAGCCATGAGGCCGCAGTGATGGCCTCGAGCCGGACCCTGCCGTGTTCGTCATTGGCGGCCTCCATGAGCAATGATGCGTAGTCATCGAGGTGTTCAGTGTTGAAGCGTAGAACTCTGACTGCGGCAGACCGGATCCGGTGGTCAGGTGATTTGAGCAGTGTTCGGAGTAATTCTGCGTCAACCTGGTTAAGTCCCCAGCTAACCCAGAGAGCTTCAAGCTTGTGGTGGTCATTTGTTTGCTTCGCAACCCACTTTTTGAGCTCCGGAAGAACCTCGTCCGCGCTGCGGCCGCGCAGTTCGCGACGGGTCCGGTAACGGGTGCGATCTTCGGGGAGTTTCAGGTTTTCGAGTAATTCGGCAATACTTGCTCCGTGAACCTTGGCTGGTTTTACCAGAGGCCGATCGGGGTAGGTGATGCGATAAATACGACCATGAACGTGATCACGGTTTGGGTCACGCTGGTTGTGCTGCGCGTGTCCAATGAGCGCGTTGTGCCAGTCCGCCACATAGAGAGATCCGTCTGGAGCAAACTCCAAGTCAACCGGGCGGAAATTGGTGTCTGCTGAGCGGAACAGGTCTTGGCGCCACTTGGCCTTGAAGCCGGCGCCGTCCTCGCTGATTTGGTGCTGCTTGGCGCCAAGAAACCCGATATTGTTGCATATAAGGAGGTCTCCTTGGACCTCATCGGGGAAATGACGGCTTGATATAAACTCAAGCCCTGAAGTGGGGCGCACCTTGTGATTCTGTAAGATCGTGCTGGCATACATACTCACCCCGTAAGTAGACTTCACTGTGCCTGGCATCATCCATGAGGTAGCAGGCCCAGAGGTATGCAGGAAAAAATCCTGGCCGAAACGATCATAGGCGCTTCCCCATGGGTTGGGGATATGCAGCTGGGCATAACGAATGAGCTTTTTGCGTTGAGGTGAGTAGCGGAAGAATCCGCCATTGGTTCCCCGGACCGGCCCATAGGCAGTCTCAATATTGGAATGGAGGAAGATGCCCTCGCTGAGTAAAATAGCTCCCGATGGGTCAGCGCAGAAAGCTCCAATGGCGTGGTGGGTATCGTAATCATCAAATCCACTCAATACAACTTCCCTGACGTCATATTGGTCGTCCCCGTCGGTGTCCTTGAGCAGTACTAAGTGGCCAGACTGGGCGACGTAGACGCCCTCGGAAGTGATCTCAAAGCCCATCGGGATATGCAGGTCGCCAGCGAAGGTGGTTTGCTTGTCGGCTTTGCCATCGTTGTCGGTGTCTTCGAGGATGATGAGCTTGTCGCTTGGCTTGGGGTCACCAATGCGGTAGTGCGGGTAGCTGGGCATGGTGGCAACCCAGAGACGTCCTTTGTTGTCGAATGCTACTTGCACCGGGTTGGCAAGATCGGTGAATTCCTTCTCGGAGGCGAAGAGCTCCATCTGGTATCCATTGGCAGTGGTGATTTTGGTCTGCGAGGATGGGCCTGACTGATATTCGAGTTTACCGTTCTTGCCACTGGGCTTGAAGTTGGTTTTAACGGGGGAGAGTTGGAAGGTCTTGGCATCTTCAGCAGCGAGATCCATTTTTTTGCCTTGGAGTGCTAGCCAGATGGCTTGGTCACGCAGGGCGGTCATCTCACGAGTCTTCTTATACTCATCTCGGTAGTTCTGTGGTGGGGCGTTTTTGCCACCTCCCCGACGTCCGTAGATTTGCACGCCATTGGGCATTTTGTAATCGTTGAGCCAGCACCAGTTTTTCTCGTTCACTGCGGCGCGGACTGTGCCCCGGCGCTCTGGATGTTGGATCGCTGACTTGCCGTAGATACCATCAGCAAGCTGGGGGGCGAGCCACTGGTAGCCTTTGTCGTTGAGCAGGGCGCCGTCCCGGGTGAAGGAATCTTTGTCGGCGTTGAATGCCGCCTTTGAGGGAGTGAAGACATCGATGAACACTACCCCGTGCTCGGCACAGACTTCCTTCATCGCCTCGGTATATAGGGCGAGGTTGGCGTTGGTGATTGTAGCGTCAGGGGCGTCGTAAATGTGGGAAACATCTTCAAATGCGGTGGGGGAGACGATGGCTAGCTTGGGGGCGGGCTTGCCATTGTATTGTTGTGCCAAGGTGTGCTTGATGAATCCACCAAGTTCGCCCTTAAAGTTCTCCACGCCTGCAGGACCATTAAAAGAGGAGTTGAAACCAAAGAATGCAATGATGGTATCTGCCTTGAGGTGGCCCAGCCATTGGTCTGGTGTCATATAGATGCCGCTACTGCCGCTTTTTTTTGCGAGTTCGGTCTGAAATTTTTCCGCTCCGGGGAATGCCCACGGTGAATTGCGACCGGGGTGGGGACGAAATCCCGGGGTGTTGCCTTCATCACACATGTTGCGGATGATGAGCTTCTTGTCAGGATTGCGGAGCTGAAGCTCGGTTTCAAAATAACCAAAGTGACTCATGCGTGAGCCTAGGCCACTGCCAAGTAATACGATGCGCTCGTCCGTGTCGGCACTCAGGGGCTTTGCCCCGGCTTGGAAGGCTGGTAATAGGGTCAGTGAGAAGAAAATGCTGAGCAGAAAAGCGTATTTTCTCTGTTGAGGCATAAATGGGCTAAAATACATTATGTCTCCAACGTTCACACACGAACAGAACTTGCAAAAATTCTCAGATACTTTGGATGATGTTCGGTTAACGCCTTTTGGGAAGGCGTTTGCCTTGAATGCGTGCCTCAATGAGATTCTCACATCTGCCGTGCAGCCTGAGTTTCTCACAGCATGCCTCAATCTTGAGGGTTTGTCTCTCAGGGCGGAACCCCAGACGCCTGGCTGCGCAGTCATTCATGAGCTGGATGTGTGCGTCCTCAAATTCGATGACTTTACCGCAGTCAATGCATACAAGGTGATTGTGGGCGGGGCTTTCGACAAAATTGGGGTCATAGGTTTTTTGATCATCTCCAAGGTCAATTTCATGAAGTAGGCCAGCCTCTACCAGGAGCGAAATAGTACGGTAGACAGTAGCTCGTGAAGATTGAGCATCTAGAGACTTGGTTTTGCGAATACGCTCCCACAGATCATCGGCAGTAAAATGATCATCGGAGGAGAAGATGGCTTCTACAATGGCATTGCGCTGAGGGGTGTTGCGCAGCCCCTTGCTTTGTATGAATTGTTGCAAGCGCTTCTCGATACTAGGATCCATAAAGAAAGCCTAGTCAGATTGATGCCCGCTGGCGAATTGGAAATTTCAACATTGGCATTTTTTTTGCTTGGTCTTAAATCAACACAATGAAGGTTATATCTGCCTGCTTTGTGAACAAGCTACGCCTGCTGTGTGTTTCTGGTTTATTCTGCTTACTTCTCTCCTGCGCATCCAAAGATGTCATGGAGGTTAAGCAGTTCCATCTGCGCTCGATCGATATGGAAAGTATGCAGCAGGCTCCGATGGTGCGTGGTGAACAGATGCACCGTATGCGTGGCGCGGTAACCATCGAGGAACGCAGTCAGAGGTTAGGCCAATATTACTCGGTGAGCTGGAAAAATGATGGCTCGGCAACTGGGCCATTAAAAATAGTGATGGATTATCAGCAGAGTGCAACAGGGTCCAAGGTTTTGACCATGAGTAAGGACTTGCCAGCAGGTGAAGAAGCTGGGCGCGTTGAATTTATAATATCTGGTGAATCCTACCGCACCAATGGCCGCGTCCTTGCATGGAGAATCCGGATGATGAGTGGTAGTAAGGTGATCTCTGAAAAGCGATCATACATGTGGAGGTGACTTATTTCCTCTCGATTTCATGATTGGCAAGTGATGCAAATCGTGGAACGTATGTGCATGGCACGTTTCACAAATAAGGTCGCAGTTGTTACCGGCGCTGGTCGGGGTATAGGGTTGGAGATCGCAAGAGCTTTTGCAGCAGAAGGAGGCAAGGTCGCTGTGGTGAGCCGCAGCGCTGGAAGCTGTGGTTCTGCTGCTGATGCAATCAATGCCGAGTATCCAGACTCAGCCAAGTCATATGCCGTTGATGTTTCTGACCATGAAGCTGTTCAGGCTCTGGGTAAGGAAGTTGTCGCTGACTTCGGGGCGGTGAACGTGCTGGTCAATAATGCCGGTGTCACGCGTGATGGATTACTGATGCGCATGAAGGATGAGGACTGGGATACTGTTTTAGATACAAACCTTAAAGGAGCCTTCAATACGGTGAAGGCTTTTCAGCGCAGTATGATGAAAGCTGAGGATCCACGCATTATTAATATTAGTTCTGTGATCGGACTGATGGGCAATGCGGGACAGGTCAACTATGCGGCGAGTAAGGCCGGCTTGATTGGCTTTACCAAATCGGTAGCGAAGGAGTTAGCTGGCCGCAAGGTAACCTGCAATGCCATCGCTCCCGGCTTTATTGTCACTGACATGACCGACGAGCTTAACGATGACCAGAAAGAGGCTATCGTAGGGAATATTCCACTCAAGGAGATGGGTCATCCTCAGGATATAGCATCATTAACCTTGTTTCTCGCTAGCGCTGAGGCTCGTTACATCACAGGGCAAGTGATTGCCAGTGATGGCGGCATGACCATGTAGTCTGTTAGGTTCTGGATATTTCACCATATGGAGCTGCTACTAATACGCCATGCCACTGCGGAGTCGTCTGCGGCGAGTGATTTTGAGCGCGCTCTGACGGACGTGGGAAGTAGTCAGGCTGAAAAAGTGGGCCGATTTCTTAAGCAAAGTAATTTGGTTCCAGATGTGACTTTGGCCAGCCCACTTGTGCGTGCTCGTCAGACGGCAGAAATCATATGCAGCAGTGCTGGTGCGGAAAGTCCTCTTATCGAGCCCTGGCTAGCTTGTGGTATGCGCCCAGCTTCTGCGATGCAGGAGCTCACAGCGTATGATCAATTTCATCGTGTTGCTCTTGTTGGTCATAATCCCGACTTCGAATATTTGGCAGCGTGGTTATTAGGCGCTCAAAGCGGTGAGATCCATGTCCGCAAAGCATCGTTGATTTACTTTTCACGACTGACACCTCCATCACAAGGTGCTTGTCTGGAGATGATGCTGCCGGTCAGCGTAATGTGATCACTAGATAGTTGCGCACGGGTTTATTGAGAAAAGAGCGGTGTGTTTTTGGGCCACTAGGAACACGGGGGCCAGCCCAGAGATCGGAGGAACGGCCGCCATCAAGGTTTAATACAGTGCTGGCCTTGAAACCGTTTAATGAGGATTCGCTCAGTGCTTTTGCCGCAGCAGCGAGTGTTGATGAATCGATGTGCCCGATGGCCCAATGGTGTTTGCCATCCCATGCGATGAAGCTGCGTGGCCGCTCATTGTGATCGGAAAGCCCAATGGTGGCTTTGCCGTGTTCGACGAGCATGGGGCCAGCTTGTAAGAGGTTCTCTGCATTGTTGGTCACGCTTGAGGACGCATAGTGTTCACGGCGAACGATGGCACTTTTGTTTTTTGAGGAGATAAAGATACCGGCACCAAGTGAGGAGTTGTTCAAGGAACCTCGTTTGATTCCTGATGCTACGAGGAGTCCAAGAGGTTTGCCCTCAGGCGTGAAAAACCCACCGTTGATGGCGGCGTAGCCATCACAAGACAAGGCGGCGGATTTTGCATCTAACCATTGGCTGCCACAACCATCTGCTTGATCAGCCACGGTTAGCCGAAATTTCCGATCGTCAAAATAGACGGCTGAAATGGTGATGCCTTGAGATAAGATGGAATGATAGGCAAGCGGCATGATCAACTGAGGCACCACGGGCGGGATGATGACAGCGGCTTGATCAGTTTGTTGATCGTCTGCCGCAAGGGGTATGATGGGCTCTGCCTCCGCTATGATGGGCTCTGCCTGGGCCGTGGTGGGCTTCGAATCAATGAGCTCAGGCGCAGGCTTGGCGCTGAGAGGGGAAATGGGCAGGAGAGCGGCTGTTGGAGCGGCCAGGGGAGCGGCTGGTGGTTTTTCTAGGGGAGCTGAACACCCCGTCAATGCCAATAACCCTAATAGAAGTATGCGTCTGAGCATTGCTGAAGTTTCCGCTATTTAGTGGCTACCGCAAGCAGGGTTTGAAAGTAGGGGGCTTCACTTTCTTTATCCACGATGGTGGTTTCAATTTTCTGAAAGCCAGCTTGGCTCATCATTTTGAAGAGTTCTACCTCTGAGAATCCAAGCCAGGTATCGGCATAAAGTTCGCGTGCCTGATCAAAGCTGTGCTGAAGTAGATCCAGAATGACGAGCTTGCCACCCGGTGCTAAAAGTTTGAATGCTGAATCAAGAGCTTTTTGTGGATGCTCGGCGTGATGTAGAGCCTGAGAAAAGATAGCAAGGTCAACCGAGTTATCGTCAATAGGAGGTGACTCGATGTCGCCAAGGCGGTATTCTAGATTATCTAGTCCGTGCTGTGATGCCAGTTTTTTGCCGAACTCCACCATGTTGGGTGCACTGTCAACGGCGATGACTTTTTTGGCATTGGGTGCGAGCAGTTGGGCGAGTGTGCCTTCTCCAGCACCAAGGTCGGCAACGACTTCATAGTTGAGGATTTTGAGCATTGCCTCAGCTAGTGACTTCCACGAGCGGCCGGGCACATAGCTTTTGCCGAACTTACCGGCCAACTCATCAAAATACGCCCGCGTCTTGTCACGCCGCTTACTCAGGATGTGTGCCAGAGTTTCGGAATCTGGATTAACTTCCGGTATTTCTGTGGCTGCTTGACGAGCAACCTCCATGATGGCATCAGGGGCTGAAATGGCATAGACGTTGTTTTTGCCTGAGCGTGAGCTGGTCACTAAGCCCTCTTGTCTGAGTTGAGAGAGTTGGGTAGAGATTCGGCTTTGGCCCATTCCCAATATTTCCTGAAGCTCAGCAACATTGAGAGGTTCGTGTGAAAGCAGCAGGAGTATGCGGATCCGAGTAGGGTCCGATAAAAGTTTTAGTGATTTAAGAATTGACGGCATAATAATATGGGTGCATAAACGCATCAACGTATCGCGATTTAACGATATAACAAAATCTACTTATGAGCAAGCCATTCATTTTTTCTTCTGAGTCTGTCACCGAAGGTCATCCCGATAAGGTATGTGACACCGTTTCCGATGCTGTCCTTGATGCCTGTCTGGAACAGGATATCAACAGCAGGGTAGCATGTGAAACCTTTGTTAAAGATAATGTCGTCGGACTAGCCGGCGAAATTACCACAGGTGCCAAGTTCGACTACGGTACGCTGGTTAAAAATACACTCAAGGAAATTGGTTACGATGCCGATTATGCGAAGGATACGGATTATTCCTACACCTGCAAATTTGAAAAAGGAGCATTTCTGATGAATATGCTTGGTCAACAGTCACCTGACATTGCTCAGGGTGTTGATGCTGCAGCAGCAGCTGATAAGCATACAGCCGAACAGGGTGCTGGTGATCAGGGCATCATGTTTGGTTACGCCACCAATGATACCAAGGAGCTGATGCCGGCTGCTATTCACTATGCACACCGCCTCGGTCAGGCCCTGACCGAGCTTCGCAAGGATCGCACCCACACCTGGTTGCGTCCGGACTCCAAAACACAGGTCAGTATTGAGTATATCGACAACAAGCCGAATCGCTTTACCTCGGTGGTCATCTCGACGATGCATGCCAAGGAAATCTCTACGCAGGAAATTCGGGACATTTTGACTCGTGACCTGATTGAAAAACATCTGCCTGGTAATTTGCTTACCCCTGAGACTGAAATCCTCATCAACCCTACCGGCCTCTTTGTGGTTGGTGGCCCTGAAGGGGATGCGGGACTTACCGGTCGGAAAATCATTGTAGACACTTACGGTGGCATGGGCCGCCATGGTGGTGGTGCTTTCTCAGGTAAGGACCCATCCAAGGTTGACCGTTCAGCCGCTTACATGTGTCGCTGGGTAGCCAAGAACATTGTTGCCGCTGGTTTGGCACGCGAGTGTGAACTTCAACTTGCTTACGCCATCGGTCACCCACACCCAGTGAGTATTAATGTGAACACCTTTGGCTCCAACGAAATCGACGAGTCACTGATCGAAAAAGCCGTTGACGAGGTGTTCTCCTTCAAGCCCGCTGACATCGTATCTCAGCTTGATCTTCTGCGTCCCATTTACAGTAAAACCACCAACTACGGCCACTTTGGTCGTGAAGATGCCGGTTTGCCATGGGAGGAAACCAACAAAGTGGACGCGCTCAAGTCTGCCGTCTAATTTAACAATCAACCAATCACCTAACCAACAACACTACCATGTCCAATACAGCAACTGCCCCCGCACTACAACCTGTCACCGACGACTTTAAGGTCGCTGACATTAGCCTGGCCGATTTCGGCCGGAAGGAAATTGACATCGCCGAGCACGAAATGCCCGGTCTGATGGCTACCCGCGCCAAGTATGGCCCCGAAAAACCACTGCAAGGTGTCCGTGTGATGGGCTCTTTGCACATGACCATTCAGACGGCCGTGCTCATCGAGACGCTTGTTGATCTGGGCGCCGAGGTGCGTTGGGTATCTTGTAACATTTTCTCCACTCAGGATCACGCTGCAGCAGCCATGGCCGAGTCCGGCATTCCTGTCTTCGCCTGGAAGGGTGAGACTCTCGAGGAATACTGGTGGTGCACATGGAAGGCTCTTCAGTTTCCTGGAGACCTTGGTCCTGAACTGATCGTTGATGATGGCGGTGACGCTACTCTCCTGATCCACAAAGGATTTGAAATGGAGAACGGATCAAACTGGATCAACGAGCCAGCAGGTTCTGAAGAAGAGCAGGTCATTAAGAATCTTCTTAAGAAAATCGGAGCCGAGCAACCAGGTGTCTTTGCCAATATGGTCAAGGATTGGAAAGGTGTTTCTGAGGAAACTACCACGGGTGTTCACCGTCTCTACCAGATGGCTAAGGAGGGAACACTGCTTATCCCAGCCATTAACGTTAACGACTCTGTAACCAAGTCGAAGTTCGATAACCTCTACGGTTGTCGTGAGTCACTTGTTGATGGCATCAAGCGCGCCACCGATGTGATGATTTCCGGTAAGGTAGCTGTTGTTTGCGGCTACGGAGATGTCGGTAAGGGTTGTGCTCAGGCGCTACGTGGCCAAGGAGCACAAGTCGTGGTCACTGAGATCGACCCTATCTGTGCGCTGCAGGCAGCGATGGAAGGTTATCGTGTTCTCACCGTTGAGGACACCCTCGGCTGGGGAGATATTTATGTCACCACCACGGGTAACTACGACATCATCCGCCTTGAGCATATGGAGAAGATGAAGGATCAAGCGATCGTTTGTAACATTGGTCACTTTGATAATGAGATCCAGATGGATTCTCTGAGCAAGGCTGAGGGTGTTGAGCATCTCAACATCAAGCCACAGGTTGACAAATACACATTCCCAACGGGTAACAGCCTCTACATGCTTGCAGAAGGCCGCCTGGTAAACCTTGGTTGTGCCACAGGCCACCCAAGCTTTGTGATGTCCAACAGCTTTGCTAACCAGACACTGGCCCAGATTGATCTTTGGAAAAACAAAGACAACTACAAGGCTGGTGAAGTAAAGGTATTGCCAAAGCATCTTGACGAGGAAGTCGCTCGACTTCACCTCGAGAAGATTGGTTGTAAGCTCACCGTGCTTAGCCAAGATCAGGCTGATTACATCGGTGTTCCAGTCGAGGGCCCTTACAAGCCTGAGCCTTACCGCTACTAAATTTCAGATAGCCTGAAATATTTACAAAGCCCTCACTGTGCAGACAGTGGGGGCTTTTTTATGAGTTTGTTTTCTTGGTTTGCTGCTGAAGGTTAAGCTCGCAGCGGATATTTGCTCGACGCCTCATGGTAAGGTCCTTAGGGTTAAAGCAATGAAAGTTTTTTTAGCCACGGCGGCCTTATTTGTATGCTTATTTAGCGTGCTTTCTGCTGATATGAAAATTCCTCGTTCGATTCATGGAATGGACGAGCTGGATGAGGCTATCGTTAAAGCTACCAAGAAAGAAAAGCCGCTCGTCTTTGTTTATACTGATCCAGGCACGAGCTGAGGCCCATGCGTGGCCGCCAGTTTGGAGGCCTTTAAATCATTTAAAACCGTCGGTATTGTTGTCTTTGCTGATAGTAAAAAAGACAAGGGGTCCTTGCCTAAAGGGATTATGGATGTGCGCGCAAAAGGTGGTAATACCATCCCAATGGTTTTCATCACTACCTCAGACGGCGAAAAGGGGATCGATGCTGTGCCTTACTCTGATCTGAAGGCTGATATGAGAAAGGCTGTTCGAGAGCTTCGTAAGTCCCTTGAAGATGTTGACGTGATTGGGGGTGTTGATTCCGTGGATGAAGCGGCTGCCAGTAAAGAGGAAGAAAAAGAAAAGGCGACTGAATTTGAGCAATGGGAAAATTCTGCGGGCAAAAAAATCAAGGCTGCGGTTCAGAAGGTTGAGGCTGATAGAGTTCTCTTCCTTTTGCCGAATGGGAAAACTTTGTGGTATGATATCTCGAAATTATCTGAATCAAGTCAATCCAAGTTGAAGGGTGCTGAGTAGTTTCAGGCCCTTTGTGTTGCTCGTTTAGATGAGCTCTTGACTTAGATAATAGTCAGCTATGATTTGGACCTATCGCGCTAACGAATTGATCATGTAAGGCGCTGGCTTGAAGTCTTGGATGAGGACTTCAGTGCGGCAATCATCACCCTTGCCCCACTTCATGCGGACCTCCTTGAGGTTGAAGTTGGGTGTTTTGTGGGGGGCGAAAAGGATGTCGTCATGTGAGGAGTTGACGTGCTCTTTAAACATGTCGGGAACAATGTCTCCACCGAGATGGTCGTCACGACCTGTAGCTAAATGGCAGGTTCCAAGAACCTTCTCGTCTTGGATGTCTTGGTAGGAAACGGGAAGCACTTGCGTGCCAAATCCGAGTTCTCCCAGCGTGCCTGTCATCGGGTCGTCGGCCAGAAGGGCATTGTGCGCATCGATGGTTGATTGGTTACCCTCGATAATGCTGGAGGACTTCACGTCGCGGTTTTCCACTTCGAGGATGCCTAGGGTGCCATCTTCATACTTCATGGGGAATTGACCGCGGGCATCAACGGGGACGAAGTAGACCTCGCCGGCGGGTAGGTTGGCGATGTCGGGCTTGGTTCCTTGGCAGAGGCCGTGCGACTTTTGTGCCTCCTGTCCGTCCAGTCCTAACCAGGCGGTAAGGATGCGGCCGTCTTCTAGTTCAAAATCAATTTCTACCTCGTCGGCGCGGTTCAGGGCTTGGCGGATTTTTTCGGCATCATCTGAGACCTCTTCGTAGTTCACGGCTAGGCCGGAGCGTAAGATGATATCATTCATGCCATGCATGGTGGCTCCGCGGAAGCCGAACACCTTGCAGCGCTCGGTGAGGGGAGCTGTTGCCGAGAAGGTGGAAATACAGAGGACGATATCGTAGTTTGTATAAATATCGCGATCCAGAGAAAGCTCTTTGCCTTCGCTATCCCAGACTTCATCGGAGAGATCCAGATTAGAACCATGGGTGCAACGGTAGGCAAACATTTCGCCACCAGTCATACCTAGTTCATCCATAACGCCGTCTCTTAGGCTTTCGTAAAAATAATGATGGGCGTTTTTCTGCACCTCAAACCCATCGGATTTTAAGAAGGCGAAATCTTTCATCCAGCGCTCGGGCTCATCGAAATCAGTTAAGATGCAAACACGGCAACCTTGTGTTGGTTTGAAGACAGTATCCAATAACCTCGATACGCTAAAATTGGGGAATACGCGCTGTTCAGGGTTCAATAAGATCTCTTTGCTCAAATAATCGGGTAAATTCTTAACTGCACTCATGTCAGGTAGGGTAGAGTCTGTTTGCCCATCTGCAAGGAGAGATTATGTCTTAACTTTTGAACGCACCGAATGAGGGGGTGTTAGTCCTGGATTTGTGTCGTCACTCAGGAGTGTTTTTTTCTCAAATGGGACGGTAGGATGCCGAGCTGATCACGGTATTTGGCGATGGTTCTGCGTGCTACTTTGATACCCTTCGTCTTGAGTTGTTTTTCAATGGCGGTGTCTGATAGGGGTTTCGCGGTGTCTTCGTGGTTGACTAGTTGTTGGATGGCTTCGCGGACTCCTGTGTTAGCAATCTCTGAACCTTGTTTGGTGGTGTAGCCGGAAGAAAAGAATTTACGTAGGTCCATCAGCCCGTGCGGCGTGAGGATATATTTTCCAGAAACGGCACGGGAGATGGTCGCTGCGTGAACGCCGACGGCTTCCGCAATATCCTGCATGGTCATGGGGCGGAGCTTGGTAAGACCATGGGTGATAAAGTCAGGCTGGCGTTTGACGAGCTCGGTGCCGATTTTCAGCAAGGTTTCCTGGCGTTGGCTGAGGGCGCTGATGATTTGTCTGCCGGCGTGGATGTTGTCTTTGAGAAACTTGCGTGCTTTGGGGTCTGAGCTCAATTTGGCCAGTAAGTCTTTATAATGGTTGCTGATCTGTAGTTTTGGTAAATGGTCACCGGTTAGATGAGCGTAGTATAGGCCCTCGGCATCTCGGCGCAATTCAAGGTCAGCACTCACGTGGGGATTGGAGGTAGGGTCAAAGGCAGCACCTGGATCAGGGTTCAGTGTGGCGATGTATTCAGCCGCCTCAATGACGGCTTCTTGGGAGACTCCGAGGGCTCGCGTAATATCGCCAAAACGGCGACGAGCTAGGTCATCAAGGTGCTGATCAACGATGCGACTCTCAAGTGATCCTCCCATGCCTTGGAGCTGAAGTTGGAGTAATAATGATTCAGTGAGGTTCTCTGTAGCGACACCTGGGGGATCAAATCTCTGAAGCAGGGCAAGGGCGGAGCGGAGTTGCTTGAGAGGGAAGGTGGAGTTCGCGGCGATTTCCTCAATGGATTCATCCAGAAAGCCGGTGTCGTTAATGTAGCCTATCAAGTGCTCGGCTGCCATGTAGGCCTCGTCATCGAGAGCTGCGTGGTTGAGTTGTTCGATGAGATGCTGCTGCAGTGTTTGAGGCGCGACAATGGAGTTATAGAGAAACTCACGTCTTTCCTCATCATCGGATGTGTGTGTGCGGTTGCCATGCATGAGGATCTGATCCTCGCGCCAGTAATCATCAAACTCGGAGAGGTTTTCATAATCGGTTTCTGCATCGGCAGCCTGGCTCTCATCGAGTTGATCGTGATCCTCGGTGATTTCCAGCGTTGGGTTCATCTCCGCAACCTGGCTCAGGAGTTGGCTCAGCTCCATGGTGCTGGCCTGCAGAATCTCGAGGCTCTGACGCATCTGGGGCGAGAGAACCTGCTGCTGAGAGAGATTTTGATGGAGGCCGGCTGATGGCATGACTGGATGCACCGGGGGGCGCTTAGGGGATGCATTAATGCATTGGAGAGTGCAAAAGAGATACACTAAAGGGATGCACTGAAAATGCGTAATGGATGCAGTCAGGGGCTGGTTGACATTTGTCGAAGACCGCGCCGGAGGGTAAAATAAAAACCAAGAATTTACCAACTTTTATTTAGCAAATATTGTGCCACATTTAAAAAATAATCAAGGTCGGCTTTCTTGCCCTGATCTGGCTTCATTTGAGAGTTGGTATTTGATGTAAGGGGGCTAAAACGATGCCGTGTTCTCGACAGGTGTGAAGCTAGGAAAGGGGGGTAGCTGGTGGATTGCGATCGGCTTCTTTCTGCTGACTGCGGCTCCTGGTATGTGGTATCCGGTATTGCCTAATATTTTAAAAGCGCAGGGCATTGAGTGGGTGCTGCCGTATGCCTTTGCTGTGGGGCCGCTGGTGGCTATGTTTACGCCGCTTATTTTTGGTTCGATGGCAGACTATCGTTTCTCGGCCCAGAAGCTGGTGGGGACCTTATCCCTACTAGGTGCAGGTTTCTTGGGAATGGCTTTTTATGCGCTGCATATGGGCTGGGGTGCTTGGTGGTATTTGGCTTTCCAGTTTGTTAATGCTCTCCTAGGCGCTCCGATGTGGGCGCTGGTGTCAACGGTGACACTTGCTAATGTGGACAATGCGCAGAGGAAGTTTCCGCTGTTTCGTGTATGGGGTTCGATTGGTTGGGTGGCTGCAGGCGTATCAGTGAGTTTGTTGGACTGGGACAGCTCGCCGATGGTGGGGGTCGCGGCAGCAGGCATTAGGGTGTTTTTTGGGCTGTCGTGTTTTATGATGCCGGATACGCCGCCGCAGGGGAAGTTAGAACCGGGGAAATCCAACTGGAGGAAGAACCTCGGCCTCGATGCTCTCATTCTCTTCAAGGATCGGACAATGCGGGTGTTTTTGCTGACCACGCTGCTCTTCACTATTCCTCTGGGCGCGTTTTATATGTATGCGCCCATTCAGCTCAAGGAGCTTGGTGATACCCACCCGGCGGCATCAATGACCCTTGGTCAGCTTACGGAAATCATTGCCATGCTGATGCTTAGCTGGTTGCTGACGATGGTCAAATTGCGCTGGGTGATCGTCGCCGCATTATTGCTAGGTGTAGCCCGCTATGGCTTGTTTGCCTTTTCTGGATGGGGGGGCGATCTGATTTGGATCTGGTTAGGCATTGCCTTACACGGGCCTTGTTACACGCTCTTCTACATCACAGGGCAGATACTCGTTGATCGCCGTGTGGATTCATCGATGCGTAGCCAAGCGCAGGCATTGTTAGGGACCCTTGTAGGTGGAGTCGGGGGGCTGCTAGGAAGTTTGTTTTGTGGCTGGTATTACGCAGGTACAAAAGGGCTTCCACACAGTTGGGTGTTTTTCTGGGGTATATTGGCCGTCGCTGTGTTGGGATGCGCCTTGTACTTTGTCACCGGCTTCGTCGGTAATAAGACTGAGCGCTAGGAGCTCAGCCCGGTAGGGTAAATCTACTGGTCGGGTTCCCAAGCGCGTGTCTCAAAGCGCATAATTTCCTTGATGAAGGTAAGCGGCACGTCGCCTGTAGGGCCATTTCGGTTCTTGGCGATGACCAGTTCTGCTTTGCCATCCTCCTCGTCGCGGTCTTCTTTATTGTCCGCGTAATACGCAGAGCGGTAGAGTAGGCCCACCATATCGGCATCCTGCTCGATAGAACCTGATTCACGCAGGTCGGACATACGTGGCTTGCCGCCGCCACCACTTGAGCCGACTCGAGATTCTGGTCCACGGTTGAGCTGGGCGAGCACGATAATGGGGATGTCGAGCTCCTTGGCGAGGCCCTTGAGGCCGGCTGAGATTTCAGCCACTTCCCGTTCCCGTGAGTTCTGAGCTTGTTTTGAGTTTGAGCGCATCAGCTGAAGGTAATCGATGGCGATCACCTTAATGTCCTCCTCTTTCTTTTTGCGTCGGGCTTTGGCTCGAAGTTCGTTGATACTGATGCCTGGCGTGTCATCAATGAAGAGTTTGCAGTCTTTGATTTCCTCAGAGGCGCGTTTGATGCCGAGGAAGTCAGATTTGGTGGGTTCGAATCCTTTCATGACCTTTGACTTGTCAAAGCGTGCGCGTGCGTAGAGTAATCTCTCGACCAACTGAAAGGCTCCCATCTCAAGTGAGAAGACCATAGCGGGGAGTTTGAGATCGAGGCAGAAATGCTCAACGAGGTTCATGGCAAAGGAGGTCTTACCCATCGACGGGCGTGCCGCGATAATGAACATCTCCCCAGGCTTGAGGCCATTGGACATCTTATCGATTTCTGAGTAGCCAGTTAGCAGGCCGCGGCTGTTTTCATCCCGGTGGATAAATGCCTCGAAGTTCGCGATCACTGTTTTCATGTGGTCGGCGATGGTTTCCTCCTTGTTTTTCTCCGCACCCTCACGGATAGCCAGCACTTGGGATTCTACATTATCGAGAAGCTGCTCGACTTCCTCTTGGTCATCATAAGCTCGGGTAATTGCCTCGGTGCAGTGTTGAATCACTGAGCGCAGCACATACTTGTCTTTAACGATGTCGAGGTGGTGCTCGTAGTGTGCGTGAGTAGGGGAGTAGGTGTAAATTTCTGTGACCGCTGCGGGACCTCCG
The DNA here is from genome assembly GCA_017857425.1 of Akkermansiaceae bacterium. Lineage (GTDB taxonomy): Bacteria > Verrucomicrobiota > Verrucomicrobiia > Verrucomicrobiales > Akkermansiaceae > Oceaniferula. Next base: position 19,235 of record JAFMDE010000009.1, read on the forward strand.
ACAGAGGCCATCAGGTTTCGATCCATCAGAGTTTGGGACAGGGAGACGAGCTCAATGGGCTCATTTTTTTCGAACAGCTCGAGTAAAATGGTGTAGAGCGATCCGTGTGCAGGCTGGTAAAAATGGGCTGCGGTCAGCTTGTTCTCAACGGCAAGGCCAATGAACTGCTGGGGGTCCTGAAACATGGAGGAGAGCACGCTTTTTTCAGGCCCGATGGCATGAGGAAGAGCGCGCTCTGCAGACTGGAGATCAGTGGCTGGGGCTTTTTGGAGTGCGGGGCCTTGATTCTTTCTAGAAGAACCAGACTGAGATGTCGCAGGAGAGTCAGTTGCCATAAGTAAATAGATTTGTAGAAGGTTTGGGCCGAAGGTCAATCTGAGTAACTTGGAAATTATGTGAATAACTTATCATCAACAAGAAAGGTGATGGCATCATGATGATCAAAGTGAGTCTATCTTAAAATGTAAATAACACCTCAATAAACTGTGAATAAGATAAATGATTTTGAGTTAACTAAATGATGTTCAATTCTAGATAAATATTCTTATTGAATCAATAATTTGTGAATAAGCTGTGAACAACAACTTAGATCAGGGCGCAAAAATCCATAGAAGATAGCATGCAGCAATGAGCTTGTTGCGCTAGAAACGGGGGCTAGCAAATCAGCGGCTGCTGATCATTGCGGGTATTTCGTCCAGAGACAAAACGAAGTGGTCGGCTTCGGACTTTACTTTTTCTCGAGCGGCATAGCGCCCAAAGCCGATGAAGGTGTCGACAACACTCTGCGCTTCTAGGTCTGAGATGCCGTCTCCCACCATGACGATGTAATCGGGATGGAGCTCAGCTTTGAGCTGTTGGATGATCTCAGGCTTGCCTCCGTTGCGAGTCGGTGGGGCTGAAGTGTCATAGCCTGCGTAGCTCCCGTCTTCGTGAAACTTGAGTGGGACGGCTTCGATGCGCTCAACGCCGAGGTGCTTGGCCAGTGGCTCAATAACTTGGGTGAATCCACCAGAAACAATAACGATCTCCCAGCCCTCGGCTCGCAGTAGCTCCAGGGTAGGCAGTGCAGTGGGCTCGATTTGGTCGATGTAGAGCTGCCCAACCTTTTTGCAGGTGCTGAGGGTTGGTTGTATAATGTCGAGTCGCTGAGCAAAGATGTCATCGATAGGAATCTCGCCATTCATGGCGGCATTGGTTAGCGCCTCGATTTTATCAAATGTCTCGGGGCCATTGACCCTTGCGAGCTCATCAATGCCTTCAATAGCGGAAAGAGTGGAATCACAGTCAAAGACGATCAGCTTCATAAATGGGTATATAATATTCTGGGGGGGATAATGGGGGGCTTAGTAATAATGGCGGGCTAGGCATGCTGGCCGTTATTTTTTGCCATAGATGGCTTCTGGGTTGAAGCTGAGATCGGTTTCCGTGAATTTGAGGGCTGCGGGATCCTTGCTGCTTTCTAGATCAACAGCGCGATAAAAGCAGGTGCTGCGTCCCGTGTGGCAGGCGCCTGCTCCAATTTGCTCTACGTAAAGAATAATGGCGTCTTGATCGCAGTCCGTGCGGATCTCTACGATTTTCTGCACATGACCGGAGGTAGCGCCTTTATGCCATAGTTCTTGCCTGCTTCTGGAGTAATAAACCGCTTCGCCAAGTTCGAGGGTTTGCAGGAGTGATTGCTCGTTCATGTAGGCTAGCATGAGTGGCTCCTTGGTGATTGCATCCATTGCCATCGCCGGTATGAGGCCGCCTGCATCAAACTTTGGGGCGAAAACAGGATGTTCCTCGACCTCTTTTTTGTTGTTGCGAATACCTAGTGTGATGCTGGATTGATTGCTTTCCATGTCTGGGATTTATCACGTCTATGAATTCTGTCCAGCTTTGGGGGTGGCAACTTTATCAATGAGGGGTGCGGTAACGACGATGAAGAGCTCATTGTTTCCAAGAATTCAAGGGAAAGGGATAGACAAGAAACAAGATTGGGGCGAGTATAGGTCATGATTTTTACCTCAATGGTGAAATGTATCTATCTAAGTTATTCCAATGAAAAAACGTTCCTTACATAAAATGCTGGCCTTGGGTTTGATGCTGGCAACAGCCTCCGTGCCTCATGTGGCCGCCAAGACAAATTTCAACCTTGTTGGTAAGCAGATGCTCATCATGCTGCGCAATAGTCATTATGAGCGTCTTAATATTGATGATTTAGGGGTTCGGTTTTTTGACACCTATATTAAGTCTCTGGACGGCAACAAGCAGTATTTCCTTGCGTCCGATATTGATATGTTTCGTGCAAAGTATGGCACTAATCTTCACGAGCTGCTTCTTGCCGAGCAGTGCATGACTCCAGCTGAGGAGATATACAATCTGTATAGAGAGCGTGCGAATGATCGCATTAAGTATGCTCAGGAACTACTCAAAGATGATAGCAGCTTCACTTTTGAAAGTGACCGTGAGGTGATCTTAGATAGGGAAAAGGCGGAGTGGCCGGTATCTGACGAGGAGGCAAAGCAAATCTGGAAAGATCAGGTAGAACAAGCATTGCTGAGTGAATTTCTTAGGCGAGAGAGTGTTGCTGATTTAGCGGCAAAGCAGGGCAAGGCAGATCCGCTTAAGGATAAAAAACTCCCAAGCGAGATGATCTCCTTGCGCTATGAGCGCATTCTTAAATCCATTAACTCTGCAGACGAAGAGGATATCGCTGACCGGTTTTTTAGTGCCATTGCGAAAAGTTACGACCCGCATACCGATTACTTTAGCATGTCTGAAATGGAGCGTTTCATGGCAGGAATGAAAAATTCCTTAGTAGGTATCGGCGCGTTGCTGCAAGCCGAGGACGATGGCTCAACCAAGATCACAGGCATTGTGGTCGGTGGTCCTGCTGATAAAGAAGGTTCGCTCAAGCTAAATGATCGGGTCGTGGGCGTTGATCATACCAATGCTGGGACTGAAGAGGCCGTTGTTGATATCATGTTTGAAAAGCTTGATCGTGTGGTGGATATGATCCGAGGCAAGGAGGGCGTTGATGTTCGTCTCAAGGTAGAACCTGCTGACGGGTCTCCTGGTGAGATAAAATATATTGTTATTAATCGTGGTAAGGTGGAACTCAAAGATGAGTTGGCAAAGGCTGAGATCATTGAGATGGCTCGACCCAATGGGGGCAAGCAGCGGCTTGGTTTTATTCGACTACCGTCCTTTTACGCAGATTTCCAGAATTGGGAGACTCGCTGTTCGACAGATATCGAAAAGCTACTCAGCCGCCTCAAGGAGGAAAATGTCCAAGGTGTCATTCTCGATCTGAGGGGCAATGGTGGAGGCTCTCTTGAGGAGGTGCGCAGAATGACTGGTTTCTTCACCGGACGTGGTCCAGTGGTGCAGGTTAAAAATTCCCGCAATCAGGTTGAGGTGAAAGATTCCTCCCATGCTAATCCGATTTTCGATGGCCCGGTGGTGGTTTTAATTGATAAAACGAGTGCTTCGGCAAGTGAGATTTTGGCAGGTGCTTTACAGGATTATAACCGGGCTGTTGTCGTTGGGGATAGCTCCAGTTTTGGTAAAGGCACGGTGCAGCAGCCTATGCAGATTAAAAAGATGATGCCCTTCATGGCGGATGCAAGTCGAGCAGGTGTGCTCAAGCCAACGATTCAGAAATTTTATCGTATCGCTGGCAGCACGACTCAGCTCAAGGGGGTTGAGTCAGACATTGTTTTGCCCTCTATGCTGGATGCCTACGAGGTCGGTGAGGCTTATCTAGATCATGCCTTACCGCATGACATTATCCCGCAAGCGCCGGGGTATCGTCAGCTCGATCGAGGGAATTTGTTTGTCGATGACATTAAGAAGCAGAGCCTCGAGCGTATTGAGAAATCGATGGATTTTGAATACATCGAAGAGGATGCGCAAAGGTTGATTAAACGGCGCCAAGAGAATGTCATTTCGCTCAATAAGGAGGTGCGCAAAAAAGATTTGACCGACAATGAGGAACGTAGAGAGCTTCGTAATACAGAGCGCCGCGAACGTTTCGCCAAGATTGCTGAAAAAGACGCTGATCTTTTTAGTTTTTACCGTCTCAATCTCGAGGATCTCGAACTAGATGAACTCGTTGAGATTGATCGCGAGAAGGATAAGGAAAGCTATATGCGTAAGGCAAAAGATGATGTGGCTGATCTCGATGATACTCCTGAGTGGCCTAGCTCACTGGATCCTGTCAAACGTGAAGGTATTCATATTCTTGCGGATCTCATTGAGGCTGCAGAGCAAGCCCGCGTGGCAGGTAATCTTCAAAACAACAATGGATAACAGCTCTGTTGTGATTCGTCTTCATTCTTTCTGTTTAGCTCATGGGCAATGATGTTGCTGAAAACCTAAGCGGGGTCAAACAACGTATTTCCGATGCGGCTTTGCGCTCTGGTAGGTCTGCGGATGCGGCTCAATTACTGGTGGTTTCTAAAACATGGCCGGCCGAGAAGGTAGCTGATGTGGTAGCCGCGGGGCACCTCGCCTTTGGTGAAAACCGCATTCAGGAGGGTGAAGATAAAATACCCCAATTACCAGATAACCTTCAGTGGCATTTGATCGGGCACTTGCAGCGTAACAAGGTGCGTAAGGCGCTACCGCTTTTCCAGACGATTCACAGTATCGATTCACTGAAGTTGGCGCGTTACACGTCTAATATTGCAGCTGAATTGAGTAAGAAGCCCGATATTTATCTGCAAGTTGACCTCGCAGGTGAGGAGAGTAAAAATGGCTACGAGCCTGATCAAGTCAGACGTGATCTTGATGACTTACTGGCATTGGAACATGTCTCTATTGTCGGCCTCATGTGTATTCCTCCGATGGCATCGAAACCTGAGGATGCCCGACCTTGGTTTGTGAAACTCAGAGAATTGAGGGATGATCTCGAAGCGCGCGCGGGGCGATCATTGCCCGGTCTGAGCATGGGTATGAGCGGTGACTTCGAGGTGGCAATCGAGGAGGGCTCGACCATCGTGCGTGTGGGCTCTGCGATCTTTGGTTCCCGAACCTAGCTTTAAACAATTTAAACTCATGGCCTCTCTTACCCTTCTTCAACATGTTGTCATCGGCGACGAGCTTGCGCTCGCCTGGAGTGATGGTTGTGAACACTACATCAATCTCAAAAGGCTGCGTGAGGCTTGTCCTTGTGCAGTTTGCCAAGGGGAGCCTGATGCGATGGGCTTTGTGGTCAAACCCACGGTGATACATACCGAGAAAAGTTTCCGAGCTTTGCGCATGCATCAGGTGGGAGGTTACGCTCTGCAAATCACTTGGGCGGATGCTCATAGTTCTGGCATTTATACCTATGATCTACTTCGTCAGATTGGTGATCTGAGCGCGTCAAAGGGTTCGTAATAAAGAAGCTGTAACTTTAAAATATGATTCAGAAGAAATCAATCATCACACGTGTCTGGCGCGCCACGGCTTTTTTTGTCGTGGCTTTTTCTATGATGACTTTTCCTGCCATGGCGGCAGAGAAGATCACACCCGATCAAAGCCTGACTTATAAGGAAGTCAGTGGAGTTGAGCTTAAGCTTCACGTGTTCAAGCCCGAGGGGCATCAGGCGAGTGACAAACGCCCGGCCATTGTTTTCTTTTTCGGAGGTGGCTGGAGTGGTGGTAACCCCAAGCAGTTTTATCAACAAAGTCGATTTCTGGCGGATCATGGTATGGTCGCTTTTGCTGCTGAGTATCGGGTGCGAAGTGTTCACAAAACTAGCCCGTATGAGTGTGTCAAAGATGGTAAGTCAGCCATCCGCTGGCTGCGCCAGCATGCTGCTAAGCTGGGTGTGGATCCCGAGCGCATCGTCTCTTCGGGAGGATCTGCCGGTGGTCACGTGGCTGCCTGCACAGGTGTGATGCAGGGCTTTGAGGAAGAAGGAGAGAACGCTACTATTAGCTCTTTGCCCAATGCGATGGTGCTCTTTAATCCCGTTATTGATACCACGGCAAAGGGTTATGGCGCGCAGCGTTTCCAGAAAGGAAAAGATACAGAGCTTTCGCCATGCCATCATGTGTCTGAGGGCATTGCTCCGACGATCGTCTTTCATGGCACGGCAGATCAGACTACGCCATTTGAGAATGCGGAGCGCTTTACTCGTTTGATGAAGGAGGCGGGGAACACCTGTGTGTTAGTGCCCTTCGAAGGAAGAAGGCACGGATTTTTCAACGGGCCTTTTTTCCGTTCCCGCAGTAATGGCGAGGATTATAATGAATCCATGCAGAAAACTCTGAGCTTCCTGCGAAACCAAGGCATGCTCGAGTGAGCCTGCGGCGGGTTGCATCGCGTTGATGATTTTGGCTGCCTACTTTTTCTGCTGAGGAATAATCTCGAAGCGGATGGTGTTGTCTTGGCCGAGGTATTGTTTGGCGAGGGCATTGATTTCATCCAGCTTGATGTTGGCGTAATCAGCATCGCGGTTGCGCGCCCAGTCGACCCGGTAGGGTTGCTCTTGAGATTGAGACATAACCGTGCTTAGCCAGTAGGAGTTTTGACGCAGGGATTTTTTGAGCTCGCTTAAACGAGGTTCGAGCGCACGGGTGAGCTCGTCCTGGGTGGCTCCTTCTTTGGCGAGCTTGTCGGCGATCTCAATGATGATCTTACCGACGCGCTCGGCTTGTTCCGGTTTGCCAGGGGAGACGGCAAGTAAGTAGCCGAGATCCTTGTAGGTATCACTAGGTTGAAAGCCGGCATATGGGCTGTATGCTTCGCCGAGTTCTTCCCGGATTTTCTCACGCATGCGGTTGGAGAGGATTGTGCTAAGCACGCTGAGACGGCGGGTGGTGCCGATGCTTTCCTTGTCCATTCCTGTGGCTTTCCATGTGACGACAGCCATGCCGGTGGGAATGCGGCTTTCAAAGGTGTAGCGTTTAACCAACGGGGGTACGGGCAGGTTGGCGAGTGTGCGTAGTTCAATATAGTCAGGCTTGGTGGCACTGCGTTTGGGCAAGGCGCCGATGGTGCGAGCGAGGATGGGGATGGTTTGTTCGATTTCAAGGTCACCAACGATGGAGAGCTCTAGGTAGTCGTTTTTGAGAGCCGGGATGACCCAGGAGCGGATGTCCTCGGTGCTGAGGGCTTGAGCTTGTTCGAGGGTGGGGAAGATAAAGCGTGCATCGTTGCCGCGCAGCAGGGCGGTCATCTCTGATTGAGCACCTGCAGGGGTGTGCTTCATTTGGGAGAAGATAGAGGGTAACTCGGCTTTGAACATACGCTCGCCCTCGGGGCGCAGGCCAGCGTCGGTGAGGTAGGCACAAAGGAGCTGAAGCTGTAGTTCGAGGTCCTCAGGTGTGGTGGAGCCTGAGAGGCTGAATGACTCTTCACCAACATGGAAGCTGATGTTGGCATTGCGCCCGGCGAGGATACGCTCGAGGTCGTCTGAGCTGTGTTTGGCCAAGCCTCCTGCTTTGAAAGCCGAGGTGGCAAAGAGGTCGAGACCAGATTTGTCTTTGGGCATGGTGAGCTTGCCCGCGCCAATACGTGCGGTGACTGTGACCGAGTTTTTATCAAAGTCGGTTTTCTTGAGGTTGCACTTACAGCCATTGTGGAAGCTCACTTGGGTAATGTCCATATCCTCGATACGGGACTGCTTGGCGACGGCGCCTGGCTTGCCGAAGTCTGTGTAAGCAAAGCTGGCTGTGGCCTTTTTCTCAGGTGGGCTGACTTCGCTTAAGATGCTTTTGTGGTAGAGTCTGTTGAGGGTCTCATCGGCATTGTCCAGAGCTGTATTGGTGGTAAGTACTAAGGTGATGTCCTCGGTATCCCAGAATTCCTTCAATGCCTGGTGGCAGGTTTCCGGGGTGATTGATGAGATGTTTTCCTGCAGGATGGCAAGATCGTCTGCAGGGGTTGAAAAAACCGCATCCTTGTGCACGTGTCTGGCCAGTGAGGATGCGAGGTCGTTGGTTTTGCGGCTTGGCTCGGCCTTGACAGAGAGCTCGTAGGAGTTGATCAGGTTTGCTTTGATTTCCTCCAGCTCAGCTTCAGTGAAACCATGCTGGATAGCACGGCGAAGTTCTTGCTCGAGTATGGGCAGTGCGGCCTGCCAGTTGTGATCTTTGGCATCCACGGAGATACCGCCTATTTTGGTGAATTTAAAAAGATCGTAGTTGTAGGCATTACCACTGGTGATCGGAGAATTCTCTTTCTTGGCGAGAATCGAGAAGCGGCGGCTAAGTATCGAGTGGGCGAGCTTGAGCGGCAGTTTTTCTGCGCGGTTCGCCACGGTGTCGATTTTTTGTTCGAAGGGTTTGATGACGGTAAGGGTGAGGTCTGTGGTAGCGACTTCCTTGTCCGCCATGGCGAGGGTTTTGAAACCATGCCCACTGGGGAGCTTGCCAAGATCAGGGAATTTGACCTCGTTTTCGGGGGTTTCCATGCTGCCGAAGGTGGCGATGATTCTCTGCTCAGCCTCCTGAGGGTCAAAGTCACCGACGTAGACAAAGGTCATTCGGCTAGGGTTATAATAATCTCGGTAAAAGTCGGTGAAGGCGGAGCGGGGGGCGGACTTGATGATTTCCTCAGTGCCGATGGGGAAGCGTTTTGCTAGTAGGGCGTCAGGCAGCAGGGCATCGAATTGCTTTTCCATGAGGCGCATCTGCACGGAGTCGCGTGAGGTTTTTTCCGAGAGGATGACCCCGCGCTCTTTGTCGATCTCGGATTCGAGTAGAAAGGCTCCGTCACCAAAGTCGCGCATAACATCAAAGCCGAGCTTGAGTGTATCGGATTCGTTGTTAGGTAAGTCGAGCATGTAGACGGTTTCATCAAATGAGGTGTAGGCATTTGCGTGGGCGCCAAAGGCGATACCAAGCCTCTGCATTTGTGGAATGAGTTTGCTGGCATCGGGGAAGTTCTTGGAGCCGTTAAAGACCATGTGCTCGAGAAAGTGAGCGACTCCACGCTGATCATCGCGCTCCATCAAGGATCCGGCGGCGATGTGCAGCCTCATGCTAACTCTTCCCGGAGGCTGCTGATTGCCTAAGACGATGTAGCGCATGCCGTTGTCGAGCGTGCCATAGACAGCTCTTGAGTCTGCCTTGATGTCACTTTGCTGATGAGCCCAGCCAGCTGTGGCTGAGTGAACGCTTTCCTTGGCTAATCCGACAGGTGAAAAAATGAGGCTGAGCGCTGCCAGGGTGACATGCAAATAAGGTAGTGACTTCATGTAGTTGTATAATTCACTCAATAAGCGCTCATAGCCAAGCGGATTGTCTGATTTATTTGGCGTCGGCGTTGATATTTGCTCATTAGCACCTTGACCCCTTGCATGCATCCTCCTAGCTTCCCGACGTCCGCGCTTATGCTGCGCATTATGTCATGAATATCCACGAATATCAGGCGAAGGAGTTGTTTGAAAAATACGACGTTGCCAGTCCTAATGGACAGGTAGCCGGAACAGCTGAAGAGGCGGAAGCCGCAGCTCGCGCCATTATTGCTAATGGTGGGGGCAAACAATTGGTCATCAAAGCTCAGGTCCACGCAGGTGGCCGAGGTAAGGGGACTTTTAAGAACGGTTTCCAGGGAGGGGTTCACCTCGTTGAGAATCCTGAACAGGTCGCTGAGTTTGCTGAAAAAATGATTGGGCAAACACTCGTCACCAAGCAAACGGGTGAAGAGGGTAAGTTGGTTAGCAAAGTCATGATCGCGGAGGCTGTTGATATTGAACGTGAACTCTATCTCGCCATTCTGATGGACCGCGAAACTTGTCGTCCTGTGATTGTTGCCAGCACTGAGGGCGGTATGGATATCGAGGAGGTTGCAGAGAGCACACCTGATAAAATCGTCAGACAATTCATTCACCCATTGGCAGGCCTGCAAGGCTACGAAGTTCGCAAGCTTGCCAAGGCGCTGAAACTTACCGGTGATCAGGCCAAGCAATTTGGTAAGCTGATCAAGAATCTCTATTCGCTGTTTTTGAAATCTGACTGTTCGATGGTTGAGATTAACCCGCTGGTGGTTACTCCTGATGGCGATATCCTAGCACTCGATGCTAAGTTCGGTTTCGATGACAACGCCCTTTACCGCCATCCCGACATTGTCGCATACCGTGACACGGATGAGGAAGACCCTCGTGAGGTAGAAGCATCTAAGTTTGACCTCAACTATATCGGCTTAGACGGTAACATTGCCTGTCTCGTGAACGGAGCGGGTCTCGCCATGGCGACCATGGACATCATCAAGCATTACGGTGGTGATCCTGCCAACTTTCTCGACGTAGGAGGTGGAGCAAGCAAGGAGCAAGTATCGGCAGCCTTTAAAATCATCCTCGGTGATCCCAATGTAAAGGGCATCCTGGTTAATATCTTCGGTGGCATCATGCAATGTGACATCATTGCCGAGGGTATCCTAGCAGCGGCGAAAGAAACCGGTTTGAGTATCCCTCTGATTGTTCGCCTCGAGGGAACGAATGTCGCCCAAGGTCGCGAGTTGATCGCCAATTCAGACCTTGATGTTATCACTGCTGAAAGTCTTAACGACGCAGCTCAAAAAGCTGTCGCAGCTGTCAGCGCTTAATTCTCAACCTTAAACTTATTTTATTATGTCAATTCTAGTTGATGAAAACACCAAGGTGCTCGTGCAGGGCATCACCGGAGGCTTTGGCGGCAAACATGCCCAGCTAAGCCTCGACTATGGCACTCAAATCGTCGCCGGCGTGACTCCAGGAAAAGGAGGTCAGATCTTTGGTGAGAAGACTCCTGTCTTCGATACCTGTGCAGAGGCCGCCCAAGAAACCGGAGCCACGGTTTCCGCGATCTTCGTGCCACCTCCGTTTGCTGCAGACGCCATTTTAGAGGCTGTTGATGCTGAGCTCGATCTCGTTGTCTGTATCACGGAAGGAATTCCAGTGGCAGATATGATGCGTGTGAAGGAAATCATGAGGGGTAGTAAGACTCGTCTGATTGGCCCTAACTGCCCGGGTATTGTTACTCCAGGTCGCGGTGAAGATTCTCACGGTGGCTGCCGCATCGGTATTGCTCCAGGTTACATTCATAAGCGAGGTAACGTAGGCGTTGTTTCCCGCTCAGGCACACTCACCTATGAGGCCGTTTATCAGCTTACTGAGCTCGGCTACGGCCAGAGCACTTGTGTCGGTATCGGTGGAGATCCCATCAATGGAACTTCACACCTCGATGTGTTGAAAATGTTTAACGATGACCCTGAGACGGAGGCAATTATCATGATCGGTGAGATCGGTGGTAACGCTGAGGCCGAGGCTGCCCGCTGGGCAAAAGACAACTGCTCTAAGCCGATTGCTGGTTTCATTGCCGGTGCTACGGCGCCTCCAGGTCGCCGCATGGGACACGCAGGTGCTATTGTTGGTGGTGCTGACGACACAGCAGAGGCAAAAAAAGCCATTCTCGCAGAGTGCGGTATTGCGGTGTCAGAGACTCCCTCAGACATGGGCAAGACGCTAGTGGCGATGCTTTAAGCTCGCAGTGACGGTTCACTGGCAACTAGCCAGCCTGACTAGTTCAATCAATTTCAAGCGTTCGTAACTCAGTGTTGCGGGCGCTTTTTTGTCATCAGCTGAATGATGTGCTAGCTACAGAATGGCTATAAGAAGCACAGAATGGCTATAAGATGGCCTGGGCAGCTGTGAAGTAGATCACCATGCCGGAGATATCAACGAGGGTAGTAATAGCGGGGGCCGCGACGACGGCGGGGTCAAGTTTGATGGCGCGCGCTCCAAGAGGGAGTAAAGCTCCAGAGAGGGTGGAGGTGGTGATCTGGGCTCCGAGGGCAACAGATACGGCAAGGGCAAAGGTGCTCATGGCGATGTTTTCGGGCAAAGGAGGATTAAAGACAGGCAGGACGAAGAGGGTGATCAGAGCGATGCAACAGCCAAGGGTCGCCCCCAGAAAAATCCCGAGGAAAAGCTCCTTAGTGATCACTTTAGCCGTGGATCCAGCTTCCAACTCACCTAGTGACATGGCACGAATAACCATGGTGGCAGCTTGGCCTCCAGTATTTCCGCCAGCAGCGACAACCATTGGTAGGTAGAGGGCGAGAAGATAGATGCTGCTGAGCATATGTTCAAAGCGCAGCATCACATAACCTGAAGAGATAGCGAGAAGGGCCAGAACCAAAAGCCATGGAAAGCGGCGCTTGAAGTGGGTAGCGACAGAGGTGTTAAGATAGGTTTGCTCCGATTGCTCACCGGCGATACCTGACATTTTCTCGATATCCTCTGTGGATTCCTCTTCGATGATTTCGAGCACGTCATCGTGGGTAATGACACCAAGCAGGTGGTCATACTCGTCAACAACAGGCAGCAAGGTCATGTCATATTTAGTGAACATTTGGGCGGCCTCTTCTTGGTCTGTGCTGGCGAGAATAAAGAGGTCAGCCTGATCCATGATATCTTCGACCAAGGTGTCCCATGAGTTGAAGGCGAGCTCGCGCAAACGGATTTTTCCTCTGAGGCGCCCATCTTCATCAACCACGTAAATACGGGCGAGCGATTCAGCAGAGTCCTTATATTCACGTAGAACTTCGAGAGCTTCTTTGACCGTAGCGCCAAGGCTGATGCGCGCAGCATGTGTAGTCATCCTACCGCCAGCCGTGTCTTCCTCGTAGCGCATTAAGCTACGCGTGGTTTCTTGCTGCTCAGGCTTGAGCATCGCGAGGTAACGCTTGCGCGCTTCTGTGCTGACATCTTGAAGGATGTCAGTACGGTCATCATCGACGAGCTTACCTAAGATCTCACGCTGAGCACTTTCATCGAAGCGCTCTAAGGTCTCTTCAATCAGAGCATCAGG
>JAFMDE010000098.1 GCA_017857425.1 Akkermansiaceae bacterium
CGATTATTGCGGACGTATGTCAGTGGTGTCGGCTTTCCATCCAAATAAATCGTCAGGCTATCTTTGTGCTTAGATGGGTCATACACCACCATCACGTGATGCCACTGCTTAGGCTTGAGTGGCTTCTTGCTGATGGCCTTGACCGCAACATCAGGCCATCTCTCAATGACGTGCGCGCCGATCTGGCCGTTCTCAATCCATAAATCCCAACCCTGATAATTGTCGTTGGCATCCATTCTGGCCATGATGGCTCCGTTGGGCTTGCCATCCACATAGATGAATCCCCCGTAGGAAAAACCGTGCTTGCCATCAAAATTACCGTAGTCGCCGACTTCCACTGGCGGGCGATCACCGATCTGCAGCGCATGGCCGAGGATACCGGGCAGCGTGCGTATCTCAGTATTCAACGAGATCGGCTGACCCTTGGCCGTTCCCTGTAAAATATTGTTGGTAGGGTTGATCAGGGGCAGGCGTATTTCTAACCCGTCGGTTGGCAACTCATCACCCGGAGGTGTGGGATTTTTCAGCTGGGTAAGCCAAGCCTGATACTCGGCCTCCCTTTCTTGATTACGTTTTCCCTTGGTCTGATGATCTGTCTTTTCTAGTGCCGCAATTTCCTCGTTAATGGCATTATAGCGTGGCCTATCAGCAGGGCGCGCCACAAACAAACTTGGCGCATGTTTGCTGTTATTACGATCGAGTGCAGACATCGTGGTGTTGCGGAAAAAGGCTGTAATCTGATAGAATTCTTTCTGCGAAACCGGATCGAACTTGTGGTCGTGGCACTCGGCACACGCCACCGTGAGTCCTTGCCAGACACCAAATGTCGTATTTGCCCTCTCAGTAGCATACATGGCTAGCACCTCATCTGCGATCGAGCCGCCCTCACCCGTGGTCGGCAAGCAGCGGTTGAATCCGGTCGCCACCTTTTGCTCGAGGCTAGGCTTGGGCATCAAGTCTCCGCCCAGCTGCTCAATGGTGAATTGGTCAAAGGGCATGTTTTCGTTGAAGGCCTGAACCACCCAATCCCGGTAGGGCCAAATCTCACGGTAATTATCAATGTGGATACCGTGGGTGTCAGCGTAACGCGCGGCATCGAGCCATAGCCTGCCCTGCTCTTCCCCGTATGCAGAGGACTTGAACAATTCATCGAGCACCCCGTTGATCGCCTCGAGCGAATCTTCAGCGTGGGCGGCAACGAATGCATTCACTTTATCCAGAGCTGGAGGAAGCCCGGTGAGATCAAAATAAATACGACGCAGCAGACGGTGCGGTGCCTGCTCGGGATTCGGCTCAAGCCCCTTGGATTCCATCCCGGCTAAAATAAATCCATCAATTGGGTTAGTCGCCCATTCAGCCAAGTTCTTGTTGCTGGTTTCCGGGATCGGTAATTTTTCCGGTTTGATAAACGACCAGTGCTGCTGGTATTCTGCACCTTGCTCAATCCATTTTTCAATTAAGGCAATCTCACGTGCCGACATGCTATGGTGACTCTCAGGTGGAGGCATGACCACTTCTGGGTCATCTGAATGGATCAACTCCACCAGATAAGAATCAGCAGGTTTGCCCTTAATGATGACTGGTTTGCCATTCTCACGGTTTTCAAAGGCAAACTCTTCGATATCGAGGCGAAGGGGTGCTTTTTTCGGCTGACGTGTTCCGGAGTCAGGACCGTGGCAGTGATAGCACTTCTCAGAAAGCACCGGCTGGATGTGCGTATTAAAAGTAACCGTATCCGGCAATGGCGAGCTCTCCTCAGCTGCTACTTTTTCCGTGAGTTCTAAAGGGGCAGCTGCCTCAGCGCTTGCATCTTTTTCCTGCTCGGCACCAAGCTCCCCCCCCTCTTTCTTGCTACAGGAAGCCAAGCTCAAAGACAGCGCAAACAAACCAAGGGACAGGATACGCGAAGCGCTGCCAAATTGAGGGGCATTAGCGAGCGGAAAGTTGAGCTTGATAGGCATGACTGAAAAGGTGATGAAAAAACAATACGTTCCTCGGGAATCTAACCCAGCTTAGAACGATGACAAGCTGTTATTCCTTACAGAATAGATCAATTGAGGCTGCTTTTTTTCGTCCGCATCGTTCATTGACAGCACAATAAGCTATCGAGAACGGGTAATCCATTGTTAGCTGACCCCTTATTTACGGGATAAAGAATCAGGACACACAGAGCCACCTCAATTTTTCAGCTTATCCGCCCGTTTAGCAACACCACAGCCGCAGCCACCACCACAACAATTCTTGTCACTGCCAATCAGCCAGGTTTTCAGACCCCGCCCGACAAACACTCCTAAAGTGATCAGCACAATCGCTACCGCTGCGTAAGTTTGCCAATTTGCCCAGTCCATGTTTAGTGAATATAACCCAAGTTTTATAAACTTGGAAGCACTCAGGAGAATAAACTTCCGACCTGATACACCGCAAAGGCAGCCAACCAGGCCACCGCGGTCATGCCCACCAATTGGGCGATTGCCCATTTCCAAGAGCCAGTTTCACGGCGCACCACCACCGTCGTCGGCAGGCACTGCAGCGCATAGACAAAAAACACCAACAAGCTCATCGTCGTCAATGGCGTGTAAACCTTGCGGCCATCCGGCCAGGTCGCCTGAGCTAGCTTAGCCCTGAGCTGTTCAAGGAGGCGATCCTCATCATCGGCATCTTCCACCGAATAAGAGATCGCCAGATTAGCATTAAACACCTCGCGCGCGGCAAAGGCTGCAATTAGTGCCGTTCCCGTGCGCCAGTCATAGCCCAGAGGTTTTACTACCGGCTCAATCGCATGACCCATTCTCCCCATGTAGCTCTGCTCTAGTGCAAGTGCTGGATCATCGGCAGCAGGAGTCCCCTCCTTCGGCTTCGGGTAGGTTTCCAAGGCCCATAGTAAAATACATAAGCCTAAGATCACGGTTCCTGCTTTACGTAAGAATGACCACGCACGCTCTGCCAAATGACGACCAGTGTAAGACATGTCCGGCATGCTGTATTCCGGTAATTCCATCAGGAAATGTGAGGCTTCCTCGTTCCCTTTAACCCGTGGTGCTAACAGCCACGCTGCAAAGAGTGCGCTTGCCGTGCCTAAAAAATAAATAAAGGCCAGCACCAGGGCTTGCACAAATGATCCATAGCCAGCCAATAACATGCCAATCAACAGTGAGTAAACTGGCAGCCTTGCAGTGCAGCTCATCCATGGAGCGATCAAGATCGTCAGCAAACGCTGCTTAGCGCTGTCCATACTACGTGTCGCCATGATGCCAGGAATCGCGCAGGCATAAGAACTCAATAATGGCAGAAACGCCCTGCCGCTCAGACCCACCTTGCTCATCAGGCGATCCATCAGCAAAGCTGCCCGAGCCATGTATCCCGAGGTCTCTATCAGGCCGATAAAAAACAGTAGTAATAAAATCTGCGGCAGAAAAATAACCACGCTGCCCACCCCGGTAATGACCCCATCGACAATCAGATCCTTGAGGTCACCCTCAGGCAAGATACCGGATACACCTTCATTAATAAAGCCAATGCCCGCGTCTACCCAACCCATGGGGTACTCAGCCAAGCTAAAGATGGTCCAGAAAATACCCAGCATCAGTCCCGCAAAAAACACCCAACCCATAAAGGGGTGCAGCACAACCTGATCGACCTTGTCACTAAACGTGAGCCCCGACATGCCATGCTCAGGATCTTTACGTCGCGCCGTCAGCAAACAAACCGACTGCACCCACTTGGTGCGCGCTTTTGAAATAGCATCCTCAGGAGAAACCTCTGCTCGCTCACAGCTTGCTGCGCATTTAATACCTGCCTGCTGCGCGGCCTCACTGAGCCCAGATTGCTTGGAAGTTCTGTAGTCTACATCTGCCAACAAGTGGATGGCATGCGGCTCTGCATTATCAAGATGCTCAGCTTTTAATTGGTTTGCCAGCTCGGCGATCGCTGACTCGGTGTGCTTGTCAGCCTGCCACTTACGTGCAGATGGCCGCGGCAGGGGCCGCCTAATCGCATGCTTAATATCGACGACACCAATGGACTTGTTAGCCTGGCATGGCACCACCGGTAATGCCAACTCCTCGGCCAGTAATTCGACATTGATCCTGATGCCTTGTTTTTGCGCGATGTCTATTTTGTTGAGTGCAACAACCACGGGCAGACCAAGATCCATCACCTGAGTCACCAAGTATAAATGACGCTCAAGATTCGATGCATCAACCACACACAAAACAGCAGCTGGCAAATCATTACCCTGCTGGTCTCCCAGCAAAACATCACGCGTAATTTTTTCATCGGGAGCCTTAGGGCTCAGCGAATAACAACCAGGCAAGTCGAGTAACTCATACTTGTGCCCATGTGGTGTTCGTAAGGTCCCAGAAACTCGGGACACCGTTACTCCTGGGTAGTTTCCTACCTTTTGATTGGCACCGGTGAGCGCATTAAAAAGAGTGGTCTTGCCGCTATTAGGGTTGCCAACCAGAGCAATGATTTCCATGAGAGCAGATAGATAATGAGGTGTTCCCTGCAGGATCGGCTTAAGCCTTTTCCACCCCGTGGATTTCTTCCACTAGCACTTGATCACCGAGCTTTTTGCTAAGTGCCAAACGAGTTCCGCAAACAGAACAAATCATATTACGCCCATCTGATAGCTTCGAAATTTCCAGCTCCTCACAGAAGCCGATTTCCCTTAGCCTTTGACATTCACCACCCTCAAGCTGGCGAATACGCAGCTGACAGCCGGCACTTGCCTTACTAAGGGTCATGGCGCTATCTGCTTTTAGGTCGCTTGCTATGTCTGCAATCATCTTCAAACACAATGAAGCGCAATTGAGACTCTATTGCAATAAGAATCTTTAATGGGCCTTTTTTAGCGGCTCAATGAGGCTCTATCGCTGTTAAATCAATGAAAACAGCTCATTTGGCTTTCAAGAGCGAAGAAACAGGCTAAAAGCCCAGCCAACACCATTCTATTCATTCTATTGACTCCATGCAAGATTCCATCAGCGCCAAAATGGTCTTCGACGAGCGCTCCCACCTGGGAGCTTTCCGCTTACACATGTGGCATCGCTACCGCACTTGGCTCATGCTGAGAACCTTTCTTAGTGTCGGCCTGATCCTAGCGGGCATCATCATGCTCATCAGCCAAGGCCCCCACCCCATGGCCATCTTGATGCTCATGGTCGGCACCTTTGCCCTCCTGCGTCCTCTCATCTGGAAAATCATGCACGCTCGCAATTTACGCAAGCTTCCTGGATACGGCCAGAGTGTGCTCTACACCTTCACCCCGGAGAGCATCCATATCCATGGTGAAGACCGTGAAGCCACGGTCAAATGGAGCGCCCTACTTGAATCTGTGCCCACCAAACAAGGACTTCTGCTCTATCATGCAAAAAAATCCTACACCTGGGTGCCCTGCGAGGCATTTGACAGCCCTGAGGATTTTGATCACGTCCATCAATGGGCAAAGAATGGGTAATATCCGCTGTCGCCATCTTGGCGCAAAACTTGACGCAACACAGAAACTTATCATAAATCGTCAATCTCTTGCCTCTGAGCTTCTTTTTTAGCTAATCCGAAAGCTATATGATAATGGTTCTGTATCTCACACGGACATGTTCATTTCAAATCAACGTCATCTGCGCCAGCTAGCACTGCTACTCGCCACATTATCACCTTTGGCGCTTATCTCCTCCTCTGTGGCAGAGGAGGGCAAGACGCTCTACATGACCTATTGTTCAGCGTGCCATGCCCCTGATGGCAAAGGGGCCAACGACGGAGCATTCCCGCCCCTAGCCAACAGCCCCTGGCTCAATGGCAAACCCGATCGTTCCATCCAGATCGTTCTGCACGGACTGCAGGGTGAAATCGCGGTGCCCACAGACAAAGACCCTAATAAGACATACAACCTGGTGATGCCACCACAGGGAGGCGCCCTCACCGATCCTCAGATTGTGGCTATTCTCAATTACGTACGTAATAGCTGGGGCAATAAAAACAAAGCCATCGCACTCAACGACGTGGTTAAGAACCGACGCACCACCGGCGCACGCACCACCATGTGGCAAGCCGACGAGCTACTCAAAAAGCACCCCATTGAGGCAAATACCCCACCGCCCATCAAGGGCCTCATCTCCAAGGTCTACCACGGCTCTTGGAAAACACGTCCTGACTTTTCCAAGCTCAAGCCCGAGGCCACCTATGAAGAACACAAGGGACTCATCAGCATCGCCAATGCGGGCAACTTGAAAAGCTTTGGCATGGTCTGGGAAGGTCAACTTTCCATTGCTAGAAAAGGCAACTACACCTTCACTTTGGATTCCGACGATGGCTCCGCGGTGTATTTAGACGGCAAACTAGTCGCTGAGGTCAAAGGCCTCGGAGGCATGGGCCGAGCCAAATCAGGTAAAACCAAACTCAGCAAAGGCCTGCATGATATCCGTGTCGAATACTTCGAATTTAGCGGACAAGAGGCCATCACACTTGCCATGCAAGGCCCCGGCATCAAATCACATCTACAACTCTCGGCAGTAAAACCAAATATAAAGAAAGGCCCCAGGTGGCCATCCATCCCGATTGACCCACCCGTTAACGGCACCGCTTTTTACCGTGGTTTTATTGACGGCAGCACGCCACGCTCCATCGGTGTTGGCTACCATGGCGGTATCAACCTCGCCTTCAGTGCCGACAACCTCAACATCGAGCTACTCTGGCAAGAACGCTTCTACGACGGAGGCCACCATTGGACCGGCCGCGGCCAAGGTAATGAACCACCCGCCGGCAAAAACACCGTCAAACTGACCTCCATGCCGGTGTGGGGAACACTCGATTCAGCAACGGCAGCATGGCAAGCCGCCGACCAAGGCGAAACCAAGCGCCGCTTCCGTGGTTATCAGCTCGGAGAAAACGACAGACCGACTTTCAACTATGAGGTAGGCTCACTCAAGGTGTCCGACGTATCTACCCCAGAGTTCGACACCAAAGGCATCACGCGCACCATCACCATCGATGCTCCTGGCTCCGGCGCCCCAAAAAACCTTCACCTAATGATTTGCAACGGTCTCGACATCAAAGCTGCCGACAGTGCCAACACTTATCTATTGGGAAATAATATGCAGGTTGAGATCAGCTCCAACTCATCCGTTCCCGCCCTCGTTCGCAGCAAGGAACTCATCCTGCCACTGCAACTCAAAGCTGGGGAAAACCAGATCACCCTCCGCTATCAGTGGAAATAAAAGCATCTCTCACCATGCGCTCATTATTACTTAGCCTTGCCCTCATCAGCCCGCTTTTTGCGGCTCCGACTCAGGAAGAATTTTATCTCCGCGAGGAAATCCCCCTACCCAAAGG
>JAFMDE010000099.1 GCA_017857425.1 Akkermansiaceae bacterium
GAGGTAACTTTCCTCGCCTGCCACACAGAGCTCGATATGATTAGCACGCATCCACTCGATCAAGCTATGCAGCCCGTCAACGTCAACACTCTTTGCCAACGGCTTAATGGCATCACTGCCAGGAAAGCAATACAGCTCTGTGTCCACGGGTGATTCCTTCAATGCGGTGATCAGCGCGTGCTCACGCCCCCCTTTTCCTACAACCAAAATTTTCATCGCCGCAAATGAAGCGGAGTGCAGCCAAGCAGGCAAGTGTTTCTCTTCAAAAGTGGTTGTTTTCTACCCACAAGCGGCTTCTGTTGAATTTCAAGCGAGGCCGCACCCGTAAATTGTCGTGTCATCATAGTATTTCGTCTATACTTGTGCATTTTTTTTAACCAAAATGTTGCGGGCGGATCATTTTAGATTATAGATCTGTGCGCACCCTACTCACAGGCACCTCTCCAGCAGGCAACCCTTGAGAAACTTTGCGGGCAATAACTCTATTGCACCAATAATCAATACACACTTGCTGCAACGAGCAGGAAACTCAACTTATATCTACCTATGTCGAATCATACCAAGTCAAATAAGATACACGGAATGCCAGAAGCCCAAGGCCTCTATGACCCAGACAATGAACACGACTCATGCGGAGTTGGCTTCCTTTGCCACCTGAAGGGAAAAAAATCCCACGACATCATCAAGGGCGCTCTCGACATGAATGTCTGCATGGACCACCGTGGCGGCTGCGGCTTTGACGAAGCAACTGGAGATGGCGCAGGTCTGTTCTTCCAACTCCCCCATAAATTTTTCAAAACGGTAACAAGTGAACTCGACTTCACTCTACCCGAAGAAGGTCAATACGCCGTCGGCTTCGTCAATCTCTCCCCTGAGCCCGAGGAAGCAGCAGCAGCCATCGAGACCTATGAGAAGATTGTCAAAAAAGAAGGGCAGACAGTACTTGGCTGGCGTGACGTCCCCACCAACAGTGACATTCTCGGCAAGGCCTCCCGCGAATGCGAACCTATGATGAAGCAAATCTTCATCGCCCGTTCGCCAGAGATTACCGATGACCTTGATTTCGAGCGTAAGCTCTATGTCATTCGCCGCAGAAGCTCTCAGGCTGTGCGTTATTGCACCACAAGTGGATCTAACGCGTTCTACACCGTTACCCTATCAGCACGCACGATCGTCTACAAAGGCATGCTCACCACTTGGCAGCTGAAGGACTACTTCCCCGACCTGCAGCACAAAGACATGGAATCAGCCATGGCACTCGTTCACTCACGCTTCAGCACCAACACATTCCCAAGCTGGCCACGAGCCCAACCATTCCGCTACATGTCCCATAATGGTGAAATCAACACCATGCGCGGCAATGCAAACTGGATGCAAGCACGTCAGAAATTACTCTCAAGCGGTGTGTTGGGTAAGGACCTCGACAAACTCCTTCCCATCATTCGTGACGACGGATCGGACTCCGCCATGTTCGACAACTGCCTCGAGTTCCTCGTGCTTTCCGGACGCTCCTTACCGGAAGCAATCATGATGATGATCCCAGAACCTTGGGAAAACCATCAACACATGAGTGACTCTAAGAAAGCATTCTATGAGTACAATGCTACCCTCATGGAGCCATGGGACGGCCCAGCATCGATCGCCTTTTGTGATGGCGTCTCTATCGGAGCCATTCTCGACCGTAACGGACTACGCCCTTCACGATACTACGTGACCAACGATGACCTTGTAATCATGGCCTCAGAGGTTGGTGTGCTCAAAGTCGACCCCGCCACTGTCATCAAAAAAGGCCGCCTTGAGCCAGGCCGCATGTTCCTTGTCGACACCAAAGAAGGCCGCATCATCGGCGACACTGAGGTCAAAGAGCAAGTAGCTCAGAACAAGCCCTACGGTGACTGGCTCGAAAAAAATCGCGTTTTCTTTGCTGACCTAGCACAGGGAACGGCCAAGCCTACCATCGAAGGTCACGACCTGATCCAGCGCAACCGCGCATTCGGATACACCTTTGAGGACAAGCGTCAAATCCTCGCGCCCACAGCCCTAACAGGAAACCAACCTCTAGGTGCAATGGGTAACGATACCCCTATCGCTGTTCTCTCCGATAAACCACAACTACTCTACAACTACTTCAGGCAGCTTTTTGCACAGGTTACCAACCCGGCCATTGACCCGATTCGGGAAGAGTTGATTACCTCCAGCGTTACCTTTGTAGGTTCGGAAAGTGATATTCTACACCCGGGACCAGAAAACTGCCGCATGGTTCGTTTGGAAAGCCCCATCATCGACAACCATCAGCTTGCTAGCCTCCGTGATATCGATCTCGACGGCTTCCAGTCTGAGACCCTTCCTATACTCTACGTTCCTGACAAAGCCGAAGCCGGACTGGCTGGCGGCCAACTACCAGGACACGCAGACAAACCAGAAGCCTCAGACCTAACAGAAGACATCAACTCGCTCTCTGGCGAATCACTCAAACTCGCCCTCGACAAGCTCTTCAAGGCGGCGGACACATCCATTCTTCACGGTGACAATGTTCTCATCTTATCCGACCGTGGCATGAATAAGAAAAACGCACCGATCCCAGCATTACTTGCTGTAGCCGGACTGCATCACCATCTCATACGCCAAGGAACACGCACCAAGGTATCTATCATACTTGAATCTGGAGAGCCGCGTGAAGTTCACCACTTTGCAGTACTGTTAGGATACGGCTGTGATGTGATCAACCCATACATCGCTATTGATACCCTCGCTCAAATGACTGAGGATGGCGAACTTGACATAGCACACAATGATGCCGTGAAAAAATATCTGAAAGCATCTATCAAAGGCGTGATTAAAACCATGTCCAAAATGGGCATCTCCACCGTTGCTAGCTACCGTGGCGCACAAATCTTCGAATGTATCGGACTGAACAATGAGGTCATCGACCAATACTTCACCCGCACCACATCCCGCGTTAAAGGAATTGGTCTGGGCACCATTTCTCGCGAAGTGAAGCTCCGCCACCATGACGCCTACAAAGAGCGTGAAACAGAGAACGACGCCCTCGACGCGGGTGGCATCTACCAGTGGCGCTCAGACGGTGAACGTCACCTCTTTAGCCCACAGGCCATTCACCTACTGCAACAGTCGACCAGAATGGGTGACATGGGGGTTTTCCGCCAGTACTCAGCCCTCATCGACGAACAGTCCAAAAACCTCTGCACCCTGCGTGGCTTAATGGACTTCAAATTCGACCCGGATAAATCCATTCCGATCGAAGAAGTCGAGCCTGCCAGCGAGATCGTCAAACGCTTCAAGACTGGCGCCATGTCTTATGGCTCCATCTCCAAAGAAGCTCACGAAGCGCTCGCCGTTGCCATGAACCGCCTCGGTGGCAAATCCAACACCGGAGAAGGTGGCGAGGACCCCTACCGTTTCACATGGACCAACGAAAGAGGCGACTCCAAGAAAAGTGCCATCAAGCAGGTAGCGAGCGGACGTTTCGGCGTCACCTCAGATTACCTCGTCAATGCTCGGGAAATTCAGATCAAGATCTCGCAAGGTGCCAAGCCTGGTGAAGGTGGAGAATTGCCCGGTCACAAGGTGCTTCCCGCTATTGCCAAGGTGCGTGGCACCACTCCAGGTGTAGGTCTCATCTCCCCTCCTCCTCACCATGACATCTACTCGATTGAGGACATGGCAGAGCTCATTCACGATCTCAAGAATGCCAACACCGAAGCCCGCATTAACGTCAAGCTCGTCTCCGAAGTCGGAGTCGGCACGATTGCTGCAGGTGTCGCCAAAGCAAAAGCCGACGTCATCCTCATCTCGGGTCATGATGGAGGCACTGGCGCTAGCCCACGTTCCTCCATTCAGCACGCCGGCTCCCCATGGGAACTTGGTCTCGCTGAAACCAATCAAACGCTACTACTGAACAATCTCCGTAGTCGAGTCATCTTGGAAACCGACGGACAGCTAAAAACCGGTCGTGATGTCGTCATCGGCGCACTACTCGGGGCAGAGGAATTTGGTTTTGCCACCGCACCTCTCGTCACCCTTGGTTGTATCATGATGCGTGTTTGTCATAAAAACACCTGCCCTGTTGGCATCGCTACACAGAACGAAGTTCTCCGAGCAAAGTTCAATGGCGCGGTAGAAAACGTTGTCAACTACATGAATTTTGTTGCTGAAGAAATTCGCGAACTGATGGCGAAATTAGGCTTCCGCAATATCAATGAAATGGTTGGTCGCTGCGACCTCCTCGAGATGATTAATGCTGTCGATCACTGGAAAGCTCAAGGTCTGGATTATTCTAAAATCCTCTACCGACCCAAGGTTGGTGAAGAAGTAGGGACTTATGCTACCCAAGAGCAGGATCACCTCCTCGACCGCGCATTGGACAACACCACCATCCTTGAACTCTGCCGCCCTGCCATCGACAACTATGAAAAAGTCCATGCCGAGCTAGACATCATTAACGTCAACCGCGTTGTCGGAACCATCACAGGTTCTGAAATAACTCGCCGACACGGTGCCGCAGGTCTTCCCGAAGACACCATTCATCTTAAGTTCAACGGCTCTGCCGGTCAAAGTCTGGGAGCATTTTGCACCAAAGGCATGACATTTGAACTCGAGGGCGATGCTAACGACTACATCGGAAAAGGTGTTTGCGGAGCCAAAATTATTGTCTACCCACCGAAGTGCTCTCCCCCAGAGCTGGTAGCAGACCAAAACATCATTGTAGGTAATGTTGCCTTTTACGGAGCTACTTCAGGCGAGGCTTACATGGCCGGTGTTGCCGGCGAACGCTTCTGCGTGCGTAACTCAGGTGTCCATACCGTTATTGAAGGTGTCGGCGATCACGCCTGTGAATACATGACCGGAGGATCAGTCACCTGCCTAGGCAGCACTGGCCGTAACTTCGGTGCTGGAATGAGCGGAGGTGTTGCCTATATCTATAACGAACGCGGCGACTTCGAGTCCAAGCTCAACCGAGCCATGGTCAACCTCTACCCACTCATTGAGTGCAACTCAGAGGAAATCGAAGAGGTCAAAGCACGCATTCAAAAACACACTGAATACACAGGTAGCGTCAAGGGCAGCCACATTCTCGATAACTGGGAAGAGGAGTCAGCCAAGTTCCTCAAAGTGATGCCTGCAGATTACGAGCGTGTGCTCAACTCACTCAAGCGTGCCGAAGAAAGTGGCCTACAGGGCGATGACGCCATCCTCGCTGCCTTCGAAGAAAACGCCAAGGTAGGAAACTAATCATACCGATCATTTAAACGAACAAACTTAAAACTAACTCACTCAAGTAGAAATGGGAAAACCAACAGGATTTTTAGAATTTGAACGCGCGACCATTCCGGATCGCTCGCCACTCGAACGCATCAAGGATTGGAAAGAAATCCACGAGCACGGAGATGATGGCACGCTCAAAAAGCAAGCCTCACGCTGCATGGACTGCGGCGTGCCTTACTGCCACACAGGTATCAATATCAGCGGCATGGCCAGCGGCTGTCCGATCAACAACCTCATCCCTGAATTCAACGACCTCATCTACCGAGATCGCTGGGACGAAGCACTTCAACGTCTTCGCAAAACCAACAACTTCCCGGAATTCACTGGGCGCGTCTGCCCTGCTCCATGTGAAGGCTCCTGCGTTCTTGGTATCATCGAGCCACCGGTTACCATCAAAAACATTGAGTGCTCCATCATCGATCACGGCTGGGACAACAACCTACTAACGCCAAATCCACCTGCTCAGCGCACTGATAAAACAGTCGCGATAGTAGGTTCAGGTCCCGCAGGCCTCGCAGCTGCAGATCAGCTCAATCAAGCCGGGCACACAGTGACCGTATTTGAACGCGCTGACCGCCCTGGCGGACTGCTCATGTATGGCATCCCCAACATGAAACTCGACAAAACGGAAATTGTCGACCGACGCATCAAGCTCATGGAGGATGAAGGCATCGTATTCAAATGTAACGTATTCGTCTCAGAAAACAACGAGTGGACGCCTGCCAAACTTCGCAATGAGTTTGACGCCGTCATCCTGTGTTGCGGTGCTACCAAACCACGTGATCTTCCGATCGAAGGCCGTGATGCCAATGGCGTCTATCAAGCCATGGATTTCCTCACTACCAACACTCAATACCAGCTAGACAACAGCTTCGACGGCACCAATCCTGAGCTCAATGCTACAGGCAAAGAAGTCATCGTCATTGGTGGCGGTGATACTGGCACGGACTGCGTTGGCACCAGCATTCGCCAAGGTTGCAAAAACGTTGTTCAGCTTGAGATCATGCCCCAACCTCCGATGGATCGTGCTTCTAACAACCCATGGCCAGAATGGCCTAAGGTCTACAAAATGGACTATGGCCAACAGGAAGCTGAAGCTACCCAAGGGGCCGATCCACGCAGCTACCTCGTCATGACCAAAGAGATTCTCAAGGACGAAGCCGGCAATGTAACCGGACTCCAGATCGTCGACATCACTTGGGGCAAAAACGACCAAGGCCAGTTTGTCCCTCAGGAAACTGACGGCACCCTTCGCACACTCGACGCTCAGCTGATACTTCTCGCCATGGGCTTCCTTGGACCAGAGGAAAAGATTATCGACCAGTTCAAGCTCGATACCGATACACGCTCAAACGTCAAAGCAGATCATGAGATTTACACCACCAACGTAGACGGTGTTTTTGCCGCTGGCGATATGCGCCGCGGCCAGTCGCTCGTCGTCTGGGCCATCAATGAAGGCCGCGGAGCTGCACGAGAGTGTGACCGCTTCCTCATGGGCAGCACCCAGCTCCCTTAGAGGATTCATAAATTTGATTTATTTCATATCAGACCGGGGTGCGTTGTCATCCCGGTCTTTTTTTGTACGCCTGGATACCGAAATCCAGCAGGCTCGAAGATGTCCTAGGCTACAAATGATCTTATTCCTGAGCCTCTTCTTCAATACCTTCCTCAATATCCTCTAGCATCCCCTGCCTATCCTCCTGCTTAAGGGTAATTAACCCCACAACAAACACTGCTATGATACCCGCCACAAAGACTACTACCCAAGCAACAACCTTTCTCCTAGTGTTGTAACTCGATTTATACACACCCTTTAGTTATCAAAAAAGACGGCGCGCATCAAGATTCATCCCAATCCACTGGTTCCTTCGCAATCAAGATTGCGAGGCGTGTTACCACCTGTGGAATTTTTTGCCTCGTAAAACAAAAAACCCTTATAGAATAAAGGTTATCTTCAATGGTGCGCGCGAGAGGAATCGAACCTCCAC
>JAFMDE010000100.1 GCA_017857425.1 Akkermansiaceae bacterium
GGCGCAGGAGAAATGATCGGTAAAAAGACTTCCCCCTTCTTCTTCTGTTCGCCTTGATCGTATTCCAATGTGATCAGTATTTGCCCGAATCCTCCTTATTCATTGGTCACAAAGCCCGCGGGGCGCTTCTGCTTAATGATCCAGACTCCGGAGAGGCCGCATATAACTGCGCCAATGGGGGCTAGCAAAATTCCGTAAATTACGCCGGCACTTGCTCCCAGCAAATCCCACCTGGGCCGCATCATAAAGATCACAAAAGTGGAGGCAAATGCCAGCGCAGCTCCAAGGATCATTCCCTTAAGCCCGTGAGCTAGATTTGATCGATTCAGCCCGAAAGCGCCGATGCCAACTAGCGCTGAACAGGTGAAAAAAGAGAGACAGAAAATGCTGTATCCAATCAAAAACGGCAGGTGTCCATTATTCTCAACCTTCGCCTCCATTGAGGCGATAGCCCCAAAGAGGCAAAATTCACCAAGCGCGGAAAGAAACAGCGCGAGTAGTAACATAAGTGTCCTTTTAACAGCATCTCCTTTTTAAATTCAACCTGTCTTACTTGCGCTCCAATGTGATCAGCATTTGCCCGAATCCCGTCTCCTCATTGGCCACGAATTCCGTGGGGCGTT
Organism: Akkermansiaceae bacterium; assembly: GCA_017857425.1. Classification (GTDB taxonomy): domain Bacteria; phylum Verrucomicrobiota; class Verrucomicrobiia; order Verrucomicrobiales; family Akkermansiaceae; genus Oceaniferula. The sequence goes on from JAFMDE010000100.1 coordinate 624, forward strand.
TCTGTTTTCCGAGGCAGATCCTCAGCTTGTTTCCCTCCAGGGCATAGATGCCCTCCAGTGTTTCGCCCTCTTCACCCGGCGAGATCAGGTCGAAGGTCGGAATGGGCTTGGCAGCGGGATTGAGCTTGAAGGAGTAATCCGGCGTACCTGGCTCAGCAGGCGTAATGATCAGCCTCATCCCCTTGAACTCGTATTTCATCACCGCGATCACCTCAGGGGGTCCCTGGTTACCAGCGGCCTCCATTCCCACACACTTCCACTTGCCTTGCAGTGCTTTCATATCGCGCTCAAGGGCTCCACCCTCAGCGGCAGGAGCGGCGGCTTGGGCCGGTTGCCCTGCGGTCTCTGCATGGATGCTCATTGGCAGGGCAAGTATGCCCGCCAGTATTAACATTGATTTCTTTTTCATGATTTTTGTTTTGCTTGGCTTTTTTCAGACCCGTGACACCCGGAAATGATGGTTACTTTCGAGTCGTGCGTAGCATACCACATACTCAGCTGATCCTGTAATCGATATCAACAAACAAATCATCAATAAAAATGATGAGGTATATTTAGAAAAGGGGTCAGGCAGAGAAATGGTGCATTTTCTCTATTTTATACCACATCATTTCAGCGTGTTTCTGGTTTTTCAGCTTCATTTTAAGCATCTGCTCAGCCCAGGGCACTCCGCACAATCTCCCCCAAGCGATTTCTCCGTGCCATCACATGGCAGATAGTGGCTCCTATTACCGGACTCTTTCTTGAGGTGGTATGGGGCTGTTTCAGCTGTGGAAGCTGGTGGGGCAGGGCAAGGTGCAAATGATGACACATTTCTCTGCCTGACCCCTTTTTGACCCCTTTTTTGACCCTTGATTAATATGATGAGCGGAGCGTTTGATTGGCAAAGAGCCTAACTCGATGACTCCCAGGCTTTGGGCTGGAGTTGGTAATCAGGCACGTATTTACGGTCCTTCCAGCTCTTATGAAATACCTCAGTGGCGGATCCTGACATGGGAGGGACGAGCCAGCTCCAGTTACCAGATACGAGGCGCTGCTCTGCTTGCTCTTTAGCTACAAAACGCATGAATTCTGATGATGCACGGTGGTGATCGACAATGCGAACGCCATCTTCCGAGTAGGAATGTAATACCGCCTCGTTGAGCTCCACAAGTGCGCGATCCTTCCACAAGGCTTCTGCTTTGTTGTCCCGCAATCCCATCTTGTCAGCAATGACGGGCAGCAGATTATAACGATCCACATCGCCCAAATCACGCGATCCAATTTCCGTTCCCATGTACCAGCCATTGAAGGGTGCTGCTCTAAAGTTTAAACCGCCAAGACGTAGGTTCATGTCCGAGAGAATGGGCACTGAATACCAGCGCAGGCCCAGGTCTGCGAACCATTCCAGACTGGGGTGGCGCAAAGGCACCTCTAGGCATGACTCCTCGGGTGGATCGTAAAGCCGAGCCGCTTCGCCCCTTTTTTGGATAATCCAGGGGAGCAGATCGAAATCCGTGCCCTGCCCACGCCATCCCATTTCCTGGGCGAGCCGGGTGAACTCCTCATGCTTAGGATCACCGAGGTATGTTCCGTCTGCCTGCTTGCCGTAGCCGGCGTAGCCAAAAAGCTGGTGATTCCAGATGCGCAGCTGGGGGCCTTGCTCATCTTCCGGTGCATAGATGCTAATCAAGGGTTTGATTTTGCCCTTGTTGGTAGCTTGGCGGATGTGCTGGTGCAAATCCTCGGCAACAGCATCGGGTTCGAGAAGATCACGTTTGTCCCGCACTTCCAGAGATTCCCAGAACAAGCGTCCAATGCAACGGGCATTATTTCGCCAGGCAACACGGGCGCCATGCTCAAGCTCCTCAAAGCTTGGTTCCCATGGATGTCCTTTCTCGATGGCATCACGGGCGGCGGCTTGCCTTGCAACGTGTTTTTGTTCATCCCAGCCAAGCTCTTCATGGCAAAGGGCGAGAAAATCCATCGCCTCTGCTAATGTGTCTGCCAATGTGTCTGCTATCGACTCTTGGTCGTCAGTGCATGATTGAGATGATGGCATATTAGGTAAGGGGGTGATTGTGGAGGCAGGCAAGTACGCTATCGATCTTGCCCAGTGAGGTCAATGGCCTTGTCTTGCCATGGCCATGGGGCTGCCATCCATTCTGGGGCAGATCCCTGGATACGTTGCCACAGATAATCGAGGGTCTCTCCGACCTTGGATCTTCCTCTAAAAGAGACTTGGTTAAAATCGAGGTTTCCGGATTGCTCTTGAAGCCGCCAGCAAAATACGGGGCTTTTACTTTCAGGGGTGACTATCTCGGTGAAGCGCATATCAATCAGGAGAAGGGAGTCTGGCTTGCTGGAAGCTTGCACGACTTTGTGCCAGTTCTTCGTAAACCAGACGAGTTGCACAGCTTCGGGGTGATCCTTTAGTGGTTCAAGGGCATCATGTCCTTTTGCTGTGCTGTCGATCCGGCATGGGCGGCTGGTTTTATCAAACAAGGACCAATAAGCAATGTGATACTGGTCTCCAGATTCAGCCAGCATGCGCCAGAGAAAGATGTTAGATATCGTGGGGGCGGTCATCATCCGTGTTGGGGTGATTCCACGTGCGTGGAGTTGTTTTTCAAAGTAAACGTTCGCTTGGTATTGGAGCGTGAAGCTCGCGGTGGTGTAGAGGCAGAGCCAGATGGCTGCGCTGCGTCCGATGATCGTGCGGGTGGCCGAGTCCTTCTTGAAAAATAGAACCAGCAGAAGACCTGCCAGCATGGGTAGGGTAAAGGAGAGATCAATGATCGACATATTGTTCAAGGCAACCCGGTAGTTACTGAAGGGCTCGAAGATCTGAGTGCCGTAGGAGGTGAAGCAATCAATGGCGACGTGGGTGACCCAGGTGATGAAGACAAACCAAGTGGCTTGGCGTTGGGTGACGCCTCTTTTCCGGTGCAGTTTGGCCAGCAGCCAGCCAAGGACAAGGGCGGCCAGAAAGCACATTAGGATAGAATGGGAAATGCCGCGGTGCCATGAGAGCTGCTGCACCTTGTCGAGCCATGGGTAGGCGATAATATCGAGATCGGGAAGGGTGCCGATAAACACCCCCCAGGCCATGGCTTTCCAACCAAGTTGTTTGCGCAGCGTCATTTCGCCGCACAAGCCGCCTAGCGCTGCCTGGGTGATTGAATCCATGGCGGCAGGCTAACGCGCTTTTCTCATGCCTGCAAGGTGATGTGGTGAGGCAGTGACATCAATATACTACTGAGAGGAGGTTTGTGTCATGATCTCATGTATGCTAGAGATGTGGGCATGGAATTTGCAGAACGTAAGCGCCTTATCTGGTATCTGATTCTTTTGCTCATGGTGATCGGAGGCATGCTTTATCTGAATGGTGTCAGAGACAAGGACGAGGCTGATTCCCTGGTAACGAGTAGTGAGCAGGTTGGTGAGCAGGCTATTGAGCAGCAAGAGTCAGAGATGGCGCCTGTGGCCGAGCCTTATGCTCCTGAGGCCCACGCCTATGAGCAGAGGCAAGCAAGCCGAGACGGCACGGGCAAGGTGTATATGGGGCGTGAGATTTCACATGTGATGGGACATACTGCGATTGATTGGTTGGAACGTCCTGAGCGAGAAGCTGAGGAGGCGACGAGCCGAGTCATGAAGGGGCTGGCGCAAGAAATCAAACCAGATGCGGTGGTGGTCGATGTCGGTTCGGGTTCCGGTTATTATTCCTTTCGGCTCGCAAGTCTGGTGCCACAAGGGAAAGTCATCGGTGTAGATATCCAGCCCGAGATGGTGGCCCATCTTGTGCAGAAGGCACAGAGCCTTGAGGTGACTAACGTAGAAGCCAATCTAGGCAAGGTGGATTCTGTGCAGTTACCCAAAGAAAGTGTGGATGCGGTGATCATGGTGGATGCCTATCATGAGTTTTCCCATCCCAACGAGATGATGCAGTCGATCGTTCATGCCCTTAAACCTGGTGGCTGTGTCTATTTATTGGAATATCGGGCAGAGGATCCTGCCGTGCCAATTAAACCTCTGCATAAGATGAGTGAAGCCCAGGCGATCAAGGAGATGCAGGCTGTTGGATTGAAGCACCTGAAAACGGAGGACTTTTTACCATGGCAGCATTTTATGGTATTTGAAAAATAACCTCTGAACCGTGTATCTGGGACAGGCCTAATTTTATGATGGCTTGTTTAGGCATTCCCGATCTTCAACAATCATTACGCCTCGCCAATCCCTGCGAAGTTGAATTCTTTCTCGTGTGCGGTTTTTGGCTTTCAGGCTGCCGTATTCAATAGTGAGCTTGGCGCTCAGGCGCTGAATTTGAACATCCTTGAATTTCAGCACGGGAACTCGTTTTTCCCTAAGCATGCTTTGCAGAGGAGTGTCTAACTGATCGGCATTCCAGAGGTAGTTAGCCGGTGGGAAGTCATCGAGCTGGCTGAGGCTGATGAATACCTCCCTTAGTTCGGCTTCAGTGTGTTTATGGGTAAGCCTGCGTGCAGCATTACGGCAGCGCAATCTCTCCATAAGTGCCGCTTGGGGGTTGGCGGTATCTTCGGAGATTTCTCTCAGGGCTTCTAGCAACTGAAGCCGCATGCCGCCGAGCCACTGCTTGCGTGTAATGGTGCCTGATTGGTACCATGCAAGGAGCCGATTAGGTGATATTAATGGCGGGCGCGGCATGATCGTCTGGTGCGAAGATGTGAGCTGAAGCTAGTCAGTTACGATACAGAAAACTGAGGGAACAGGCTGATGATGGTGGGGTCAGGAGGAGCGGATATCGTCATCTGCTCACCGGTTATGGGATGATTAAATGTGATCGATTTGGACTCTAAAAGCATGCGAGTGCCAGTGCCGAGAAGCTCGCCAAGGTGGTGTGAAGTGTCAATTCCAGCGTAGCGGAAATCGCCAATGATCGGTAGCTGATGATGCAGTAGATGCCGGCGTATCTGATGATAGCGCCCGGTGTGTGGTATGGCCTCAACGAGGGAGATCTGGGCTGGGTCTTCCCTAGCCAGTGCGGCTGGAGTCAATACTGCTAGACGGCGGAAGCTGGTGTGGGCATCTCGTATTGGTAAGTGTTCCTCTTTTTGATTGGGCTCATAGCATTCCCATGACTCGGCCGGAGCGATGCCGTGGCAGACAGCCCAATAGCTTTTGGCCATTTGATGACGCGCCAGTGCGCGGTGCAGGGCACGTGCGGCAGTGCGATCTACACTAAAGAGCAGCACCCCAGTGGTGGGGCGGTCAATGCGGTGGATGGTGTAGACGCGCTGGCCGATCTGATCCCGCAGGATTTTCATGGTGACCAGATCGTCATCCTTTGGCTGATCGGCAGGATGAACTAAATGACCAGCTGGTTTGTCTACAGCAACAAGCCACTCGTCCTTGTAAAGGATGGTGAGTGGCTTGCTGGTTGAAGTCATGGTTGGTGATGGTGTCGCCAACCTGCGAGTGAACGTTTACAGTTCACTGTAGGCATCTTCACCGTGTTCGGTGAGATCCATTCCTCGGTTTTCCTCTTCTTCTGTTACACGGATGCCGATGGTGGCCTTGGTTATGAGCATGATAATGACTGTCGCTACGGCTGACCAGACAATCGTGACGCCAAGACCAGTGAGCTGTATTCCGAGCTGCTCACCCATGGGTTTCAAATTGCCGAGGCCGCCGAATGCCGTTTGTCCGAAGACGGCTAGTAGGATGGTGCCAAGAACTCCTCCTACTCCGTGAACGGCAAAGACGTCCAAGGAGTCATCAATTTTGAATTTGTTGCGGATCAGGTTCACTGCGTAGTAGCAGAACACGGCCGCGATAGCACCGATGGCAATGGCACCCATCGGGCCGACATTACCGGAAGCGGGAGTGATGGTGGCAAGTCCGGCAATCAAGCCTGTGACCATACCGACGAGACTTGCTTTGCCGTTGAGCGTACGCTCCATGATGCCCCAGACACCTGCGGCTGTGGCGGCGGACAGGTGAGTGACAAGCATGGACATGCCAGCACCTTGTCCGGCACTGACCTGGCTGCCGGCGTTGAAGCCGAACCAGCCAACCCACAGCATGGCGGCACCAATGTAGACCATGCCAGGGTTGTGTGGTGGATGTGGATGCTCTGGGAAACCTTTACGACGCCCGAGCATGATCGCCATCACTAGTGCTGAAACACCTGCTGTTGCGTGCACGACGATACCTCCCGCAAGATCTTGAATGCCCATTTCGGCAAGCCAACCACCTCCCCAAACCCAGTGGCAGACAGGGGCATAGACAAGCACGAGCCAGAGCGCGGAAAAGACGACAATGGCGCTCATCTTCATGCGCTCAACAACGGCACCAACGTAGAGGGCCGGAGTAATAATAGCGAAGGTCATCTGGAACATGATAAAGAGCGTCTCGGGTAAGGTTCCTACGGTGGTTTCGGTGGTGACACCCTTAAGAAAAGCGGCATCAAGGTTGCCAATCCAGCCACCATTGCCTCCCTTGAAGCAGAGGCTGTAGAGGCAGACGACCCAGAGAATGGAGGCCATGAAGGCGATGCCAGAGCACTGCGCCATAACGGATAATACGTTTTTGGAACGCACTAGGCCGCCGTAGAAGAGGGCGAGACCAGGCATGGTCATGAACAGCACAAGAGCGGTTGCGGTAAGGATCCA
>JAFMDE010000101.1 GCA_017857425.1 Akkermansiaceae bacterium
AGAATTACCTTCCAAGGGCGCCTACGCCACCATCTCAAATTTTTCAAGCTATTGGAAAAGATGCGGTGATACTCCTGGTATTAAAATAGGAGCTATAGCTATCCCTGCTGCTACGATCACACTGAGGAAAGATTCTTCATCAGGAGCGCTTCGTTTCTACTTTCGTGATTCTAGTATGAAGAGCGTGGGAGACCCCGTCACGATGAGTTTCCAGAACGGATTATTCTCCAATGGTAATGACACGATCGAAATCACCGCATCTGACGGTTTTCACAATCAGGTAGATTTTAACACTTACCAGCTTGGCACAACGGGTGCATGGGAGCTGGAGGTATTGGAAGCCAAGGGAGATATGGAGCCACGGGCAAATTTCTCCCTCCTCTTCAAAACCGTCATTTCACCTGCCCTGCGGTAATGGCGGCTACTTGTAGGCCTGCTATTCCAAGGTCTGTTATTCCAGCAGACTCTCTGCCATTGCTCGCGCCTGCTTACCTCCTCCACCGAGCATGCGAACAAGCTCGTTAATGCGTTCCTCCCCGCTCACCCTCACTAAACGCGAGCACGTTCTGCCGGATTCCACATCTTTACTTACCACAAAGTGATGTGCCGCAACCGCGGCCACTTGTGGGAAATGGGTAATCGAGACCACTTGGTGCTGCTCACCTAGGCGCGCCATTTTAAAACCAACTGCTCGTGCAATTTCCCCACCTACATTGGCATCGATTTCATCAAAGACCATCAGAGGGGTCGCATCTTGTTGAGCAAGTGCGCTCTTGACCGAAAGCATGACACGGGAAATCTCACCACTCGATGCAATTTGCCTGAGTGGCTTCATCGGCTCTCCTGGATTGGGGCCAAATTCAAACTCGACATCTTCAAGACCTGTCATACTTGGCTTGGCATGTGGCATTAAACGCACATCGAAAGCAGCCTGCTTAAATCCGAGCTCCTTCAGGTGGAGGGAAATATCTTTGGCAAGCTTGGGCGCCAAGCGACGTCTTTTGTCACTTAACTTTATGCCGAGCTCATCTGTCTCAATACGCGCTGCATCGACTTCAGCCTGAAGGCACTTGAGATGTTCGGAATGGTTTTCCACCCTATCCAGGCGCTGGGCTACTTCATCACGGCGCTCTAATACATCTTCAAGAGACGGGCCATATTTTCTCTTCAGTGACTCAAGCATATTGATGCGCTCCTCAAGACGCAGCAACTCAGCTGGATCAGTATTGAGCTCCTCAAGATACTGAGCCAAACCATATTCCATTTCCTGGAGCTCAAGTGCCGTTTTATCGACCCCTTCGAGAGTATCACGTAGCGCTGGATCCAACTTTTCGAGATCACGGCTTACTTTTTGCAACTGTCCTATTTGATGATTCAGTGAATCATCACTACCACCCAAAAGCGCCAAAGATCGGCCCAGTAATTCCGACAGGTGTGAGCTATTGGATGCACGTTGATAAGTCGATTCCAGCTCACTCTCATCACTGATGTTAATGCCTGCTGCATCAATTTCCTCTAGCTGATGTGAGAGCAAATCCAGCTCCCTTGCATCTGCCATGCCTACTCTTTGAAAATCCTCCAAAGCATCTGACTTGTCTCTCCAAGCTCGCCACTTAGCTCGATATTTGCCGCAGAGATCAGTAACCCCAGCGTATGCATCGAGCATCGCAAGCTGGCGCTCCGTCGATAAAAGCCCCTGATGATCATGTGGACCATGTAGATCAACGAGATGTTCACCAAGACTTTTCAGCAGGCTGAGTGTTGCCGGTGAATTATTCACAAATTGCTTGTTAGAAGACTGACCAATCACACGCTTTATGATCAGTTGCCCGTCCTCGCATGGTTCTAAACCGCCCTCAGTCAGCACGGCATTAAAGAGGGGCACATTCGCCAAGTCAAAAACAGCTTCGACGATACAGCTGCTCTCGCCCGTGCGGATCAATCCCTTATCGGCACGCTCGCCCAATACGAGCTTCAGCGCGCCAACAATCACAGATTTCCCTGCTCCTGTCTCGCCCGTCACTCCTACTAGACCGGTGTCCAAATGCCACTCCAACTCATCAACGAGTGCGAGGTTTTTTACTTTGAGTAAACTCAACATGATCTTCTTTCACCAATCTCCTTGGCTCTATGGGTGTAATTATGCAAAGCTAAAGCCAAGTTGAAACCTGAAATTTGCCTCACTTTCCTCGGTACGAGTACATCCACTGGTGTTCCAATCATTGGTTGCCGCTGTGAAGTCTGCACTTCGGATGACCCAAAACTAAAACGCACACGGTCTTCGATTCATCTGCAGACACCCGAATATTCGATTCTTGTTGATACAGGACCGGATCTTCGTGAGCAAGCACTACGTGAAAATCTTACTCAAGTGGACTGCGTTCTCTACACCCATGCGCACCTTGACCACATTACTGGATTTGACGAGTTGCGCGCCTTCTGCTGGCAGCGCGATACAGCCCTTCCTCTTTACGGATCCCCAGCATGCCTGGCGGAAATAAAACGAATCTACCAGTGGGCCTTTCTTCCCAGCAACAACAACCGCGGCTATGTCAGACCTGAGGCCAATGAAACCGAGGGGCCCTTCACTCTGGGAAAACTAGTCATCACCCCTATTGCCGTGGAGCATGGCAACATTGACACCCAAGGGTATCGTTTTGATTACCCAGGCGCTCCATCCATCGCTTATCTCCCTGACGTGAAAACCATTCCATCACAAAGCTGGCATCTCTTGGAGGATATCTCCGTGCTCATTATTGACTCTCTACATAAGCGCGAACACCCAACGCACATGAACCTCAGCGAATCAATCTCCACCGCTACCCAGCTGAGGGCCAAGCAGGTATATCTGACCCATCTTTCACATGAGCTTGACGTTGATCAGACTTTGGGTGAGCTTGCGGAGCACTTTCAGTTTGCCCATGACGGCATGAAACTGACTTTTCCTACCGATGCATGAATGCACAGATGATCTGATTGAACCTTCATTTGCTCATTGGCCCGGTCTCATATTATGAAAACACTCATTGCAGCTTTTTTACTTTCTGTCCTCGTCGCGAAGGCAGCTCCCATTGCGCCGGAAAGTGTTGCCGTGGTCTATAACAGTAATATTGCTGAGTCTAAGGATCTCGCGGAATACTATGCTCAAGTGCGCAATATCCCTGCACAAAACCTAATCGGCATTTCACTACCAGAGCGAGGCCAGATCTCGCGTATTGCCTACAACACGTCCCTGCGTGACCCTCTAAGAAATGCCTTTAGCGCACGTGGATGGTGGACATTTGGACGCACTGCTGAGGGCATGATCATGCCTGCCACGTGTAAGATCACCACCGTGGTCTGCATGCGAGGCGTTCCCTTCAAGATTGGACGCGAGGTTATTCCTGCCGAACAAGCCGACAAACCAAGCAAACTAGGCCCTCAATTTGCCCATGTCAACGAAGCCTCTGTCGATTCAGAACTTGCCATGATGGGCATACAGGGAATTCCGACAGCGGGCCCACTGAATAACCCCTACTTCAAAAAGGATCAGTCTTTCGCGAGTGCAAAACTCTCCATCATGCTTCTTGTTGGCCGGGTTGACGGCCCCAGTTACGAAATCTGCAAACGCATGATCAATGATGCCGTCTCCACCGAAACTCACGGTCTTTGGGGCATGTGTTATATCGACATCGCAAAAAAAGGCGGTGGCTACGCTATGGGAGACCAGTGGCTTGAAAACATTGCCGAACTTAATTTTTTCACGGGTATTCCAACTGTCGTCGATCGGAACAAACAAACGTTCACGACCAACTACCCCATGAGTGATGCCGCTCTGTATTACGGCTGGTATACGAAACATCGAAACGGGCCATTACTCAACAAACATTTTCAATTCCGCAAGGGCGCTGTTGCAATGCATCTGCATTCCTTTAGCGCCAGCAACCTGCGGGACACTAATAGCCATTGGACAGGTCCCATTCTCGCCAAAGGAGCAGCAGCCACCATAGGTAATGTTTACGAGCCCTATTTACACCTCACGCATCATTTGGATATTTTTCATGACCGCTTAATAAAAGGGTTTTCCCTAGTTGAAGCCGCCTACATGGCTGCGCCTACCTTATCATGGCAAAATGTGGTGCTCGGCGACCCACTTTATCGCCCATTTTTACACCTAGAGGGCAGCGGAGAATTAGTCGATCAGGATCGTGATTATCGGGCCATCCGCATTGCCAATGAGCGCTGGGGCAAGCAGCCGGATACCTTGATTCAAAAACTTCGCACAGCTGCTGCAGCCAAAAACAATGGCACGATTTACGAATACCTCGGGCTTTGGCACCGCCACAACGAAGATAACAAGATCGCTATCGCCTTCTTTGATTCGGCTAGCAAGAAGCACCTGAGAGAATCAGATCAGCTACGCCAATGGCTCTACACGGCAGACATTCATCGTGAGGCTGGCAACAAACGCATGGCCATTCAGATACTCAGGCAGGCAAATCAAATGATTCCTAGTATTCCAGAATCGATTACAACCCTAGCCATCCTCAATATTCTTGACCCGCCGCCACCACCTCCAGCAAAGCTGCCAACAACTGGCACCGCTGAAAAATCTGCGACACCAGCTACGGTAGCCCCAGTAGACCAACCATAGAGTCATTTCAATCGCCAGCTATCAAAGCAATAAAAACGTCTATGATCACTGATTTTTTATTGGTTATTTAATAAGGTGCAATAAAATCCGCCGAAACCTCGTATAGAAAAAATCTCACTCAGATCATCACTCACTCAGATCAATAATATCCATGAAATCACCCGCTATTAGCACCATTGTCATTCTCTCATTCGCCTCATAGAATCAACTAAGGCCTTTTCTTTTGCATAGGAATTGCCTTCTAATAAGCACCTAATCATGGAATTTGCCTTTTAGACAACTCTACTTACCTATCACTTACCTCATCCAACATCATGCCTAGAATTGTTATCACAGAGCCCGATGGCCCAGGCCAACCTTACCGATTCGAAATTGACCGCAAGCATGTAAGCATTGGACGTGGTAGTGATAATGAGATCCTGCTCACACACGACTCTACCTCTAGTGAGCACTGCACGATGGAACGAGTCAAAGGAGGATTTATCTTACGTGATCAAGATTCCACCAACGGCATCCAACAAGGTGAATCCTTAATGCAGGTCATCGATCTCAAGGACGGCATGGAGGTAAATATGGGCGATGTCACTCTGGATTTTCAGCTTTCTGAGGAAGAGATCGAAACCCTTTCCAAGGAGGACTTTGTGCCACATCAGATGAAGAAAAAGTCCGCTTCACAGCCCGAAGCTGAAGTGGTGAAAAAGAACAGCTTAGCTCTCAAGGAAAACTCCGCTTCATCTGATGAAAACAAGCTATCCGACAAGTCAGACAGCCCGAGCTCATCTAGCCCCACCCCTCCTAGCCCCCCTAGCTACAACCAGCCCGTGATTCGCTCTGGTGTGAGTTCAGCAAAGCCACTTCTGATATTCATCCTCATCATTGCAGCTATCTTTACGGGCATGACCATTAGCCACAAATTGCGCACGGGGGACTCCCTTCCCGGCAAGCTCATCGATCTCCTCAAAAGAAAGCCTGTCTCAGAAAAAGCAGACCAGACTACGGATCCCTCAGCTCCCTTAAAGGCTGAAGAAAAACCCACTGAATCGCGTTCTGCAGGAAGCGAGCCTGCGATGGGAATGGGAGTGGAATAAGGGCTTAGGCAGGTAACCCGCGCCCATTACTTCTTCCCCAGCCACTCTGCTGTGGCGTAGCGATCAGCCGCAATCGCTAGCGCTTCTTCTTCAAAGTTTGCGCAGCCTAGCCAGGCTTCCTGTTTACTTGACAGCTGACAGGCAAACTCCTGCCCAATCAGATCTGCATCCACCTCCGTCAGAAGACTTCCTTGATGGAGTAGTCCGTGGCGCGTTCGGCGCTGACCAGCACCGGCGATTTTTACACCATGTGTGTCAGCCAGGTCAAACGCGACTGGGTTGTTAAAACATACAGAACCGTCACCATGATCATGATCGCTCAGCTCAACATTCTGACCTAATGCGTTGAGCACACGAGCTAGCACCTGGTGAATGATTCGGTAACTCGATGCTCCTCGCTCATGGCTGAGCCCACATTCTCTCGGAACAACCAGAGTATAAGTTAAATCAATACGGTGATCGACAATACCGCCACCCGTCCACCTTCTGACATAATCAACAGGGCTCTCTTTACTGGATGGAAAGGCAAATCTCGCATCTTCCAAAGTATGAAAATAACCAAAACTTACCGATGGCTCACTCCAGTCATAAATTCTCAGAATAGGATCATTGCCAACTCGCGACATCAAGACCTGATCTACCGCCATATTTTCGGCAGCCTTACGCAAAGTTGTGTCTCTCCAGTAGATCAGATTGTCAAAAACTGGCATGTGAATCGATGGTGAAAATCCACCTAACGACGGCTCTCAATCGTTCTGTGAAGCTCGTCTGCAACTTGCATGACTCGCACAGCCCCAATGGGTCCAGGGAAGATGACTCCCAAAATAAGTAAGCCGTAGCGGCTATCTACCGGGATCACCTCAAGTGTTGAGTTTGCCCCAATCTTAACATGCAGATTGCCCACAGCCGCTGCTCCAGCGGATTGGCGATTTGCTCGTTGAGAGGCATTAGCCAAGGTTCGCGCCACTTGGATAAGCTTTGCGTTCTCGACTTCATCGAGAAGAATCTGACCATTGACATCAATAAGAAACATCGCTTTGGCTCCGAGATCCTCTCGAACAACCTGACTAAATTGACGGATTCGAGATAGAAAAGGCCCTCGTGCGTCTAGCTTACGTATGGGCTCGTCATTATCAGCTGGGGACGGCGAAGATTCCTTGACGGTGTCCGAGCTAGATACCGGCACCTCCGAAGCTGTAGCCTTAGTGGCTTTATCTTCCTTGTTTTCAAACTTGGCTGCCATGACGTCCGCCGTGCTGTGATTTTGATTAGCTGATATGTGAAACGGCGAATCAACTTTAGCAGCTGTCGGCTCTGTAGTTTGCGCCGGCTCCTCAGTATCCTCGACAGGACTGGTGAGCTCAATACTTGATGTATCGGCTTGGTGGGATAGCGCATCATCGGCGGAACCGTCATCTGCAGCCTTATCCTCAGCCTTATCCTCAGCCTTATCCTCAGCCTTATC
>JAFMDE010000102.1 GCA_017857425.1 Akkermansiaceae bacterium
TCCGCCATCATTCATCAGAAATCCTTCATCAGCCCGCTCAGGGCTAGTGGCAGTTTAAGTAAACAGTTGAAGTTTAAGTGGGGAGGGCGGGGTGAGATCATGACCGGCGGTCATGCCACCCACTCTTCCATCTTCAATTTCTCATCTTCAAAATCTCCCTGACCAGCGGAGGGCCATGGTAGATGAAGCCGGTGTAGAGCTGGATCAGCTTGGCACCAGCGTCGAGTTTGGCTTTGGCGTCCTCCGCACACATGATGCCGCCGACGCCGATGATGGGGACTTGTTCTCCCAGATGGCTGTAAAATGCCTGGATGACTTCTGTCGAACGTGAGGTGAGGGGAGCTCCGGAGAGCCCGCCAGCCTGGGTGGCGAAGTCACAGCCTTCGACTTGGGTTCTCGAAATAGTGGTGTTGGTGGCAATGAGGCAGTCGAGGCCACCGTCGAGGAATACTTTGGCGAGATCGGCGATATGTTGGTCCTCAAGGTCGGGGGCGACTTTGATGGCGATGGGCACTCGGCGTCCTGTCTCGCCAGTAAGGAGTTCTTGTTCGCTTTTGAGAGCCTCGATGAGTCTGGCGGTTTCATCTGCTGCTTGCAGCTCACGCAGTCCCGGGGTGTTGGGGGAGGAGAGGTTCACCGTGATGTAGTCTGCTACGTCCCAGGCACCACGGAGGCAGGCGAGGTAGTCCTCGGTGGCCTGTTCGTTGGGTGTGTCTTTGTTTTTGCCGATGTTAAAGCCGACAATGCCGCCGTTTTTGCGGAAGGTGGATGAGGCAGCGACGTTGGCGGCTCCGGTTTCAATGCCGGAGTTGTTAAAACCCATGCGGTTGATAATGGCTTCCTCGGGAATGATGCGAAACAGGCGCGGCTGTGGGTTGCCCGGCTGGGGGCGTGGGGTGATGGTGCCGATCTCAACATGGCCAAAACCCAAGCGGCCGAGCGCATCAATACAGCGGCCTTCTTTATCAAGGCCGGCAGCGAGGCCGACGCAGTTGGGGAAGGTGAGACCCATGCACTTGACGGGCTCACTGGCAGGTGCCTTGGGGGTGATCAGGCCGAGGAGACGGAGTTTTTCCAGCCAGCGTAGGCTGCCCAGGGAGATGTCATGGGCGAGCTCCGCGTCGAGGCGGAAGAGGAGATTGCGGGCGAGCTTGTATTGATGGCTGGTCACAGATAAAAAGTTGCTATTTGCGATCTAGCCTCTTGAGGTGAACTAGTAAAGTGTCTTCCGCGGCTGCTCAGGATTGTCCTCCTCATGCATGCGCTCAAAGTCACCTTGCTCACAGCAACGCACAAATCCCTCTGTGTAGCCTTTGAGCCTGTCCCAGCTGAGGCGGATCTGGCGCGCCTCGTCCTGGGTGATGGAGTTGTCCTGAGCGGCGTGAGAGATGCGCTGTAGCATGGCGGAGAACTGGCTGACAATTTCATTGGTCGCTGGCAGCATACCGTAGTCATCTTCTTTTTTGCTCTCTGGGTTTTCTACGTAGTAACCGTCACACTGTTCACAGAGCCACTCGATGATGGGTGTGTGCTGGGTATGATCATAAATCTCGATGATGCGGTCGAGTGGATTACGGCTGCCTGATCCGGTGTCGGATTGTTCCTGCGCCCACTTGTAAACGAGTGAGAGGGAGACTCCTAATTCAGCGGCGATGCTTTTCGGGCTGGTATTTTCAAAAGCAGATTTCAGCACTTCGTGAGATTTCATGGGTCTTAATCTGGATGTTTTTATGACAGATGGCAAGAGCGCGAGAGGGGGGCGGGGGGAAGTTTTTACGCGCAGAAGATATTTTTTTTCATGAATGCAAATGATTGCGTTGATAAATAGAATGATTACAGGTATTAATGGGCAGACCTGTTTCTTGGTCTTTATTTTTACATAGTTGTGACACCCAAACCTGCAGAATCTTACAAAGTCATGCTCTTGCTCGCGTCGGCGGTGCTGGTGCTGACGGGTATGTATTTCGCCCGTGATTTTTTCATTCCCGTATCGCTGGCGTTCTTTTTAGCGGCGGTGAGTTTCCCTATTACCAACTGGCTGAGGGAACATAAGGTGCCCCGCTTTTTTTCCGTGATGATATCCGTGTTGGTGGTGGTTGCCTTTTTGTCCGGAGTGATGGTGGTAGGATTTCTACTGATCAATGACTTGGCTGAGGGCGATCGCTTAGAACAATATGGTAGTAAGCTCTATGAGGCAGCGCTCTCAGGTGGCGCGCAGCTCGAGCAGCTTAAGATCGAGGGGGCGCAGGAAGAGATTAAAAAGTTTCTGACCGCTGAGCAGATCGGCGACTTCTTTAAGGAGAATATCACCTCACTCTTGGGAGGTGTGATTGAGACACTGAAAAGCTCATTTATCGTGCTGATTCTGCTGGTGTTCATGCTCAGCGAGGCACGCATGTTTGGCCGCAGGTTTGAATCCATTGTTGAGGCTCAGGGCCCCAATCTTCAGCGCATGCTCAGTGCTACCAAAGACATTCAGAAATACCTGGGTATCAAAACAATGATCAGTATTGCCACCGGTGTGCTGGCGGGTTTGCTCTGCTGGGCTGCTAAAGTAGATTTCCCATTGTTGTGGGGCATTGTTGCCTTTGCCCTTAATTACATCCCTGCGATTGGCTCGATCATTGCAGGCATACCACCTGTGATCCTCGCTCTGCTCACCCATGACATCAAGCATGCTGTGGTGATCGCCATGGGATATCTGGTGATTAATGGTTTCTTAGGTAATTTCCTTGAGCCGGCTTTATTGGGCAGGCGCTTTGGTTTGTCCACGGTGATCGTAGTTATTTCAGTCCTGTTCTGGGGTTTTCTTTGGGGGCCTGTAGGCATGCTCTTGGCGGTGCCATTGACGATGATTTTCAAAGTGGCTCTCGATAACAGCCGTGAGCTTCGCTGGCTAGGTGTGGCGATCAGTCAGGGCAAGAACCAGTCTCCAGAACTTGAGCGGCAGATTATCAAAGAGTCTACCCAGGCTCAGAAGAAGAAGGAAAAAGACCAGCAGGATAGTGCCCAGCAGGAGGCAGAGGCCAAGGTAGTGGAGGATGCTGCCAATGCGCTGAGGGCAACGGGGGATCAGTAAGTCAGTCAGCCGCTAAGCTGAGACTCTGATTGGACTCTCCATTAAGCTCTTCTTTAAGCTCTCCCTTGAGTAGCTGCGCTTTTAGAAAACCGCGATTTAGGAAACCGCGATTTTCTCCAAAGACGCTTCCACATGTTTTTGGCAGCTTTGTGCA
This sequence comes from Akkermansiaceae bacterium, assembly GCA_017857425.1. Classification (GTDB taxonomy): domain Bacteria; phylum Verrucomicrobiota; class Verrucomicrobiia; order Verrucomicrobiales; family Akkermansiaceae; genus Oceaniferula. The sequence goes on from JAFMDE010000102.1 coordinate 3,234, forward strand.
AAGCTTTTCACGCTGATGTCTTGATCACACTCATTCTCTAAGCAGGTCATGAGAACATCATTGATGCCGCAGGGGGTGATGGAGGAAAATCCCTGAAGGCTTTCTCTGGTGATGTTGATGGCGAAGCCGTGCATGCTGATCCATTTTTTGACACCGACGCCGATGGAGGCCAATTTCTTGTTGTTGACCCAGACGCCTGTGAGGCCATCGCGACGCGTGGCTTGCACACCATATTCAAGGCAGGTCTCAATGAGAGCCTCTTCGAGGGCGCGGATATAGGCATGCAGATCTTTGCCAAGGGGGCGTAAGTCAACAAGGGGGTAGCCGGTGAGTTGTCCCGGACCATGGTAGGTCGCTTGACCGCCTCGGTTGGTCTCGATGACGGGATAGGGGAGGCTCTCGGTGTGCTCTCCTAGCGAGCTGGTATCACGCGTTCTGCCAATGGTGTAGATGGGTGCGTGTTCGAGGCAGAGGAAATAGTTCTGCTCATCGCCAGCGAGGATGCCCTCAACGAGGCTGTGCTGCATTTTCAGTCCTTGATCGTAATCAATTCCTGAACCTAGCCATTGGTGCCTCAAGTGCATGCTGCTGGGGTAGTGGCTGCGGGCTAAGGAAACAAGTCTCGAATGCTGAGTTGAGCTGATCTGCTAAGCCTGTCGATGAAGCTTTTTAGTTTGATTGTCTTAAATAATGGCTATGCTATATATAGTGTGAAAATCACCAAAATACACCATATGTGCTATTTTTATGCTATTTGGCTTGGAGCGGTCTGGATGGCAGTTATATTGATTCCCTGCAGAGCTTGTCCAGCGGGCTAGCATTTGCATGGTATTGACCCACTGTCGCTAACCTTAAAAACCCTACCTGTTTACACCTGTCACTATTATGTATCTTAAATCATTAGACCTCCACGGATTCAAATCCTTTGCCGATAAAACCAAGTTTGAATTCCACCCGCACGGTGTCACTGGAATTGTTGGTCCAAACGGATGTGGTAAGTCAAACGTCGTGGATGCGATTCGTTGGGTGTTGGGTGAGACATCTGCCAAAGCTCTGCGAGGAGGTGAGATGGCGGACGTTATTTTCAACGGCACGGATAAGAGTGGCACCAGTAAGGCGCGCGCGGCATTGAGCATGGCCGAGGTGACCATGACCTTGGCCGATTGTGAAGAGACTCTGAAGGTGGACTACAATGAGGTGGCCATTACTCGCCGTGTCTTTCGTGACGGTAAGTCTGAGTATCGTATCAATGGTAGCTTGTGCAGGCTGCGTGATATTCATGAGCTGTTCATGGACACGGGCATTGGCCGCACATCCTACTCGATCATGGAGCAGGGGAAAATCGACATGCTACTCAGCTCGAGACCAGAAGATCGCCGCATGGTGTTTGAGGAGGCCGCGGGCATTACTAAATTTAAAAAGGAAAAGAAAGAGGCGCTGCGTAAACTGGAATACACAGAGGCAAACTTACTGCGCGTTTCTGATGTTCTCGCTGAGCAGGAGCGCAGGATGAATTCTCTCAAGCGTCAGGTCGCTAAGGCGCGTCGCTATCAAGAGCTGGCTACCGATGTGCGTGTGCTGGACTCACACCTCAGCCACCGTAAATACACTCAATACACGGCTGAACTCAGCGAGTTGGAAAACTCGATCCGCTCACTTGAGGTGAGAGAGAATGAGTTGGAAGTAGGTCTGCCAGAGAAGGAGCAGGCAGTGGTTCAGGCGCGTGATGCAGCCCAGAGTCTTGAGGCCGAGCTCTCTGAGATCAGGCAGCAACTCAATCACCACACCAATGCTGCCAGTGCTGCAGAGAGCCGCATCGCATTCAACAAAGAAAGACAATCCGAGCTGGAGGCACGCGTTAACCAAAACAAGGACGATATCCTGGAAGCTCAGAAGAAGCTCGATCAGCAACTGCTTGATTTCGAAGAGGCGGAGCAGACTCTCAATAACCTAAGGACAAGGATCGAGTCACAGCAGAATTTATTGGCCGAGCACGAGGCTCATGCACAGAAGCAGCGTAGTGAGCGTGAGCAAAAAGAGACGCTTGTTCGCAGCCTGCGCAGTGAGGCGAATACCACGCAATCAGTGATTGCTGCCAGTCAGGCAAAAATCGAGAGTGTGCTCACTCAGATGGAGACGAGCCAAGAACGTTCTCGTAAACTGGCCGAGGAGAATGAACGTCTAGAGGGCGAGCACGAGCAGGCCGTCATGGAGCTGGACGGTATCACGACTGATTTGGAAAGCCGCAGCGCAAAGCTTGAGACATTTGAGCAGGAAGTGGCAGCGGCAGACCGCGCCTTCCAGCGCAGCCGTGGTGATCTTGATGCTTCCCGTGAGCAGGCGTCCTTGGCTCACAAGGAGCTTGCCAATGTATCATCCAGGATGGACGTGCTGCGCCAGCTCGTTGATAGTGGTGAGGGTTTTGAAAAAGGCACGCAATCGGTCATCAAGGGACTGGATGAACCTGAGTTCTTCAACAACGGCGTGCGCGGTGTGCTCGCCGGCCTCATTGAGGTGGAGAAGGATTACACGGCAGCGGTTGAGGCGGCACTTGGTTCTCATTTACAGGCGGTTTTAGTAACGGATTCCAACTACGCACAGGCAATCATTGATCGTCTCACAGAAAAGAAACTTGGTGAGGCAGCAATCATCCCTGAGGACTTTGTGGCGGCAAGTGCCGCAGGTCAGATGATGACGGTGCCAGACGGTGCTGAGACGTGGGCAATGGATCGTGTCAAGGCAGACCCTAAGGTGGCCGCCGTCGTTGAGAGTCTGCTCTCAAAGGTTCTTATTGTGAGTGATCTCTCTACCGCGATGAGCATGCGTGATGAGCTTAAGGATATCACTCTGGTCACACTGCGAGGTGAGGTGTTTACCCCTGAGGGATTGATCACCGGTGGAGCAAGTTCGGGAGATCAAAGCTCTGTGCTTGATCGCCAGAATGAGGTGCGTGATCTTGAGGTCCAGGTGGCGGAGTTAGAAGGGGTCGATGAGGAGGCTCGTGAGCAGCTGGCCAAGCTGGAGAAGCTGGTCACGGCAAATCGTGAGGCCGCCGAGCTTGCACGTGAGCGCTTACAAAAAGCACGCGTTGAAGAGTCTACTCTGCAAGGGCAGTTTACCCTGGCGAGCCGTGAGGTTGAGTCACTCGAGAGCAAGCTTTCTGGTGTTGTCTGGGAAATCAATGATATCAAAGAGCGTGAGCTTAGTGCCGTTACCGGCCGCGAAAAACTTGAGCAGGATCTCGCTACAGCTCGTGCACGTCTTGAGCAGTTAGAAGAGGATCAGTTGAAGATGGTTTCCGAAGTAGAGGAGGCGAGCCGGCGTGAAAATGAGGCAGTGGCTCTGCTACAGGAATTCCGCACCAGTCTCGCTGTAGAACGCCAGGCACTTGAAGCTGCCCAGCGCCAACGCTCGCCGATGGAGGCTCGCTTGGCAGAATTACGTCAGATCAGTGGCCGGCGCGATCAGGAGATTGCAAGCTTCACTGAGCGCATGGATGCCGCAGTGGCTGAAAATACAGAATTGGCTGAGACCATTACAACCAATAGCGCTAAAGCCGGTGAGCTTGAGCAGCAGCTTGATTCGAAGTCATCGAGCCGTGGCGGGCTGCACCAAGCCATTGAGCTTAGTGAGAAAGGACTCGCTGATTTACGCCATGAGTGCGCCAAGATTACTGAGCAAAAAGGACGTGAGGAAATCGCATCGACCAAGATCGGTTTGCGCCTAGAAAATCTCAACGAAAGCGTGATGGAACGCCACCAACTCGAGTTGGAGCACTTCCGCCCTGATTCTCATGCGCTGCTGCGTTGTATGCAGGAACGTGCTAAGCAGTATGAGCGCCAAGAGATGCGTCGTAATGAT
>JAFMDE010000103.1 GCA_017857425.1 Akkermansiaceae bacterium
CGCTTTTGCTGTAGCTGGCGTCCGGCCACCGCTTTGTATGATTCCAGAGGCCGATGTCTTCCTTGGTGAAATTGGCATGGCTCCTTACCGCACCCCCGGAACCCCCGATGTTGCTGATATCGTCGGTGAGACCGGCGTTAAACACATGTCCGTACTCATGCTCAACCACGGGGTGATCACCTGGGGAGACCATATCGAGGAAGCCTACTGGCGCATGGAAAACACCGAGGCCCTCTGTCGCACGGTTTGGGTAGCAACCCAACTTAACAACGGGAAAATGCTCACCATGACGGATGGACAAGAACGTGACCTCATCGAGATTCGCAAATCATTAGGCATGGAAGATCACCGTGAGCACCTTCCTGATAACCAGCTTTGTAACAACGATCAATTCAGACCCGGAGTTGTCTGTAACTCCAAGTAGTCTACCTAGAACAATCTAATTACCATAATAACCAACCGATAATCAAAACATCATGAAAGCAACTATCATCGGCGGCGGCGGCCGCGTAGGCTCCAACGCAGCCATCTGTCTTCAGTGTGCAGGCGTCGTATCAGAGATTCAAATCCTCGACGCTAATAAAGACCTCGCAGACGGCGAAGCACTCGACCTCCTTCACGGCGCATCCTGCCTGCACGACCAGCGCATCTATTCAGGTGACTATGATCGCGCTGCTGACTCTGACATCTTCATCATCACCGCCGGTCTTCGCCGCAAGCCTGATGAAAGCCGCCTCGATCTTATCAACCGTAACGTTGGCCTCTTTTCTCAAATCCTCAACAGCATCAAAACTGCGGGAATGAAACAAGACGCTATCGTTTTTGTCGTTTCCAACCCGGTTGATATTCTTACCCATCTAGCGGTAAGCTTCCTTGGTCTGCCTCCAGCGCAAGTCATTGGTCTCGGAACCATGCTCGACACAGCCCGCTTCCGTTCACTGATCGCAAACGACCTCGACCTTGCCCCCACCCAAGTCAAGGCCCTCATTCTCGGCGAGCATGGTGACACCATGCTTCCTGTCTGGTCATCCGCCACCGTCGGAGGTCTTCCCCTTACGGGTGTCAAAGGCTGTGACGCTAACTACCAGCGCCAGATCTTCGAGCGCACCAAAACAAGTGGCTCCGAGGTCATCTCCCGCAAAGGTGGAGCCGGTTGGGCCGTAGGTGCCACGATCGCTGAGACCGTTCATTCCATCGTGCTCGACAAGAAGCAACTCCTGCCCGTTTCAAGCCTCCAGAACGGCTGCTACGGCCTTAAGGACGTCTGCTTGAGCGTTCCAACCATCGTTGGCCGTGGTGGTGCTGAAAAGCACATTGAGATCGATCTCTGGCCAAAAGAAAAGCAAGCACTTCAAGCCTCCTCACGTGCTCTCAAGGATATGCTCAAGAATGTAGCTTCGGCATAAGCACTACGTTATATCTATCAAAGAAAAATCCCCGCTGGTCATGCCAGCGGGGATTTTTTAGTTCTTGTTTAAAAGATCGGCAAAAGCCAAGCCCGTCTCAAGCTAGACTCAAGCAGGTCTTATTCTAATAGTCTTATTCTGCTACCTTACGACGGTTCCAGCAGAGTAGTCCATAGCCGGCAATCACAACAAAGCAGATTGCTGGCAGGTAAAACGAGCCACGGGTGGCACTGGTTCCCATGAAGCCATCGAGGTCAAGAATCTGCCCCTGTAAACGAGGCATGAACGCTCCACCGACGATCGCAAAGATAAGTCCAGCTGAACCAAGCTTGGCATCTTCTCCAACACCATCAAGGGCAAGGCCGTAAATGGTTGGGAACATCAGTGACATACATGCGGAGACGGCGATAAGTGAGTATAATCCCTGCATGCCCTCCAGATGAATCGCACCGAGCGTGCAAGCAATACCCGCAATACTGAGAACAAAGAGCAATCTTCCAGGTGAGACATACTTCAAGAAGAAGGTGCAAATGAAGCGGCTGCAAAGGAAAATCACCATAGCGAGAATATTGTGGTTCTGTGCCGTGGCCTTATCGATGCCCAGCTCGTTTTCGGCATACTGGATAATAAAGGTCCAGCACATGATTTGAGCTCCAACATAAAAGGTCTGCGCCACAACTCCACCAACATAGCGTGGATTGCCCAACAAGCGGCCAACGGTGCGGCCAAAATGCAGATCGTGTAAATCTCCCTTGGGGCTAGTGTCAGGCATCTTCGTAATGATGAAAATAACCATCACGCCAATGACAATAAAACCGATGATCATGTATGGCATCGAAACAATCTTCAAATCGTGCTTCTGCAGCTCAGTGTGGGTTTTACCCTGGAAACTAGGAATTTTACCCTCCTTAAAATCAACCAGTGCAGTTGAGCCAACATCTTGAGCGTCAGGGCCAAGATTCATCACATAAGTTTTAACATTCGCATCATTGACGCGCTCACGCTCCTTAGCCTTGAGGAATGGCAGGATTTCATGCTTCTGCATCTGCTCTGATGCTGGGCTGAGTTCAGCACGAAAGCCGTTCACATCATTTTTAAAGTCCTCTACTTCAATCGTAGAAAGAATCACGGTGCCCGCAATAAACATTCCGGTAAGTGAACCAATGGGATTGAATGCTTGGGCTAGGTTCAAGCGGCGCGTTGATGTCTCTGCTGAACCCATCGAGAGAATGTAGGGATTCGCTGTTGTCTCAAGAAATGCGAGACCAAATGTCAAAATATAGAGTGCGATGATAAACAGGTTAAAGTTGGCACCTGATGCAGCCGGTATCGATAAAAGAGCTCCAACAGCATAAAGGATTAAGCCGACAATAATTCCCGACTTATAGGAAAACTTGCGGATGAAAATAGCAGCGGGAAGGGCCATCGTGGCGTATCCTCCGTAAAAGGCCATTTGAACCCAAGTGCTCTGGGCATTATCGATGACAAAAACATCCTTGAACACGGCCACCAATGGATTGGTCACATCATTGGCAAAACCCCAAAGTGCAAAGAGGCTGGTTACAAGAATAAAGGGGAGAAGAAATTTCTTCTCGACGACGGCGCTTGGTTTAATGGCTGACATAATGTTCAGTGTTTGTCTGTGGATTGTGAATCACCCAACTCATCAACAGGTAGAAATACCTTATTGATAGGATCATCAACATTCGGAGACACTATCAATCTCAGGTCAACTGACCAGAATATTCATAGGCCATTTGCGGGAGAAAAAACCGTAACTCAAGCCATGAAAAACATGTGTTGATCCAATTTTTTGATGGTAACTCAGCCGCCTAAACAGGCGTGACACCCTTTTTCAGGATGATGTTCGCATACTTGTTACGGTCACCAGTGGCGACTACTGCATGAGCCTTTTCCACACGGTCATAAAAGGCAAAGCGCTCAAGGCGTGAAATCTTGGGGTTTAAATCACTGTGACGCTCAATGGCTGCCGCGTAGGAGCCCTCCACCTTGGGATCCAACGAGTCTCCCTCCACCGCCTCCATGGTAATCACGGGAGCCGGATCATAGGCATCGAGCTCCAACAAAGGTAAAATCGCATCCAGCATATCCGCCACACTCAAACCATCCGCGCGAACGACGGTATCATTAAACTGGTGAGCTGGAAAATGCCCATCTGCGATAACAAGCTCTTCCCCGTGACCCATACGACACATCACGGCTAATAACTCAGGTGACAACAGTGGTGAAATTCCCTTTAACATACAGAGAATATTAAAGGGCCAAGCTCGCCATACCAGTCATTTTTTACCCCTTCAAAGAAAAAGCCCTGCCAGATTTCTCCGGCAGGGCTTGTGGATGAATGAGGGTCGTTTCAGAGAAACAACCTAATAGCTTACTTAGCTGATCTCACCACGTGCAAGACCCTTTTCCTCGAGAGCTGCTTGAGCAGCGGCGAGGCGGGCAACAGGGATGCGGAATGGTGAACAGGAAACGTAATTGAGTCCGGTGCGGTGGAAGAACTTCACAGATGCAGGATCTCCGCCGTGCTCGCCGCAGATACCGATCTTGAGGTTCTTCTTGGTCTTACGACCACCTTTGACACCCATTTCAACAAGTTGCCCAACACCCTCCTGGTCGAGAGCAGCGAATGGGTTGTTGTTGAGAACTTCTGCATCCGTGTAGGTCTGTAGGAAGCTTGAGGAATCGTCACGTGAAAGACCGAGGCCCGTTTGCGTGAGGTCGTTGGTTCCGAAGGAGAAGAACTCAGCGTGCTTCGCCACTTCAGCAGCGGTGAGGCATGCACGAGGGATTTCCATCATCGTTCCAACAGTATACTTCAGCTTGGCCTTAGTGAGACCGAGCTTCTTGCGAACGGCTGTGGCAGTTTCGTCGATGACCTGCTTCTGGAGCTCAAGCTCACGGGCGTAGGATACCAGTGGAACCATGATCTCTGGCACGACCTTCGTACCTTTGGCCTGCACTTCAGCGGCAGCTTCGAGGATGGCCTCAACTTGAGTCGCAGTGACAGCTGGGTAGCTGATACCGAGACGGCAACCACGGTGACCGAGCATTGGGTTCTCTTCGTGAAGAGCGTGAATACGCTTGGTGATGGCTGGGGCGCTCATTCCAATTTTCTTGGAAAGATCCTTCTTCTGAGCGGCATCCATTGTTCCGATGAACTCGTGAAGTGGTGGATCCAGAAGACGGATAGTCGCTGGGCGACCGTCAAGTGATTTGAAAATACCAATGAAGTCCTTCTTCATGAACACCTTGATTTTCTTGAGTGCCTTGGCGCGACCTGCGTCGTCGTCAGCGAGAATCATCTCACGGACAGAGTCGATGCGGTTACCCTCGAAGAACATGTGCTCTGCACGGGTAAGACCAATGCCTTCAGCACCGAACTTGATGGCCTGCTCGACCTGCTCTGGTGTGTCGGAGTTAGTGCGGACACCCAGCTTACGATGCTTGTCGGTCCACTTCATAAGTTCAATGAACTTCTTGTAAGTAGCAGACTTCTTAGCCGCAGCTTTGTTCTCGATCAGGCCTTGAATCACCTGTGATGGTGATGACTTGATCTCGCCTTTGTAAACGTTGCCAACGAAACCGTTCAGGGAGAGAGTGTCGCCTTGCTTGAGAGTGACGCCGTTTCCTACGAGAGTGCCCTTCGAGTAATCGATGGTCATGTTGTGAGCACCACAGACGCAAACTTTACCCATCTGACGGGCAACGAGAGCAGCGTGTGAAGAGGCTCCACCTTCTGTGGTGAGGATACCATCAGCAGCGATCATTCCGCGAAGGTCTTCCGGAGAAGTCGCCTGACGGACAAGGATGACTTGCTCGCCCTTGGCAGCAGCGGCAACAGACGCTTCAGCAGAGAAGTAGATCTTACCAGATGCGGCACCAGGACCAGCGGGGAGACCGTTACCCACTTTCTTGGCAGCTTTCTCACCAGCGGTATCGAAGATAGGCGCAAGAAGGTGGCTGAGGTCATCAGCAGGAATGCGGAGGATGGCCTCTTCTTTCTTGATGAGACGCTCCTTAACCATGTCGAGTGCGATGTTCACTGCAGCGAAACCTGTGCGCTTACCGTTACGGGTCTGAAGCATCCAGAGTTTTCCTTCTTCGATGGTGAACTCAACGTCCTGCACATCGCGGAAGTGCTTCTCAAGTTTCTTGCGGATAACAAGAAGCTCTTTGTGAGACTTAGGAAGGTCTTTGGCCATCTTAGCGATTGGCTTCGGTGTGCGAACACCTGCTACAACGTCCTCGCCCTGGGCATCGATGAGATACTCACCGTAGAAGACATTTTCGCCGGTGGCGGGGTCACGAGTGAAGGCAACACCCGTTCCGGATGACTTCCCTGTGTTACCGAAGACCATGGCCTGAACGCTAACAGCGGTTCCCCATGCGGCTGGGATACCATACTTCTGACGGTAAACGATCGCGCGATCATTCTGCCATGAGTTAAACACGGCGTTGACGGCTCCGAGGAGCTGATCGCGAGGGTCTTCTGGGAAATTCTTACCTGAACGCTTTTTGATCAGAGCTTTGAATTCGGCTACAACTTCCTGAAGTTGTTTAGCGGAGAGGCCGGAGTCGTCTTTGACTTTGGCTTTAGCTTTGGCTGCATCGAGGATGACCTCGTAGGGGTCATGGTGCTCACCATCTTCAGCTTCTACTTCCATCACAACACTACCATACATCTGGAGAAAGCGGCGGTAGGAGTCCCAAGCGAACTTGGCATTGCCTGTTTTCTTAGCAAGAGCTTCAACAACTTGGTCGTTGATGCCGAGGTTCAGGATGGTGTCCATCATACCTGGCATCGACTCACGTGCGCCTGAGCGAACGGAAAGAAGAAGTGGATTCTCGAGGTCACCGAACTTCTTGCCCATGGCTGCTTCAACCTTGGCGATGTTCGCTTCGATCTCTGCGATGAGCGTCTTAGGGTATGACTTAGCGTTATCGTAATAGTAGTTACAAACTTCAGTCGTGATCGTGAAGCCAGCAGGAACAGGAATTCCAATAAGCCCCATCTCAGCGAGGTTGGCGCCCTTACCTCCAAGGAGGTTTTTCTGGGAGCCGTCTCCATCGGCTTTGCCCCCTCCGAAGAAGTAAACATTTTTTTTGCCCTTAGATGCGGGAGCCTTTCTTACTGCCTTCTTGGCGGCAGGCTTCTTGGCGGCGGGCTTCTTAGCGGTTGCCTTGGGGGCAGCTTTCTTTGCGGTCTTGCGTTTAGCAGTAGCCATCTTGTGATATTACGGTTTGTTTGTTGGTAGAAAGTTCCAGCACAGATAGTGCTTACTTTCATAAAATAAGAGCGCGCAACATAGCAAGACACTGGGTGCGGTCAAGTGCCTGTGCAGGTTTTTATGGCCCCATGAACAATTCTTCGATGTGACAAAGATGCCAATCGCTCAACCCCCATTCAAAAAAGCCCGCCAATGCTAAAAAACTTCAGCAAGCAGAAATGCAATCTCCATAAATGCAACCCCCACTAGAGCCTCTTCAGCCGCCGGCCTCTAAAGCTATTGTTTAGTTACCAAAGACCGTTTTTTGCGGCACTTTGATTGTGTCTCCAGGATAGACTGG
>JAFMDE010000010.1 GCA_017857425.1 Akkermansiaceae bacterium
AAATGCGTCCACCTCTTGTTCGGTATTGTAGGCTGCAAATGAAGCGCGCACCGTGCCTGTGATTCCATAGCGTGCCATCAGTGGCTGACAGCAGTGGTGACCAGTTCGAACAGCAACTCCCATTTGATCGAGTAGGGTTCCTAGGTCGTAGTGGTGAATGCCCTCAATGCGGAATGAGACAACAGCTGCCTTTTGGGGTGCCGTGCCGTAAAGTTTGATGCCGTTGATCTCTTTTAATGCAGCGGTGGTTTTTTGCTCAAGGTAGCTCTCATGAGCAGCGATTTTTTCCATGCCAATAGTATTCATGTAATCAATCGCTGCAGCCATGGCAATGGCACCTTCGATATCAGGTGTTCCGGCTTCATATTTGAAGGGGAGATCGTTGTATGTTGTATGCTCGAAGGTGACTTCCTTGATCATTTCACCACCACCACGCCATGGTGGCAGCTCATTGAGGATTTGTTCTTTACCATAGAGGATGCCAATTCCTGTTGGGCCGTAGATTTTGTGACCTGAAAACACGTAGAAATCGCAGTTCAGTTCTTGGACATCAATCTTGAAGTGGGGGGCTGCTTGAGCGCCGTCGACGAGAACGAGGGCGTCATGCTGCTTGGCCATCGATATGATCGTTGAGACAGGGTTTACGGTGCCTAGAGCATTGGAAACGTGACTGATGGCTACTAACTTCACGCTTTCATCAAGCATGCCTTGGTAGGCATCCATATCAAAGGTTCCATCTTCATGGATGGGTATGATTTCAAGACTTGCTCCGGTGCGTTGGCATAACATTTGCCATGGCACAATGTTGGCGTGGTGTTCTAGTGCAGAGATGATGATTTTATCACCTGCAGAGATTTTGCCGGAGAGAGCTAGCGTGTTAGAAACTAGGTTGATGGAGTCCGTAGTGCCAGAGGTGAAGATGAGCTCGTGAGCGTGTGCGCAGTTTAAATGATCAGCAATGGTCTCTCTGGCAGCTTCATGCGCCGCAGTAGCTTCTCTGGCAAGTTTGTGAGCTGCCCGGTGGATGTTGGAATTGATATGGGAGTAATAATGCGTGCTCGCTTCCATGACCTGTTTTGGGCTCTGGGATGTAGCGGCATTATCAAAATAGATCAGAGGTTTACCGTTGATCGTTTGATCAAGGATTGGAAAATCTTTGCGGATGATATGAGGGTCGATGCCTGGCATGGTGGTAAAAGAAGGTTATTCAAAGAGATCAACACTGAGTTTTTTGATCGTTTCCGGGGAGAGGAGGAAATAGCTCATTCCATCCTCATCTTCTGGGCTGATTGGTAGGCTGTCTATTTTCGCGAAAATGATGTAGCCGCCGGGGGTTTGAGAGACTCTTAAGGTCTTACGCATGGGGGGTAAATCATTTCCCTGATCATCAAAACGACGCATGAAGACACTGATCGTTATTTCGGGGTTTTCAAGTGCTATCATGGCCTGGGGGTGTAAGGGGCCCAACCACCGTGTTGTTTTGAGCGAATCAAGATACATCAGTAATTTGTCAGCCCTGTTGGGGTTCAGGCTGGCGGAAGCATCTTTGCCATTCTGAGAGGCTTTCCATATGCCTGTAAAATGATCGTAGCTGAGTTCTGTGAGCGGCTGATGCTTTTTCTGAATCGTAATTTGAGTAATATCAATTTTGGGGATGTGCCAAACGTGTGAGCTACGCCATTGCCATGAGTGTTGCGATATTTTCGATAAAGTCTCAGGGCTGATTTGCCAGATATTAGGTTTTCCGACGATATGAGCGTAAATGTTTTCCTGCTCGGTATCGCGTCCAAATGCCACTCTCATGCTTTCATCTTTAAAGCTGATAAATGCGATTTGAAGGAAGGGTTGATGAAGGCCGTAAGGGGAAAGGTCAGTGGCGGCATCCGTCACGAATTTCTGAACTTTGTCTCGCGTGATAGCGGTCATCAGATTGATGACAGCGTCCTGGTTGGCTTCTTTCCACCCGGTTCTTCGCAATACGCGCCAGGTCGTTTTGGGTGTGCGCTGAAGCATGATGGGTGTCATTGCTTCTGGTCGCAGAATTACTGTTTTGAGTTGGGGGCCATTGAGGTGAGTCATGGTCTTTGCCCGCAGGTCATTGACGCCTGATTGTAATTGGCTGAGTGCTGTGGTGTCAGGTATCGCAGCCTCTGTAGTGAGGGGTAATTCAAAGACGGCACCGGGGCGGTCACTGACGGTGGCGAGCACGGTATTATCATTGTCCTCAGCTGGAGGGTAGATACGTAGAACGATCTCTTTTTTTACGTCTGCAAAGTGAATGGATAGCTCGCGTGTTTGGGCTGTGGTGTCTTCGCCCGCTGGCAGGGTTACGTTAGCTCGGTCCTCTACACGGATCGCAGTTAGTTGGGCAAGGTCAGTAAAGAGTGCTTTGAGGCTGGCAGGGTCAATACGCAGTTCTAGAGGTTTGCTGATGGACCAGGCTGATTGTAAATCCTCACGTGAGACAACGACATCACCTTGATTGTTCTGAATACGGATATTATCCAGGTATTTTGGGCTGAAATAAAACGGGTGATGGTCTCTGAACCTGCTAAATTGATTTTTAAACAGCTGGCCAATCGCGCCAGCGGATTCTTGGCTGCATACGTAAATGTTGTTTTTTTGTTCACCCTTTGGAATGCGTATGAAGATGGTAGGTAGTGATTGATTGTCTTCACCTTCGCTCGGTATGTGCCAGGCGGTCGGCCTTCCGATTTGGTAATGAGAGATGATTTTCCCGTTGGCATCACGCATTTCCACTTTGATAGATCCGTCTTGAAGGCCACATTCGTCTAATTCTATATCATCTCTGGGGATGATTTCTTCTACCTGTAGCAGTGCGGTGAAATGTATCAGCGCCTTCATGTAAAGTGGATCCGCGCGGTCTTGCCATGGTTTGGTAGCCATCCATCGATTGTCATCGATGATGAAATTGGCCACATCGCCATCGCTATTGCTTAGTGTGATTTGCCTGACCTTATCGAGCTCTTCGATAGGGAAAAGCTTTTCTCCAGGTTGCGCCAATGGCTTGCCAAAGAGCCGGTTTCGATATTCTTCACCTGTAAATACGATCGCTAATGCACAAAGCACGAGAGCGATAACGGCAAGGAATATGGTGAAGGAGATGCGCACAATCGAGAAATGATAGGCAGGTATTGAAAACGAGTAGTTGGGGGGCTTAAGCGCGACGAGTGTTCCAGACAATCAACGAGATAAGTAGTGCCGCAGCAGGGATGAAAATGAGTACTAGCTTCGTGATAAATGCATTGTGAGCTGGCAGGATCGTCATTTTATGCCGGTAGAGTTTTTTAGGCCCGATTCCGATAAGCTCTTCACGACCGATGAGCCAATTAACACTCGATTTGATGAAATCGGCTTGTTCTGGCCGTGTTTTACGGGTGGCCAGGAAGTCGGTATTGCCGATGACGACCATTTTTGAAACGAGGTTGGCTGTTTCGTCAGATGTAGCTTGTCCACGAAGAATCGCCGCTGAGAGATACAAGGGTTCCGAATAGTCCTCCTCGACATTGAATGCAGGATTCTGCTCATCGAAGCGGGTTTCCCCCCACCAGCCTGAGGTAGCTTTTACGAGGGCAATGGGCTGGATGCGTTTGTTGAGCAGTCGGTCATCGTTTTCTCTGACCTCTAAGCTGCAGCTGACGCCTTCAAATACTGTTGATTTACCGCCGAGGGAGCTATTGATTTCAGCCCCCCTTGCGAAAATGCTTTGCACGTTGGAGAGGGACTGGCCATTTTTCACAGTGATGATTCTATCATTGCGGGCAGTGATGCCATAACTGCGGAGAAAGATCCGTAGGTTGTCAAGTTGAGCAGTGGGATCGAGTGTGATTAACAATGCCGATTGTTGTCTGTCCCAATATTCTGTGAGAATTTTCAGCTCACGTTCATTGAGGTCATAGGCTGGGCCGATGAGTGCAAGCCCCTCAGCGTCTTCAGGTATTGTTTCTATATCTGCGAGGCGTATCGGGCGGAGTTCAATATTTTGCTGAACAAGCATGCGGCTCAGGATAATCCATGCGGGTTGGCCATCTTCCTCCTGAATGTTCATTTTGTCAGCGGCAAGGTAGATCCTACGAGGTGAACCCTCGATGGCGCTGATGAAGTTCGATGTGATTACATCTTCATCTTGCCATGCGACGATCGTCTGGTTGTCATCTTGTAAGTAGAGGTCAGTGATGCGGACCACTCGCAGATGGCCTGAGGTTTTTTGGGCTGTTTTGTTAGCTTTGTCGGCTTTTGCATCGCCAGTGCTAGGAATAGAGGTGTTTGTCTGGCTGGGCTGGCCGTCATTGTTGGCTATATCTTCATTGGCGAGTCCATCGATGATGATCATGTCTTCGCTATATTTTATCCCATAGATAGCTTCTAGTTCTAGGGTGCGGTCTGTTTGGCGGAGTGGGTCGATGAATTCAAGCTTGATGGCGTCGCCTGCGATTCGTTGGTATTCATCAAGCAGGTGGTAAACTCTCGAATAATGTGGCGATGTGCGCCGCATGACAACAATGGCTTGCACCGGAGACTGATGCTCTTGAAGCATCTTACCTTTGAGGAATTTTTCGCTAAAGTCCGATAGACTGAAGTTTCTTTTCTCCGTTAAGTCGTAGCGTTTATGATTCGTGCAGCTAAGGTAGTTAGCCGCGATCACTGCGGCGACAAAGAGGCTGATTTGAATGATGACATTAACCGTCCGTCCAACACGTCGAACAGGGCGCGCAGATGATGTAGATGTTACTGTGTCAGGCATAGAGGTAGCAGGGTGAGCGTTAAGATTTCCAGCGGCGGAAATCCAAAGTCAGATGAGTGAGGAACAGAAAAAAGGCGGCCATGCTCAGGTAATAAACAACAGGCCGGCTATCAATGACCCCTCGTGTAAATAAGGCCAGGTGCTCTTGGATGGCGACATAGTGAAATACAGACACTGCTTGGAACCCTTCACCTGTGTAATAGGGCACAAACCCTAGGAAGAAAAGTATGACGATGATGGCGATGGTTATAATACCTGCCACGATCTGGCTTGAACTCAGCGTGGAGGCAAAACAGCCAATGGCGATCAGGAAGCTGCCAATGAGTAGCAGGATTGCGTAGGTGGCAATCAGATGACCCATTTCAACAGGTGGAGGGTTGCCTGTTACAAAGGTGAATATTTTAAGGTGCAAGAGAATCGGGGACCAGAGCAATGCGTAAAAGCTAAAGGCTGCCACATACTTAGATAACACGACTTGACCGCTGGTGACGGGAGCCGTCATGAGGGTTTCGAGGGTGCCTGTTTTTTCCTCTTCAGCGAAAAGCCGCATAGTCAGGAGAGGAAAAATGAATAGAAAATAGAACCAGAAGTTGGGTGCGCTAAACGACAAGAAGAGAAAGTTTTCACTCATCGGGGCGTCTTTCATTTTCTCCATTGCCGTGGTCATGGAGAGACCTTGCATGAGTGAGACAAGGCCCAATATGACCCATCCAAAAGGGGTAAGGAAATAGTTTTTGAATTCCTTGCTGAAGAGTATGTAGAAAACACGCATGAATGGTAACAACTTGTTACACGGGAGATAAGCGAATTTGGCTTATGGTGAAAGGGAATAGTCGCGCTTAATCTAGGTTTTCGGGGCCAAATGCGTGGGGAAGCAGCATATTGAGTGTGGTCTCATGGTGAATGTGTCCTGTTTCATCCGCCAAATACACCAACATTGATGGATTGAACTCGTAGAGAACTTGACGGCAAGCGCCGCATGGGCTTCCCGATCCCGATACAGAAAGGGCGATGGCCTTTAATGACTGTTGCCCCTCGGATACAGCCTTGACCACGGCTACTCGCTCGGCACAGATGCTCATGCCATAAGATGCGTTTTCAACATTGCAGCCGGTATAGGTTTTTCCGTCTTCGGCTAATAAGGCGGCGCCAACCTTGAATTTTGAATAAGGTGCGTAGGCCAGTAGGCGAGCTGATGATGCCAGCTTTGCTAATTCGGTGGAGTTCATGATGCGTTTGAGCTGTCGCTTTGTAATTGCTTGGCCGCATGAAGAGCGATGCTCATCATCTCCTCAAAGCTGGATTTGCGCTCCTCAGGGCTGGTGGATTCACTGGTTCGAATGTGGTCGGATACGGTGCAAATTGTTGCTGCTCTGGCTCCATATTCGGCAGCAATACCGTAGAGCCCAGCGGCCTCCATTTCAACGCCCAGAATATTCATGGTTTCCATGGTATCAAACATCGAGGAATTGGGTGTGTAAAAGAGATCAGAAGAAAACAAATTGCCATTTTTTACAGGGATGTTGAGTGTCTCGGCAGCTGTGTTGAGAGCTTTGATGATGTGGTAATCTGCGATCGCGGCGTAATCAAAACCTTGAAAGCGCTGGCGATTCACTCCCGAGTCAGTACTGGCACCGATGCCAATGAGGATGTCGCGTATTTTGATTGAGGAACTGACAGCGCCGCAGCTACCTACACGAATGAGGTTTTTGACACTATATTCAGTGATAAGTTCTTTGGCGTAAATAGAGATGGATGGAATGCCCATACCGCTTCCCATGACAGATACGGGGGTGCCTTGGTAGTCGCCAGTGAAGGCGAGCATGTTGCGTATGGTATTCACTTTTTTGACATCGGTTAAGAAGTTTTCAGCGATGTATTCTGCGCGCAGCGGGTCCCCAGGGAGTAGGCACGTAGAGGCGAAGTCGCCAGGATTTGCTTCGATATGTGGAGTCATGAGGTGGTGAGTTGTTAGTATTTAAGGTTCAAAGATCGAGTGACTTACCGTGCTCAAATGGTGATAGCTTGAAGATGCACGAGATTGTTTGAGCAATGTCTGAAAATGTTTCTCGGAAGCCATGGTCAGTCGAGGGCATGTCATGTTGGTAAAGTAGAATGGGGACGTGCTCACGGGTATGGTCTGTGCCATGCCAGCTGGGGTCGTTGCCGTGATCAGCAGTCAAGATGAGCAAATCATCAGCACTCATTTTCTCAAACAATGAGGGCAGTTGGCGATCAAATTCTTCTAATGCCTTGCCATAGCCGATGGTATCTCGGCGGTGTCCGTAGAGAGCATCAAAATCGACAAAGTTAGTCATCACAATGCTTCGCGTAGTTTGTGCTGTTTGAGTGCGCTCCATGGCGGCAAACGTTTCTTGCCAGAGTGCGGGGTGGCCTGTTGCGCGTATCTCTTCACTCATGCCCGTATGGGCAAAGATGTCGCCGATCTTTCCCACTCCGATCACCGTGCCTCCGTCAGCAACAAGTTTTTGCAGCACTGTGGGCTGAGGTGGTTGGATGGAGTAATCATGTCGGTTGCCCGTTCTCTCAAAGTTCTCTTGAGTGTTGCCGATGAATGGCCGAGCGATGACTCGGCCGATATTGAGGGGCGTGAGCAATTCTCGGCATTGCTCGCAAAGACGGTAAAGGTTTTCGAGACCGAAATGTTGTTCATGGCAGGCAATCTGGAAGACACTGTCGGCAGAAGTGTAGAAGATGGGCTTGCCGGTTTTGATGTGTTCTTCGCCAAGTCTAGCGATGATGTCTGTGCCAGATGCGTGGCAATTACCTAGGTAGCCGGGAATGCCTGATCGGGTTACGATTTCATTGAGTAGATCCTCAGGAAACGAGCGGGTTTTGTCAGGGAAATACCCCCAGTCCCAGAGTGCGGGCACACCGGTCATCTCCCAATGGCCACTGGGCGTATCCTTACCCGATGAAATCTCTTTAGCGCAGGCATAGGATCCGCTTAGCTTAGTGGGAATGGTCATGCCTGCCGGGAATTGACCCGTGCTGGTGCGGTAGGCATGAGCTAGGCCAAGCTGGCACATATGGGGTAGATTTAGCCCCTTGCCTTGGTCGAAGGCGGCTGCGATGTGTCCAAGGGTATCTGCCCCTGCATCACCAAAACGAGCCGCATCGGCTGAGGCGCCAATTCCTAAAGAATCTAGCACTAAGAGGATGATGCGTTGAATGGGCATGTTGGCTGATAGATGCTGAAGATATTTAACGAATCACCTCATAGATAATCGGTAGATCCGGTTCTTTAGCCTCTTGGAAACTGATGGCTTGCTTGATGCACTCAGCGGCTTCCTGCCAAGAGCTTTCATCACGTGCATGGATAATGGCTAATGCTTGCTCAGATGAGTCACCTATGGAAATAACGTTTTCTAATCCGACGGCACTATCAATGGCATCCTCAGCGCGTGTTCGGCCGCCTCCTAGGGTAACTACGGAGAGGCCCAAAGCTCTGGTGTCTATGTGGCTCACGTAACCTGCTCCCTGATGAAGAAGCGGACGTATAATAGGAGCTTTTGCCAGGTGCTTGTCATAGTTCTCTAGTAAATCTGACGGGCCACCCAAGAGGCTTGTCATTTGACTGAAAATTTCAGCAGCTTTACCACTTTCAAGAGCCTTATTGAGCATCGTTGTGGCGTGTTGATTGTCTTTGGCAAGCTCTGCGAGAATGAGCAGCTCGGAGCACAGAGCAAAAACGACCTTTTTGAGCCGTGGTGCTTGGCTCTTGCCTGTTAAGAAATCGATAGCCTCGCGGACCTCTAATGCATTACCAGCATTGTGTCCAAGGCACTGGTTCATATCAGTGAGTATGGAGCTTGTTTTGACTCCTACTGCATTCGCGACCTTAGTAATACTGAGTGCCAGCTCGCGCGCATCATCGTGATTTGTCATGAACGCACCTGATCCTGTTTTGACATCCATAACGAGGCAATCGAGACCAGCGGCAAATTTCTTGGAGAGGATGGAAGAGGTGAGCAGGGGTATGGACTCAATGGTGGCGGTGATGTCACGCGTGGCGTAGAAGCGCTTATCGGCGGGGGCGAGGTTGCCCGTTTGGCCGATGATGGCGACTCCGCATTCACGGACAACCTTACGAAACAAGTCATTGTCGGGGGTAGAATTATAACCAGGGATCGAGTCCAGCTTGTCAAGGGTGCCGCCGGTATGCCCTAAACCACGGCCCGAAATCATCGGTACGTAACCACCGCATGCTGCAAGCAACGGACCGAGCATGAGTGAGACGCTGTCACCGACGCCTCCCGTGGAATGCTTGTCAATAATAGGCCCAGATAAGCTCAGATCCTCCCAGTTGAGAATGTCGCCGGTATCGCGCATGGCGATGGTCAGAGAGGCGATTTCCTCTGCATCCATTCCCTGAAAGAAAATCGCCATCGCAAAGGCCGCGATTTGCCCTTCACTAATCGAAGCACTGGCGATGCCATTGGCAAAAAACCTGATTTCCTCGTCACTGAGTGTGAGCCCATCGCGCTTGTGGCGTATGATCTCTTGAGGAAGCATGACTTAAGAAAAAAGTTTGCTGATCATTGGCCAGGCAAGAGAGCCTAAATAGATGCCAACAATACCCATGACGCCTGCAAAGGCATTAGGTGCAGGCAGAGGTAGCTTGAGTGCGGTAAAAAGAATGCCAACGGCTAATCCGGTTAGCAGCGAGAGAACTACAACGTTTATCATGCATTTAGCATACAGCGAGTGAGGCTGCAGGTCGAGTGCGGGCTCTTGTTTTTTACAAGATTGCGCTCGAGCCATGAGGCTCTCTATTGCCCCAGTAGGCTGAAGATCGGCTGTGGGTAAATGCCGAGTATGAGAATGGCAGCTGTGAGGAGTATGAGCACGACTTTGGTGATCACAGGAACCGTGATGCTCGTGTTATCCTTAGCTGTGTTCCAATACATGGCTTTGACGACTTTGAGGTAGTAGTAAAAGCCAGCAGCTACACTGACAAAGGCAATACTTAGCAACCACCATGAAATGTCATAGGCGATCGCGGATTTAAAGATGAGGAACTTTCCCCAGAAGCCTGCTGTGAGAGGGATGCCAGCCAGGGCGGCCATGGCAATGGTCAGCGCGAAAGCGAGCAGTGGATTGCGTTTGCCTAGACCATCAAAGGCCTCAAGCTCGTCGCTGTCTTCCTCGGAGCGGATCAGAGCCAGCACGAAGAAGGCTGCAAAGGTCATCAGAAGGTAGGTGCCGAGGTAGAATGAGACGGCGTTATAGTCCTGAGTGGCTACACCGATGAGTAAGAAACCAGCATGGGCAATGGATGAATAGGCTAGCAGCCGCTTGAAGTTGTTCTGAGATATCGCTGCGAGATTACCATAGAGTAATGTTGCGCCAGCCATAATGAGCAGGATTGAGCTAACTGTGCTGCCGGTGGCATCGGCGGCCAAGAAGGGGCTGAGAATAGTCATCAATACCAGGAAGCCGGCTGCTTTTGAGGCGACAGAGAGGAACGCAGTAATGGGGGTGGGGGCTCCTTGGTAAACATCAGCAATCCAAAGCTGCATGGGTACGGCTCCTACTTTAAATCCAAGAGCTAAAAGGATGAGTGCGACACCAAAGAGCAGGTAGTTCAAATGATAAGCTTCGCTCTCTAGAATGGAGTTATAGAGAGTGATGTCAGTGGTTCCCATTGCCCCGTATATCCAGGCAATACCGTAAACGAGAAATCCGGTCGATAGAGCGCCAAGGATGAGATACTTCACTCCGGCTTCAAGTGAGCCAACATTGCGGCGCATGAAGGCGACCATCACGTAGAAGGAGATTGTCACAAGCTCGAGAGAGACAAAAATGGAGACTAGATCAGTCGCCGAGGCCATCCACATCAGTCCGGCGCAGGCAAATATGGGAAGGCAGTAAAACTCACCAGTGGCTGAGTCATCTTCTCCACCGGTGGTAAACTTAGAGAGTACTTTGCTGAAATCGACCGACATGAGTAGCACGAGAATGGTGCTCGTTACCGCGATGATTTTATAGAAGCGGGCAGTTTGATCATCACTGTAGAAGCGTTCCATCCACTCAGGGACGGGACAACATGACGGGGCAGGGCAGAATAACATGGCCAGAATCACGGCAAGTCCTGTCGCGGCAAGCAGCCCGATTTGTGATTTGTTACCTTTGGTGAAGGCCTCAAACATCAGCAGGATCAGGCCAAAGCCTACAGTGATGAATTCGATGAAGTGCGGTTGCATAGTGATAATGGAAAAGTCTTGGAGTTCCTCAGGGCTGGATCAGAGGGAGAGAAACTGAAGGATGATTTTTGGATAGATGCCAACGACTAAGAGCGTCGCGGCTAGGATGTAAGCAGGAATTTTTTCGCAGTAATGAATGTCTGCAGCGTTTTCTGTGGCCTTAACCAGAGGGCCTTGGAAGGTGTTGCGGAAGGCGCGTAGCATATACACGGCACTGATGACCACGCCCCAGAGGGCGATGATGGTAGTGATCTGAACCCAGCCCATGCTTTCGCCGGGGGTCCAATCAGCAAAGCCAGCAAAGAATACCATCACTTCACCAGCAAAGTTTGCCAGACCGGGAAGGCCGATAGAGGCCATGCCAGCTAAGCCAAAGAGAAAGGCAAGAGCAGGTGCTTTTTTGGCGAGGCCACCAAGCTGGGAGATTTCGAGCGTGCCCGCTTTTTGCTCCACTAAGGAAGTGAGTGAGAAAAGAAGGGCGATAGAAATGCCGTGGGCAAACATCAGCAGTATGGCTGCCGGTTCTGCGATGCTGTTTGCTGGGTTGGCAGCGAGCGCGGCAATGGCAAGGAAGATGTAACCCATGTGCATCACGGAAGAATTACCTAACATTAAGTCGAGGCGTTTCTGGTTGATGGTGACCAATCCGACCCAGATGATATTTCCGAGCAGCAGCACGCAGATCCAGGGCAGCCAGTAAAGCATGCCTTCAGGTGCCACTTTCATGCCGATAACAAGAAGTCCATAGAGGCCAAATTTTTTCATCACGCCAGCGTGGAGCATTGCGACAGGAGTGGGGGCACTAGCATATGCCGGAGCGGCCCAGCTGTGCAGAGGGAAGAGTGAGACCAGGGTGCCAAAGCCGATGATGAGTAAAAGGGCGACGGTGTTTTGCTCAGAGGCAGGGATGGCAGCCAAATCACTGAAGGCAAAGCTGCCTGTGTGCATCGTGGCCATTAACAGTCCTGCGAGAAGAATGATCGAACCAAAGGCGAGGTAGATGGTGATTTTCCAAGCGGCTTCTTTGCGATCACCCCGGCCTAGAATGCCAATCATGAGGAAGGTGGGTATCAGGGCCAGCTCATGGAAGGCATAAAAGAAAAAGACATCCGTGGAGAGGAAGGCACCGATTGCGCCCGCAGCGATAAAGAGGGTGCTTGAAAACCAGAGTTTTTCGCGACCCTCAGGGCATTTACCGCTGTAGACAGCCGCCAAGGTCACGATCACACTAAGGATCAGCATGATGGCGCTGATACCAGTAATTCCCAGCGAGAGGTTAATCTTGGGGTCAGCTAAGACTTGAAGGCTGAAGCCATCGCAGCAAGCTGGGCATGCGAGCGCATAGGTTGCGACTAGGATATTGGCAAGTGATGCAATGACAGCTGTGAGTCTAGCTGGCAGACCTCCGAGAATGCCGATGGCAGCCAAGAACGGTATGAGAATGAGAGCGAGTAGCATGGTATTGAGGAATAGGTCTTATTTGTCCAATAGGACTTATTATTTTGATGCAAAGACGGTGAAAAAGATGACCAGAAGTGCACCCACGGCCATCAGGAAGGCGTAACCGCTGATACTTCCTGACTGGGCGTATCGGCGGAAGATGTTGCCGATTCCCACAGCGGAACGAGACAGTCCACCAATGATCATGGCGTTGATGATAAAGGCATCGAAGAAGTGGACGATGGCGGCAAGTGCATCTTGGAAAATCTTGATGATCCAAGCGTAGAGCTCATCGAAGTAGAACTTGTTGCGGAACAGGGGGATGTTGACGGGGTCGGATGTTTTGCCTTTGTAGAGAATTAAGGCGGCAATGAATCCTACCGCGAATGCCAGCAGTGAGGCGATGGTAACGACGTTTATTTCGAACCCAAGATGTGGGTGGTATCCCTCGGTGGCTGGAATAAGCTTACCAAGGAATGGTGAGGCAAAGGCCATAATGGCGAGTAAGGCTAAAGGTATCCACATGACAGGGGCAACCTCCTTAGCATGCTCTGCATGTTCATTTTTGGCCTTTCCGAAGAAGGCGACAAAGATCAGGCGGAACATGTAGAATGTTGTCAATGCGGCAACAATAACGGCGATGTAGAAAAGGGCTTGGTTGTTCTCATGTGCTGCGTGAAGAATCCCTTCCTTAGAGAAGAATCCGGAAGTTCCGGGAACCGCGGTAAGTGCCATGGTTCCGATGATGAAGGTAATGGCAGTGATTTTCATTTTGCCGAACAGTCCGCCCATTTTCCAGATGTCTTGCTCGTGATGGCAGGCGTAAATGACAGCACCCGAGCCGAGGAACAGAAGTGCCTTGAACCAGGCGTGGGTGTAGAGGTGGAACATGCCGGCATTGGCATCAACAAGGCCGACGGCCATGACCATGTATCCGAGCTGCGAGAGGGTCGAGTAGGCGAGAATCTTTTTGATGTCGTTCTGCTGGGTGGCCATCAAAGCGGCCAGTAGCGAGGTGATGGCTCCTACCCAAGCGATGACTTGTGGGGCAGAGCCAATGAGCTCTGCGGTATCTGGAGTGATTCCAAGAGAAAGGAATAAGCGAGCCATCATGTAAACGCCTGCGGCGACCATGGTTGCTGCGTGGATGAGGGCGGAAACAGGGGTGGGTCCCTCCATGGCGTCGGGAAGCCAGACGTGGAGTGGTAGCTGAGCGGATTTACCGACGGCACCGCAGAAGATTAGTAGGACGACTGTGCCTGTCAGGCAGGTGCAGAGCAGTGAGAGCTTACTGCCATCCATGTCGGCAAAAACGACGGTTCCCATAATGCCCCAGAGCATAAGGATGCCGATCATGAAGCCGAAGTCACCGATGCGGTTGGTGAGGAAGGCTTTTTTAGCGGCGTCTGCAGCGGAGTTTTTGTGATACCAGTGGCCAATGAGTAGGTAGGAAGAGAGTCCAACCAATTCCCAGAAGATGAACATCATGACGAAGTTAGATGCCAGCACGATACCAGTCATCGAGAACATGAACAGTGAGAGGCAGCCGAAGTAGCGTGCTTTGGCTTCATCGTCCTTCATGTAGCCGAGTGAGAAGACGTGCACCAGCATGCCAATGGCGGTGACGACGATCATCATGCCTTTGGAAAGCGAGTCGAGCTGAAGGCCGATATCGAGTTGCAGGCCGGCGATGTTGATCCATTCGATGGGTGCAGCACTGAGCTCTTTTCCTAATAAGAGATAGGAGATGAGGAAGGTGGATGCCACTGACAAAGTGGAGAGCAGCGCAGATGCGGTGGCATTGCGCTTGAGCCCCAGCTGAATGATAACAGCACTGGCGATGGGAATGATGAGAAGTAACCAGGGATTCATATGGAAAGTCTATATTGGTCTTTAAAGCGGGTAACGGCTAGCACGGTGCGTTAGCCCCTTAATGAGGTAAGCTCGTCTGTGTGGATTGATTGTCTCGCACGGTAGAGAGAAACGATGATCGCTAAGCCAACAGCCACCTCAGCGGCTGCTACGGTAATGATGAAAAAGACAAGCATTTGGCCGTCATAGTCTGGCAGTCCCTTATCCGTTACATTGAAGCGTGAGAAGGCAACTAGGGTCAGTGAGGCTGCTGCGAGCATCAGCTCTAGGCACATGAAGATGACGATGATGTTTCGCCGTATGATGACACCACCCAGGCCGATGGCAAAAAGCAGGCCTGATATGATGAGGTATTCGTTGATTGAAGGAGTGGGCATGAGAGCTACAGTTCTACGTTAAATGATTATCCCTTGTCAGGTTTGGCGCCATCTTTTGGTGCGGATGACTTTTTTGACAAGGCGACACAGCCCACGGTGGCAACCAGCAAAAGTACGGCAATGACCTGGAGCGGGAAGTTGTATTCAGTGAAGAGTTTGCGACCAATGAGATGAACATCGGGGAGGCTGCCGTTGCTTAATTTTTTGTGGATGACGCTCTCTTGCTTATAATCTGCCGCCGCTGCCTCAAGCGTTAGTGGGGGAGCTGAGGGGGACTTGTCATCGGTGAGGATGACGCCGGCAAGCTGGATGATTAATGCGACCGGAATAAGAACGCCAGCGGTGATGGCAAGGCCTTTGCGTGGATGGCTTTCCTCATCTTTGACATCAAGTAACATGATGATGAAAATAAAGAGCACCATGATCGCTCCGGCGTAGACGAGGATTTGTAAGATGCCGACAAAGTAAGCGTTCAGGCCAATGAAGATGCCGGCCAGCCCAAGAAAACTAAGCACCATGGAGAGCGCGGATGATACGGGGTTGCGCATGAAGATGACCATGAGGCCTCCGGAGAGCATCATGGCTGCAAAGATATAGAAGAAAGGTGATGGCATGGTGATAAAGTCTAAAAATTATTTGATCTCGTTCCACTTGTTGACAAGGCCCTCGCGGACACCGCCGATCTCGTAAAGGCGCTCCTTGTCATTGACCATCTCTGCTCGGGACAGGCCGGTCATGGCGTAGTCTTGACGAAGGTAGATAGCTTGCTCAGGGCAGACCTCCTCACACATGCCGCAGTAGATGCAGCGGGTCATGTCGATATCGAACACCTGGGGACGCTTTTCTACTTTCGCCCATGGGTCATCGGATTCGATCTCGGTGGGGATAATAGCGATAGCCTTAGGTGGGCAGATGAATTCGCACAACTGGCATGAGACGCAGCGCTCACGCCCTTTTTCATCGGTCACGAGGGCGGGGACACCACGGTAGTAGTCAGGAAGTTGATCATCCCATTTTGTCTCAGGATATTGCATGGTGATTCCCATGCCTGAGGAGTTGAAGTTTCTCTTCGCACCCGGTGTTTTGCCTAGCACTGCCCGGATAGCATGACCCAAAGTAATGCTCAGGCCCTTGATGACTGCGGGCAAGTAAAGCTTCTCGGCAATGGTGAGCTGAGGACGTTTGATTTTTATGATAGCCATGTTCTGTGGGCGTAAGAAGTATGCGTGGGAATTAATTCAGCAGCATAATAATGCCGGCGGTGATAAAGATATTAACCAAGGCGAGTTCGAAAAACACGACCCAGCCAAGTTTCATCAATTGGTCATAGCGGAAACGAGGGACGGTCCAGCGAACCCAGATGAAGAAGATGACAAAGGCGATAACCTTGGTGAGGAAGATGAGAATGTGGAGCAGTCCTCCCAAAGCCATGTTGGAGATGGCCGTATCGAGGCCGAATCCTAGAGACCAGCCACCGAAGAATAAGGTGACGATAATAGCAGAGCCAACGATCATCGCGGCATATTCTCCCAGGAAGAAGAGGGCGAATTTCATCGATGAATATTCCGTGTGGTAACCACCGACAAGCTCGGTTTCACATTCGGGCAAGTCAAAGGGCATGCGGTTGGTTTCTGCAAAAATGGAGGTGGTGAAAATGATGAATGAGATCGTTAGCGGGATCATCAGTAGCCACTGTTCCGTGCAGTTTTGCCAGTAAGCGGCATCAAAGACGCTGCCGTGTTCATTCCAGAGCGGGAGCAGTGTCCAGCCGTTTTCAGCTTGTGAGTGAACGATGTCGGACAAGTTGAGTTGTCCAAAGACCATCAGGACAGGAATGAGTGAAAGGCCGAGAGATATCTCATAGGAAATCATCTGTGCGCATGATCTCACGCCTCCAAGGAAGGAATACTTATTGTTGGAAGCCCACCCGGCGAAGGTGATGCCATAGACACTCAAGGAGGCGATGGCGAAGACGAATAATGGCCCGGCATCAATGTCAGCGATAACCAGTTTAACAGGCTGATCAAATACGGTGATGCTGCTGCCAAAGGGGATGATGCAGATGCAGAGAAATGCAGGAGCTGCGGTGAGTGCTGGCGCGATCCAGAAGAAGAACTTGCGAACGTGTGCGGGCACTAGGTCTTCTTTAAGGAATGCCTTTAGGCCATCGGCAAGAGGCTGAAGTAGTCCAGCGAAGGGGATGTCCTTTTTAGCTCCAAAGAGGGTGAGGGGAATGCCCACTCGGTTAGGACCCACTCGATCCTGAATGATAGAGGAGACACGGCGCTCTGCATACGTTGAGTATGCAATGATAGGCAGCGTGAAGATGAAGGTGAAGACGACGATCTTTACCGCTGTAGTGAGGATGAGGAAGAGAATTGCAGGATCCATGGTATGGAGTGATCAGTTATCTGTATTTAACCTACGATTTCGCCTTGTGCGATACGTTGGGTTTCACGATCAAGAAGAGGAATCGTTACGTTGGTATCAATGATGACTTCTCCTAGTTCGCTGATGTTGGCTAGGTTTTTGCCTTCAAGTTGAGGGATGTTGTTTGAGATGATCTCCGAGAGCTGATCAATACTCAGTGGAGCCTGTTCTGGGGTTTCTCCGGTAATGGCGAGGATGATATCACTGATGATTTCCCAGTCGTCACGAGCATCTGCAGGAGGAATGCAGGCGGCGTTGAGTTTTTGCAGGCGACCCGTTACGTTGATCATGCTGCCACGTTTTTCCGCTGAGCTTGCTCCGGGGAAAACGATGTCGCTAGCCTGGGCAGTTGCGTTAGTGGTGTTGAAGATGGAGATGAGAAGCTCAAGGCCATCGATGTCATCAGCTGAAAAACCAGCATCAAGCAGGTCTTCGGATGCTGCGATCACGGCTTTAATCGAACCGTTACAGATGCCGTCCTTGATGGCCGCTAATTTTTCGGTTGGGTCGTCAAGCCCTAGAATAAGACCGGCTCCTGTGGTGTTGGGATTGCGGTCTTCAGAAATCAACATCTTATCAGATTCCTGAGTGTGTGGGATGATGCTGATTAAGTCGGTGCTAAGTTCGGCAGCAAGTGTGCGCATCATGAAGAGCTCTTCATTGGTTTGCTTGCCAGAAGCGATGATGGCGATCTCGTTACCTTCAAATTGTTTGATGGCTTCTCCTGCTGCTGCGATGGAATTACTCCAGCAGGTTTCCTCATGGACACCGTCGGCTTTGATGAGTGGCGCGCTTAAGCGATTGTCATGGCTTGGGCAGGTATAGCTGAGGCGATGGCTGTCTGGCATCCAGCAAGAGTTGACGTCGTCGTTCTGGCGAGGTGTGACGCGGAAGATCTTATTGCCACGAGTCCAGATGATGATGTTGGCACCTGTGCCGCAATTAGTATCAATGCTTGGTGTTTCCTTGAGGAACCATGTGCGCATTTGGAAACGGAAATCATTAGAAGTGAGCGCTCCTACAGGGCAGAGATCAACCGTGTTGAGCCCGTAGTTGTTATCAAGCTCACGTCCTGGGTAGACGCCAACGGTGGTGTGGGTGCCGCGCTCTGAGAATCCAAGAACAGGCTCTTGGGCAACCTCGTCCATGAAACGTATGCAGCGTGAGCACATGATGCAGCGCTCATCGTCGAGACGAATGCGGGGCCCGATCTTCACATTCTTGGGCTTTTTGACCTTATCTTCCTTGAAGCGCGAGCTTCCCTTGCCGTGCTGAACAGAAAACTCTTGCAGGCCGCACTCTCCAGCCTGATCACAAATAGGGCAGTCCAAGGGGTGGTTGATGAGGAGGAATTCCATCACTCCTTCACGGCATTTCTCAACGAGATCACCTTTGGTTCTGATTCCCATGTTTTCAGCAACGGTGTTGGCGCAGGCAATCACTGGACGTGGCATCCAGCTGATTTTCTGGAAGCCATTCTCATCATAGGATGGTTCTTCGCCAGGATTGGGGCGAGGAGGCATGCCCATCTGAACGAGGCACATGCGGCAGTTGCCGGGTGAGGAAAGCTTAGGGTGATAGCAGTAGTGGGGCACTTCTTTTTCGGCCAGTTTACAGGCTTCAATCATCCGCGTGCCGCGTGGCACTTGAATCCAATGCCCGTCAACCTGTATGTTGACCATGCCTTTTTCAGCGGCGGTATCCTTGGGAAGCTTGGTGGTAGTAGAATCGCTCATTTTAATAGAGTGCTGGTTAGTCTCGGGTAACTTAGCTTAGAGGTTAATGAACGAGAGTTGTCGCTTAGCTTCTTCAGAGAGGTATTCGTTTTTTTCTGAGGTTTCAGCTTCAAGCTCGTCACGGAACTTTGAAATGATGGCTTCCACTGGCCACGAGGCTGCTTCACCGAAGGCACATACGGTGCGGCCATCAATTTGATAGGCGACATCTTCGAGTGTTTGCACGTCCTCAGGGGTGGCTTGACCATTGACGATGCGGTCAGAGATCTTGCGCATCCACATCGAGCCTTCTCGGCATGGTGTGCATTGCCCGCAAGATTCGTGAGCGTAAAAGTGGTTGATGTTGTTGAGCACCCAGGAGATTTTGCGTGAGTCATCCATGACAATGACACCACCGGATCCAGCCATAGAACCGCACGCTGCAATCGTATCAAAATCCATAGGGATGTCGTAAAAGGAAAGCTCTCGCTGTGAACCGTCTGGGTTTTTGATTTGGTAAGTCTCCTCACAGCGCATGATCTTCGCTGATGAACCACCTGGGATGACGGCTTTGAAACTTCGGCCGTCTTTGGGGCCTCCGCAGACATCGTTGAGAAGCTCGCCCATGGTTATTTTGCCGACTTCGACTTCATAATAACCAGGTTTTTTAACATCTCCAGATACGCAGAGTATGCGGGTGCCTGTGTTGCGCGGTGTGCCGAGCTTGGCGTATTCGTCGCCACCCATGCCGATGATGTGTTTAACATGGCAAAGAGACTCTACGTTGTTGACGATTGTCGGTGACATGTAGAGACCCAGCGCTGCAGGGAAATAGGGAGGTTTAATGCGTGGGTATGGTCGCTTGCCCTCGAGAGACTCAATCAATCCGGTTTCCTCTCCACAAATATAAGCACCAGCGCCGCGGTGAAGGTATATTTCGAGATTAAACCCTGAACCTAGGATGTCATCGCCG
The DNA here is from genome assembly GCA_017857425.1 of Akkermansiaceae bacterium. GTDB lineage: Bacteria > Verrucomicrobiota > Verrucomicrobiia > Verrucomicrobiales > Akkermansiaceae > Oceaniferula. Next base: position 19,800 of record JAFMDE010000010.1, read on the forward strand.
AGTAAGTTTTTCTCGCGAGCATCCTCGATGGCCTTTTCAAGAATTTCTGATGCTTCAGGAAACTCCTCACGAATGTAGATGTAGGCCGTGTTGGCTCCGACTGCGAAGGCTGAGATGATCATGCCCTCGATGAGTTGGTGAGGGTCTTGATGAACGATGTAGCGGTCTTTAAAGGTGCCTGGCTCGGATTCGTCACAGTTGCAGATCAGATAAACCGGCTTGGTGTTGTTTGGCGGTATAAAACCCCATTTTACGCCAGTGGGGAATCCTGCTCCACCACGGCCTCGGAGCCCAGCGGTCTTGACCTCGTTGGTAATGGCTTGAGGCTCCATGGTGAACGCTTTTTTCAGCTGCTCATAGCCTCCATCCTTGATGTAGCAATCGATGGAATTATCCCAACCAACGCGGTCGATATTCTTGAAAATTAAGCGGTGTTCACGCGCGTCTGGTTCTTTACCTGGGAGATATGTGATGTTGCTCATGCTTGGGTGATCTCGGTGAGGGTTTACGAGTTAGCGGCAGGGCTGGCAGCTTTGCCATACTTGTTGAGTAGTTCTTGTGCGCCGTCTGGATTGACAGCCTCATGAAAGTCGTCGTTTACCAAGCATACGGGGCCAGTGCCGCAGGAGGCAAGGCACTCAGCAAACTCCACAGACCATTGCCCACAAGGGGAGACGGCGATGGGGTTGTGATGAGAATCGCTTTTAGAGCGGTCGATGCCGGTGAGCTCACAGAGACGTTCCATGAGTTCTTCGGATCCAGCCATAGCACAAGAGAGTGTGCGGCAGACACGCATGTGGTATTTTCCGGGCGAATGTTCGCGCAGTCCGGGGTAAAAGGAAACAACTTCGTGAACCTGCATTGGCTCAAGATCTAGCTTGGAGGCAACCCACTCAGTGGCTTCGGTATTAATAAAGCCAAAGTTGTGCTGGACGATGTGTAGCAGCGGCAGCACAGCTGAGCGCTTTTTATCCTCCGGGTATTGGCTGATGCGTTTATTGGCCTCTGCGTCAATCTCAGGAGTGATAGCAAAGGGTGGGAATGTGGTGTTGTCCATTTTTGAGGCTGGAATAACGGAGTGTTTAAAGTGGAGCTGAGGCTGAAGGGTTCGTTTTGAACTTACTATCGATCACATTCACCCATCACGAAGTCGAGCGAACCGAGGATAGCCGGCACGTCAGAGATCATGTGTCCGGGCATGAGGTGAGAAAGGATCGAGAGATTGACGAAGGAAGGGGACCTTATCTTCATGCGATGAGGCACGCCTCCACCTTTGGAGTTGATGTAAAATCCTAGCTCGCCTTTGGGGTTCTCTGCACCGAAGTAGACTTCGCCTGCTGGGGCTTCTATGCCTTGGGTGGCGACGATGAAGTGGTGAATGAGTTCCTCCATACTGGTGAGCACCTTATCCTTTGCAGGCAGCATGTTCTTGGAGTCTGCAATATTGACAGAACCACCAGGTAAAGTAGCGATGACTTGTCTTATGATGCGTATTGACTGGCGCATTTCTTCCATACGGCAGAGGTAACGATCGTAACAGTCACCATTTTCACCAATGGGGATATCGAAATCATAATTTTCATATCCGAGGTAGGGGTTGTCCTTACGCAGGTCACGCGTTACGCCAGATCCGCGAAGGTTGGGGCCAGTCATGCCCCAGGTGATAGCGTCATCAGCGGAGATAGTGCCGATGTCGATCATGCGCTTGAGGTAAATTTTATTACGATCAAGAAGATTGGAAATCTCATCGATCGTCTGCGAGCACTCGTCGAGGAATGTTTCGAGACTGGTGAGAAATCCATCAGGCAAGTCACGGACTTGACCGCCTACACGGGTGTAGGAAGTGGTAAAGCGAGCCCCAGTGAGCTGTTCACAGAGGTTGTATGTTTTTTCTCGTTCGGTGAAGGTGTAAAGGAAAACGGTCATTGCGCCGACGTCCATCGCGCAGACACCAACACCCAGCATGTGAGAGGCAATGCGGGCGAGTTCGCAACAGATGACACGAATTGCTTGGCCTCGTGGCGGGAGTTCCCAGCCCATCAGTTTTTCCACAGCACATGTGTATGCTACATTGTTGGCAAGAGGTGCGAGGTAATCCAATCGGTCCGTGTAGGGCACGAATTGGTTATAATGCATGTTTTCTGCGATCTTCTCATCACCGCGGTGAAGGTAGCCAATGTCCGGGTCGCATTTGGTGACAATCTCGCCATCCAACTCTAGGATAAGGCGTAATACTCCGTGAGTAGCTGGGTGCGATGGCCCCATGTTGAGCACCATTTTTTCACCGAGTAAATCATCGGTTTCTGCCTGATAATCAGAGTCGAGCCCAGCCTGTGTTTTGGCCGCGGTGTCGGGTGCTTGGTATGGAGTCGAATTCATGACAATTTGCCAAGCGGAATGAGGACCAAAATGGGGTAATAAGCAAGCACTTTGTGAAATATTTCACAAGCGCATGTGGTTGTTAAAGCTGAGTTTTGGGGCGCAGATATCTCGCTTGCTCCAAATAGGACGCTACATTTGCTAAAATGCCGAAAAAGATTGTCTACGGCAGAATTTTGGCCGAGCAGAGAAGCTAGAATTTGATCAGTGTGAACGCCTAATTTACAAGTTCCCGAGAAAAGGCTTGAAAGTATCTGAATTTTCAGTAATTACTGAAATTGATGAATAGTTCAGATGTTTCAGCGAATCTTTCTTTAGATGAAGTAAGGGATAATTTTATTTCACAATGGGGTGCTTTTGGAAGCCACTGGGGTATTAATAGAACGATGGCGCAGATCCATGCCTTGCTGATGACTGGTCTGGAGGCTCTCAGCACAGACGAGGTGATGGCAAAACTCTCTGTCAGTCGTGGTAATGCCCACACCAATTTGAAGGAGCTGGTCTCATGGGGACTCGTGCGCATTGTGGTCAAAAAAGGTGACCGCAAGGAATATTTCGATGCTGAGAGAGATGTATGGAAGATATTTACGATTATCCTTAGAGAGCGTCAGCGTCGTGAAATTGACCCCGCACTGGACTTGTTGCGCAACTGCCAAGAAGAGACAAAGGGTCTCGAGGGAGCTGAGGCAGAAGCATTTCGCAATCAAGTGAAGGAGCTGGAGAACTTTGTAAGTTTTGCCCGAAATTTGGGCAGTAAGGTCGACAAACTCTCTTACGGGCCGGCGATGAAGCTAGCCGCTAAATTTTTAGGTTAAGCGCAGAGAAGCAAATAACCAATATTCATTACCAATCTCATGAAAATTACTCAGTATAATAAATGCATAGATATTTTCTATGACAGCCGGTGTGGTGTCTGTTCGTCTTTTATCAAATGGCTTCACCAGCAGCCGTGCTCATGCAATGTAAACTACGTGTCCTACCAATCAGCGCGTGGCGAAGAATGGTTTCAAAGCATGGCCATGGGTGAATTAGAAAGGCAACTGGTGGTTCGAAATGACAGTGGTGGCATGTATCGTGGAGCTGCAGCCTGGGTTCAATGTATGTTGGTGTGCCTCAGTTATGCAGATCTGGCAGAGAGGCTCAGTTCACCTTTATTAATGCCGGTTGCTCAAAAGGCCTGCCACTTGGTGGCATGTAATGAGCGGACCTTAAGAGAAATCTTCTCTGTGCAAAACGATGAAGAGGTTCTCGCTGAGCTTGAGGGTGCTTTTCTGCCGAGCTGTCAAGTGGATGAAATGAACGAGGAGGTGACCATCATGGCGGGGATTCCTGACGGCATCATCTAGATCGTATTGATAGCTTGATTATTACCAGCAATCCACTATTTAGTACCACGACTTCAATGTAATTACTCTATGAAAAAAATAATCATCGCTGGTGCCAATGGGTTTATTGGCCGTCATTTAACGCGTCATTTTCATGGTCTAGGCTGGGATGTTGTTGGCCTTGCACGCCGCCAAAAGGGATTGGACCCCAACTGCCGACATGTGCTCTGGGATGGTAAGACGATGGGTGATTGGGCATCTGAGTTGAATGGCGCCACCGCCGTTGTGAATTTAGCGGGCAGGTCGATTAACTGCAGACACAACAAGAAGAATAAAAAAGAGATCATTGATTCCCGAGTCGAGAGCACCACGATCCTTGGTGAGGCAATCGCTGCTTGCTCTCATCCACCCGGGGTATGGCTCAACGCCAGTACTGCATCCATTTATGCAGACGCAGAAAATAAACCTCAGGGTGAAGGAATAAAATTGGGAGAAGGTTTCTTTGTCGATGTAGCCAAGGCATGGGAGGGCGCCATTATGACAGCTCGGGTTTCCGAGCATGTTCGTCGAGTTGCTCTGCGCACATCTTTGGTGATGGCTAAAGAGCGTGGAACAGTCTTTGATTACTTATTCAAGCTATCGAAGCTTTTTCTTGGCGGGCCTGTTGCGGGAGGAAAACAAATGGTCAGTTGGGTGCATGTTGAGGATTACTGCCGAGCTGTGGAATGGCTTATCGAGCACCCTGAAATCAGAGGTGTCATTAATATCACGGCGCCTGATCCGCTAACAAATGCAGACATGATGCAGCGTTTCCGAAAGTTGGCTAAGCGTCCATTTGGTCTGCCTGCAGCGGTGTGGATGGCTGAGATAGGTGCTATGGTCCTGGGCACTGAACCAGAACTCATTCTCAAAAGTAATTGGGTGCTGCCGAGGAGGTTGCAGCAGAATGGATTTGTTTTTAAATATCCTCAGATGGATCTAAGCGAGTGGTAACCATAAGATTTTTAGAAGCCACTCTCAAAAAATCGCTGGAAGTTTTTGGGCACGCTGGAGAGCTCAAGGATAGCAGAAGCTTTATCATGGATCTTGCTGATGTTCGCTGGGTGATTGAGTTCCATCTCTAGCGGGTGGTCAATGCAGCTCTCCGGCGGCAACATGTCCGGAGCGTCTGTTTCAATGAGCAGGCGATCGGGGGGCACCGATTTGAAGGCGTCGCGCACGTTTTTTTTGCGCTGATGCAGGAAATATCCGGAGAAGGAAAAATAGGCGCCAAGTTCGGCAAGGTGGGGGATGAGTTCTGCAGAGCCAGAGTAGGAATGTAGTAAAAAACCGCGCTGAGGTAGTGGTCGAGATTCTAGTATTTCTATGAGAAGTCCCCAGGCCTTCAGGCAATGAATACTTAGTGGCAGGTTGCGTTGGCTGGCGAGATCGAGTTGGGTGGTGAACACTTCGCGTTGGAGCTCTATGTCGTAGCCTTTGATCCAACGGTCGAGGCCGCATTCACCGATACAGGCATGGGGAATGGTGTCGAGGTAAGAGGTGAGTTGTTGCTGCCAGTTTGGGCTGGGAGTTTTCCACGGGTGAAGGCCAAAGGAAGGGATGACGAGTTCAGGATAGAGCTCTGCTAATTGGGCGACTTGTGGCCAATCCTCGGGGGATGTGCCATTGACTACACAGCGGCTAACGCCATGAGTGAGCATGGTAGCGATAAGGTCCTCGCGAATGCCGTCGAACCTTGGATCTTGGAGGTGATTATGAGCGTCTTGCACAGTTGTTCAATGTGGCACAGTTGATCAATGTGTCTGTGGTGTGCGCCAGGGATTGAGCTGTGAAGTCATCCATGGCAAGCGTCTGCACAGGAGCAGGGTAGTTGGATTTTTCATCACCTGCACGGCGGTAAACAAGATCGTAGTGATCACGTAATACTGACTCGACAAATTCGACCCAGAGACCGTCATCGATCAAATCGTGCCATTGCTTGACCTGGTCATTACCTCTTAGTTTGACGAGTCGGTTAAGCAGTGCTTTTAAGTGCTCTGGATCGTCAGTGAAGTGGGGGTAGTCATCGAGAAGGAAAGAGGCACGCTGAGTTAAGGGAAGCTCAATATTGAAGACCTCGCCTTCGCCGAGTTTTTGCCACAGTGCCGGTGGGCAGTGTAGAATACCGATGCGGTTACTCTCTGCTTCTGTGAAGACTGGCTGGGTAGGGTCGAGCTGAGATAGAGCATGCCAAAGATGGGTTTCAAAATTCTTTTGACTAGGCTGCTGTGAGTTTGGCTCTAGACCGAGAACTGAACCTCTATGATTGGCCAGTCCCTCAAGGTCGAGGACTTGAGCTCCTTTGTCGTGAAGGGTGTGTAAGAGGCGGGTTTTTGCAACCCCTGTTTGTCCGGCTAAGACGGAGAGTTGCAGCGTGGGATCCGATAAAATGCTCTCTGTGTCACTGGCGACAAATTTTCTAAATGCTTTGTAACCTCCATCCAGTAGGCGTGCCCGCCAACCTATGGAGCGTAGGATTTGTGCCAGTGAGTTTGAGCGCATTCCGCCTCGCCAGCAATAGACAAGCGGTGTGTAAGACTTGTCCTTGTTGGCCAGGTGTGTCTGCAGGTGTTTGGCGGCATTGGCCGATATGAGCGCAGCGCCAAGTCGGCGAGCTTCGAATGGCTTGTCCTTATAGATAGTTCCTACCGTGGCTCGTTCTTCGTCGTTGAGCACCGGGAGGTTAACTGCTCCAGGAAGATGATCCTCGGCAAATTCAGAGGGTGAGCGTACGTCAATGATCTCAGTGAATTCACTGAGATCATGAGGTAGGGTAATAGTTTCGACATGTTTCATGGCGAAACGGTGGAGCTTGGTTGTTTATTCCACTGCGGCTGCCGCGGGCTTGTTGCCCATGGCTGGTTTTTTGAGGGCCAGGTATGCGCTGGCCATGCCGAGTGCAATAATGAGGATCCATGCTGCCAAGCCTTTAATGATTTTGCGTTTAGCGAGGACAATGCCGCCACCGAGAGCAAGCCATATGACAATCTTGATGATAAGCCATGTGGGGAATCCAGAGCCATAGACAGCCTGGTAGACATCCTTCATTTTTGCCTGCATGCCAAAACCTCCGAGTAGGATTAATAGCAGGCCGATGCCATGACCGATGACGGCACCCTTGGTCGTTTTGTCACCTTTAAAAAGAGATCCGAAGGCGAAAAATAAAGTGAAGATTCCGGCGAAGTGAATGAGTTTGTAAGTTTCGTAGTCCATGATGATTAGTAGGTGTCTTATTTAGTATTCGATTTGATGAGAAGTTTCAGTTTTTGCAAGGGCGAGAATTTCCTCTAACTCGTCACAGGTTTCCTGCATCAGCTCAGCGATGTCACCAATGATGGCTAGAATGGCTTCACTGTAATTGCCTTTGCTGAGTAATGGTTGCGCTTTTTCAAGCACGTGGTCGAGTGCTTTTTGAGGTAAAAATGGCTCCAGTCCATAACCGACGATAAGTCCGCTGCGCCCTTGGGCTGGATCCAGACCTAGTAAAATGGAGTGGTTTTTGCCGCCTTTGCGATCACTGGTGCACAAAGATCCCTGATTGAAGAGCCAGAAAAGATGGGTAGAGAGAGGATACTTAGGGTCAAACTTATTGATGATGATGTGCATTCTCACCTGAGGAAAACGCTGGCTGAGTTTCACCAAAGACTTGGTGGTTTTGCTTTGAGCTTTTTTCTTTAGAACTGAGAGGGTGTCATTAAGTCCCGCAGTGAGACGTGGAACCGGACCCATTAGGCTATTAGCGCCTTGCAATGATAGACTGCAGTAGCTGCATTCTTGAGAAGTTTCTGTTAATGGTGTCTGGCAATATGGGCATTGCATGCCGCAGATTATACGGAACATGAAGCTTGCCCAAAGCTAAAAGAAAGCTTTGGTGTAAAATAATGAAAGCACTTAGCGCTTTATCTGCTTTTGCCTGATTTTAGCTTGTTTCTTGGCTTTGTTCTTTCAGATTCCACGGCATGCACCTTCGTTTTACTGATGATGAGTTGTCAACTCTCTCTGAGATGTTGACTCTTGCGTGTTGGTCTACGTTTTGGAATCACAAGCCGGGTTCTGATGAGGGAGTGGCTCGTTTCGATGATATGCTCGAAAAGATCCTTTCTCGTATGCAGCATCATGGGCTGGGAGGAGAGGTTGAGAATGACCCCGAGCGGCAGCGCTTGCGTCTTCGGAAGGACAAAGAAGAATCTTCATTTTATGCCCAGTGTTACGATGAGATGAGATCAGAAACTTTTTGGGAAGAACTCGTAATTCGGATGACGGATCGCGAGCTTAATAAGCGGTATAGTAAAGTTGAGCTCGAGGCGATGGATGAGGCGGAACGCAAACTACTTGCGGAGCCAATTACCAAGCGCTATGCGCAGGAGTTTACGAGCCAGGGATTGGAAAATTTGCATGTAATCAGCAGGCAAACTGCTGGCTAGGGCAGGGGTAATGGGCTTGTGAGTGCCAAGATTTGTGAGCTAAATCGATGGCAAGCTAGCTAGGCGAAGATCTTGTGCATGAAGCGCTAGAATTCCTGCCTGCCTTTTTGCCCGAAGTTGCCGCTAACGGCGACATTTGTTGAGCAGTCCCTCAAGATAATAGGTGACCTCCTCGAGGCCATTACGCCACTCGCTGGGGCTGAGAACGTCTAAGCTTTCTCGGGCATCCGCGAGTAAGAGTGAGGCGGTGTCTAGGGCCGACTCCACGGCGCCTTCATATTCGGCAATGCCGACGAGGACAGGAAGGTCCAAAGGCTCTTGTTCAATGATGCGTTTATTGAGTTGCTCACGCTGACTCTTGTTTGCTTTTTCGAGTAAATTGAGCAGTGGTAGTGTCAGTTTGCCTTTTTCGAGGTCGGTGCGTAAGGTCTTACCTACTTGCTCTTCGGTTCCAACAAGGTCAAGGCAGTCATCGTAGATTTGGTATGCTGTGCCTAGCTTCATGCCGTAGTCGTAGAGCATATCTTCGGTTTCTTGGCTTACCTCTGAAAGGGCTGCTGGTATACTTGTCGCGGCAGCGAAAAGTGAGCCGGTTTTGAGCTGAATAATGTGAAAATAGTCTTTTTTGGTGAGGGTAAAATCAAATCTTCTCTGGGTTTGCATGACCTCGCCCTCGCAGACTTCACGAGAGGCTTGGCCGACTTTGCGACAGATGTCGATATTGTTGAAATTGGTAGCCAGCAAAAGAGAGTGGGAGAACAAGGCGTCCCCAAGTAGGACGGCCATGCCATTACCCCATTTTGCATTTGCTGTTGGGACTTGGCGGCGAGTGTCAGCGCCATCAATGATGTCATCATGAACCAATGTAGACATGTGGATGAGCTCAAGAATGACCCCGATGGTGAGGTGGGCAGGCTTTATTCCGCCGGTAGCACCACCTACAAGAATCGACAAAATAGGGCGGATGCGTTTGCCGCTGGTGCTGCAGATATAGTCGATGTAAGGGGCGACTGCGGGATCGAAGGCACTTACCTGATCGCGAATCTGAGCCTCTACTTCTTTCAACTCTTGCTTGACCAGTTTGAATGGTATTTTGGGGGTCGAACTTGGCTTAGTGGTGGACATATCGGAACTGATATAAAAGGGTTTTGTGGATGCAAACTATATGCACATAGGGTGTTTTGCTGCAACTTTTATCCAGTAAAGTTGAAGATGGATGCTGTCATGCAGAGCCAAAATAATACCGAGCACTCTCAAGGATGCCGCAGGAGACCTCATCAAGGCTTAGACCGGTGGTGTTGATCTCTAGGTGTGCGGTTTCTTCATAATAGGGTGAGCGCTCCTCAAGGAGGGTCTTGATCGCTTGCATAGGGTCATCACATTGCAGCAGTGGCCGGTTTTTATTCTGAGAGGTGCGCTCAAAGATATCTTCTTCAGAGCATTTCAACCAGACTACGAATCCGAGTTGGCGAAGTATGGTTCTGTTTTCTGGCGTGCAAACGATACCGCCCCCCGTAGAAATAATGTGTTTGCTCGTTTTTTTAGCGATTAACTGCTTCAATTGCTCGGTTTCAAGATTACGGAAAGTGGCTTCACCATCTTGTGAGAAAATGTCAGGTATTGATTTTCCTGTTTGTTTTTCGATGACGTGATCGGTGTCGATGAGTTGATAGCCGAGATTTTGATGCAGCTCTCTTCCCAGGCTGGACTTGCCTGTGCCCATAAAACCAACCAATATGATATTCTCTAAAGGTTGCTGGTTTTGAGTAGGTGTTTGAGGCGCATGCTCCATGCATCGAATCCTAGATAAGTGTGGGGCTTGAGGCGATAGGGAAAAATAGAAAAGTTGTCATCCTTCAATGATGTATAACGCGGGGTGTCGATATGGATGTTTGCTGATTTGGGTTTTTTACATGCTGTATTGCTGATAAAACCCAGAGCGTATTAAGCTTCTATTTTTGTCATTGATACGCTAATTCACAAAGCGTGACTGAAACTCAAGTGATTGATGCATCCGATCCTGCGGAGCAAAACAAGATTGTGGAGCTGGCCGTGGGCCTATTGGAAAAAGGCGAGGTTGTTGCCTTGCCCACAGAGACGGTTTATGGCTTGGGCGCCGATGCCATGAATCCTGATGCGGTCGCTAAGATTTTTGCCGCAAAGCAACGCCCTAGCTTTGATCCGCTGATCGTGCATGTGGGTTCCTATGAGCAGGTCGATGAGGTCGCTGATGTTCCGGATGAACTCAGAGAGGTCATTGACAAACTGATGAAGGCTCATTGGCCTGGGCCGTTGACATTGATTTTGCCCAAAAAAGAGTGCGTTCCAGATATTGTAACCAGTGGCTTGCCTTCTGTGGCGGTAAGAATGAGTGCTCATCCTTTGATGAAAGCTATTGTCAGAAAGCTAGGGCGTCCCATTGCTGCACCCAGTGCTAATAGGTTTGGCAGGATCAGCCCGACTTCGGCCAGTGCCGTAGAGAAGGAATTGTCAGGACTTATTCCTATGATTGTTGATGGCGGAGCTTGCCGAGAGGGCTTGGAAAGCACGATTATCAGGCCAGAAATTTCTGCTGATGCGGGTAAAAAAGGAGTGCTCATCCATGTGCTGAGGGCAGGACCGGTGACTAAAGAGATGTTACAGCGTTTTGGCAAAGTCGTGCGGGCGAAAAGGAA
>JAFMDE010000011.1 GCA_017857425.1 Akkermansiaceae bacterium
AAAAAGAAAACAAGGAGCTAAAAATAAAGCTAGAGACTGCTAACAAAGAGGCTGCTGCATCGCATGATCAAAACGCCAAGAACAAGCTAGACGACACAGAGCGTAAGCGCCTCAATGAGCTGATCACTAAGAAAGACAGAGAAATCGCAATGATACGGGATGTCCTTGCGCGCGCACCGTTGCAGCAAGACATGAACCGCATCTCCCAGGAAAAGACAATACTCGAACAGGAAATCAAAATTACGGCACGTGCCCTAAAATCTTCCCAGCAAAAACTCACAGAAGCTCAACAAAATGCTGACAACTTCCGCCAAGAGGCTGAACTCGCCAAAAACCGTGCTGAAAAAATTCAGCAAAACATGCAGCAACAAGGTGCCGTTAATAACGAGCTGGTGAGAGGGCTTCGAGATGAGCTGAAAACAGTTACCGAGATGCTCGAACAAACCCGCAATGAGCTGGGCACTGCCAATAGCCGCATTGAAAAAATGCAGCTTAGCTTGAACGAATCTCAAGAGACCATCAAGGAGCTCAGCAAAGAGCGCGACAACCTACTGAAAGAAAGAAACCTCCTCGCCGAAACACTGAAACAAAGTGACTCCAAAGGAATTCAAGGACTGATCACCGAAAACATGCGTCTCGGCACTGAACTCAAAGAGGCTCTTGATCGTCTCGGCTTTCTTGAGGAAAATCAAAATGCCACCAAGGATGAGCTTACCCAGGCCCGCAGTAACCTAGCCCTCGCCAAAACTCGCATCTTAAAATACCAGAAAGAGCAAGCAATGCAGAGTGAGACCATCCAATCACTTGAATCTCAGCTTCGAGACGCCAAATCAGCCCTCTCCACCGCCAGTGCCAATTCTAATAAAAACCCTAATGCTAATGATAAGGCCTACACGAACTCTGATGAAATCAAAACCCTTCAAGGAACCGTCAAACGCCTTCTTGCTGCACAAGAACGCCGCCGCATGGGAGAGCAAATTCTCTGGGATACCTATCAAAAATCAACAGTCAAAATCGAAGGCCTTTCCAAAGCAATCAGTGATATTCGAAACATAAAAATCAAGCTTACTGATAAGGAAAAGGAATTTGCTTCGGCTCATCGTCACCCAGATGGGGAGTTTTCAAACTCAGATCGTGTATCCATGGCTCACGCTCGCGCCTATGGTAATGCCCTTGAGTCAGAGACCTTGTATGTTGAGGACCTGATCATACGCCATTTTGAACGAGGCCGCATCCAAGCTGCGCACTCTGTGCTTATCGATATTAACGAAAGAGTGCCTGGCAATTATCGCATCCTCTGTAAGCTCGGTGTAGTCGAAATGAAACTGGGGCATTACAACAAAGCGATCGCGTGCTTGGACGAAGCCATCACCATGCGTGAAAATAGCGGCTATGCACACTTCATGATGGGTATTGCTCAATACAAAAACAAAGAGGTCGATGATGCTCAAAACTCCTTCGAACGTTCGCTCATTCTCAAGCCAGACAATGCACGTGCACATTTATATCTAGGGAACTTGGCAGGGGCTGCTAAACAATACCAACAGGCTGAGGAACACTTTTTATCCACGATCAAACTAAATCCCGCATTAGCTGATGCTTACTACAATTTGTCCGTCCTTTATCTGCAGCAAAAACGCAAACAGGACGCCTTGAGCTACTACCAGAAAGCACTCAATAATGGGGCTCAACCTGACCAAGCTTTGGAAAATAAACTCAAGGGCTAAGCTCTCCTCACACCAAACCCTCCGCCGCCACTAGATTCGATTTTCTGAAGTGAATCGGCCATTTTCTTCACCCTTTCAACTGCAGCCTCTTTCGGTATCCAAACTATGCTCAGCCAAGAGGAACAAGCCCGCTATGCACGCCACTTCTCTCTTCAGCAAGTCGGTGTTGCAGGGCAGGAAAAGCTAAAGAAATCATCGATACTCTGCATCGGCGCTGGAGGTCTTGGATCCCCTTCTTGTCTCTATCTGGCTGCGGCTGGTGTTGGCCGCATCGGCATTGTTGATCCTGACACTGTCGAGCTATCTAATCTCCAACGTCAGATAGTCCATAGCCAATCGAGTCTTGGATTGAGCAAACTTGAAAGTGCCACTGCACGACTTAGAGAAATCAATCCGCATGTGAAGGTTGAGCAACACGCCTGCCGCTTCAATGCTGAAAATGCCATGGCAATCGCATCTCAGTATGATGTCATCATCGACGGCACGGACAACTTCCCTACGCGCTACATCAGTAACGACGTCTCATTCTTCCTCAAAAAACCAAACGTTTACGCCTCCATCTTCCGCTTTGAAGGTCAACTCAGTGTCTTTGCGCCACACCTTGGAGGCCCCTGCTATCGCTGCATGCTCCCTGAACCTCCCGATGCCGGCAGCGTGCCGAGTTGTGCAGAAGCTGGAGTTCTCGGCGTTTTGCCGGGTATTATGGGAAGTCTTCAAGCCATGGAGGCAATCAAGATCATCCTTGGCTGCGGCACCCCGCCGCTGGGACGTCTCATTCACTATGATGCGCTAAACACCAGCTTCCGGGAATTCAAGCTACGCCGGGACCCAGAATGTCCTCTTTGTGGTGAGAATCCAAGCATCACTCACTTAATTGACTACGAGCAAAATTGCAGCAGCAAAACCAAGCCCACAAATATGATGGAAAACCAAGACGAAATAAGCGTTGAACAACTCAAAAGCAAACTAGACGAATCCTTTAACGGGCTCTTACTCGATGTGCGCGAGTCATGGGAATACGGCGCTTCTCATATTGACGCTGCCCGACATGTGCCTATGGGCGAAATACCCGAATTCATCCCTGAACTCAAGGCCATGGGCGAGGAGCAGGAGCTATTGATCATTTGCAAATCTGGCGGCCGAAGTGGTCGAGTCATGGATTACCTCGTGGATCAAGGTTTCACTAGTGTATACAATGTCACTGGAGGCATGGATGCCTGGTCAAAACTCTAAGCCTTGATCAAACCTCTTCGCTCAAGAATGCCTTAAACCCATCAATTTTCATCTTCATGTCCACCAAGCACAACAGCTCCCAAGCCAAAGGATACCTCATTGTCATCGAAGGTATAGATGGAACGGGAAAGTCGACTCAAGCCACCATGCTCGCCGATGCTCTGAGAAAGAGCGGTCGTGAGGTTGTGCAAAGCTTCGAGCCGACCAATGGACCTTGGGGAAAGAAACTCAGAGATAGCGCAACCACGGGCAGGCTCTGCATAGAAGATGAGTTGGAATACTTCATCAACGACCGGCGCGAACACGTTGAGCAGCTCATCATTCCGACCATCAAGACTGGCGGCATCGTCATTCTAGACCGTTATTACTTTTCCACCATGGCTTACCAAGGTGCACGCGGCATCGACCCAGAAGCGATCCGCGCAAAAAATGAGATCTTCGCCCCCCAACCCGATATCCTCATTATTCTCGATCTTGATGTCGATATCGCACTACAGCGCATCGGCGTTAGAGATGGCGCAGCAAACGAATTTGAAAAGCGTGAATCACTCGAATTTTGTCGCAAGCTTTTCTTGAATCTCAAAGATGAAACGTATGCACACGTAATCAATGCCAATACAAGCATTGCAGAGGTCAACGCCAGCGTGATGGCTGCCGTTGATGCCCAGCTCGGCATGCAGCCAGCAAGCTGAAATGCGGCTGATTAATGCGGCAATTTGGACTCCCCCTAGAGAGTTTCTGGATGTTGCAGCAACTCAGAAATACGATTAAGCAACATTCCTGCACCACCGCCGTCAACCACCCTGTGGTCAAAGGTCAAATCGATCTCCGCTTCCGTTACTGGAACAAAGGTGCTGGTCTCCTCACTCCAAACGGGACGCTTCACACCAGCGCTGAGGCCCAGTATCAGGGTTTCATTAGGCAGCGGAATAGGCGTTCCCCAAGTTAAGCCAAAAGTACCAAAGTTGGTCACGGTTGCAATTCCATGTTTGGTTGCATCCTCGGGAAGTTTTCGCGAACGAGCCAACTCTACAAGACGGTTATAATCTTCAACAAGCTCACTCAGCGACTTCGTGTCAGCGTTGCGGATAATGGGAACTAAAACCCCATCGTCAACCTGAACTGCCACACCAATATCAAAGGCACGCGGGTGAACGACATTTTCACCAATCAAATAACCAGCGGTGGTTGGGTTTTCCGCCAATGCTAGTGCCAGAGCTCTTAATAGATAAAGCGCCGGCCCCGGTTTGAGCGCCTGACGACGGCGATGATCAAGGATCTTATCCATTACCAGAGGTCTGGCAACCGTTGCTAGCGGACGAGTCCAGCTCCGACGCATCGCATCAGCCACGGCAAGACGCATGGGAGACGCCTTGGTGTAGGGCCATGTTTTGATGTGTTCGAGAAATCCCTCGAGATCCTCCACGGTAACGCGGCCACCTGCACCACTTCCAGAAACGGCAGAAATATCCGCAGCTCTGAGCCCCAGCTCGGTCATCCTAGCTCGCATCCGGGGTGATATGTAGTGCGCCCCTTCTTTTCCTGTTGGCACTGGCAAACCCTTGATGCTGGGTTCAACCAGCACGGGCTCTCGATAACCACCATCTTCGGTTTTAAAGTGTACATTCTGCTCCTCCTCACCGGTTTCAGACTCTGAGGCTTGAGCTTCCTCGGCATTCATCTCCTCCATTGACTTCTCGCCGGTACGTTCCAGCTCATCCTCGCTCACCTCCAAGATTCCAAGAAGGCTGCCCACGGCATAACTCACCCCCTCTTCAGCGAGAATTTCGGTCACCTCACCGGCACATAGCGCCGTCACCCCCATCGTCGCTTTATTGGTCTCCACCTCAATGACTTCTTGGTCTGAAACTACCTTATCGCCGACGGCAATGTTAAGCCGTATAATCGTAGCCTCGGCAATCGATTCGCCGAGCTGTGGCATCATAATAGGAACTTTAGGCATGGTTTTATAGGTTACTTTATTTTAGTGAATTTAGATGTATTATTCAGTAATCCAATAACTTACGCAACTCTTCAGCTATGGATTCCGGCGTCGGGCGATGTGATGACCATAACTTGGGATGATACGGTATCGGCGTGTCTTTAGAATTGAGTCTTACCGGAGGAGCATCGAGCAAATGGAAGCCGTCCGCGCACACGCGGGAAACAACTTCGGCCGTTACCCCACCCCACGGAAATGCCTCGCCCAGAGCCAGTAATCTCCCAGTACGAGCAACAGAAGCGATAACAGTATCCGTATCGAGAGGTTTGACTGAGCGCAGGTCAACAACCTCGATTTCCCAGCCGCCGTCTTTATAGAGCATTTCGGCGGCTCGGACGGCTTCATGCACCATCGCACTGTAGGTGACCACCGTCGCATGTTTGCCAGGCCGCGTGATTCTCGCCTTACCAATGGGTAATCGGTCCCCTGATAAATCTTCGGATTTCAGCCAACGATACAAGAACTTGTGCTCACAATAGATCACAGGATCATCCATTGCGATAGAATCAAGCAACATACTGTGCGCGTCAGCTACCGTTGCTGGCGTGACCACAACCAGCCCCGGGTAATGGGAGTAGATGGCCTCCATGCTCTGGCTATGAAAAGGACCGGAACCGGGGGTTCCTCCTGATGGTAGGCGCATCGTCAGCGGCACTGGCACACCTGTTCGGTAGTAATGCGTCGCCGCCTGATTGATGATCTGGTTAAATGCGACGGAGGAAAAATCAGCAAACTGCATTTCGAGAACTGGCCTCGCCCCTTCAATGGCAGCGCCAATGGCAACGCCAGCCATCGCATCTTCGCTAATCGGCGCATCCAATACCCGGCCAGGATACTTTTCTTGCAAGCCTTTGGTCGCCTTAAAGGCACCACCAAATTTACCGATGTCTTGCCCGTAGAGGAAAACATCAGGATCTCGCTCCATGGCCTCATCGAGGGCAGCGTGGATAGCGTCTATGTAAGTCACATCACTCATTATTATCTCTGCATTTGCATCCCAGGATTTGAGTATGCCATCCAATCATCCTTGTAGGGGTCAGGACCGTCTTCCTTCTGAGCGATCGCGACTGCCTGCTGCACTTGATCGGCAGCCTCTTGCTGCCATTGCTCGATTTCTTCGACCGTTGCGAAGCCACCCTCTATGAGCTGTTTGATTCCAACCTCGATACTATCACGCCCTAGCCCAGAGCTTTTGAGGGCTGCATCTACATAGGAACCATCATCGTGTTCACCATGCCCTGTGAGTCTGAGCATCGATGCCACTACAAGCTGAGGACCGTCACCCTCACGGGCGCGAGCTACCGCCTCTTGCATCACCTTGATGCAGGCCAGCATATCTGTTCCATCCACACTGTGACCACGCACCCCATATCCTACAGCCTTGTCAACGAGATCATGACAGGCAAATTGTCGATCATTCGGAGTCGAATAAGCATACTGATTATTGGCGACCGTTAAGATCAAAGGCAATTTTTCGACAGCGGCAGTATTTAAACCCTCGTGAAATGCTCCCGTGGAGGTGCAACCATCACCCACACAAGTGGCACCAACCACCCCATCCAATTCACCCTTGAGCCGCTTTGCTATGAGCATCCCTGCAATCACAGGAATAGCAGCTCCCAGGTGAGAAATCATCGCCAACATACCTTCAGCTGGCCGACCTCGGTGAATATTACCATCCCGGCCCCGCATTGGCCCTTTGACAGAGCCTAGGTAGGTGCGGGTGCAATCTAAAATTTCCTCACCAAATGCTGTGCGTCCTGCCTGATCACGAATCAGAGGCGCATAGACATCGCGCCCTTTCTCCAAACAAGCGGCCATTGATGCACTGACAGCCTCTTGGCCTTTACCAAGATAAACTCCCCCTACAATTTTCCCTGCCTTATAGAGACTTCCCAATTTATTCTCAAGAACACGAGCCGTGAGCATCGCATGAAATACTCGCCGCACGTGATTACGCTCTGAGCTTTGGTCGAGATCTTTGGGGGTATCGTCCATACAATCTAGGCGGGGGTATTATTGGGTGGGTAAGGTATCTCCGATGACTACGAAGATGAAGGGCTTGCCTCCTGTAAATTATGACAAACTCTCAGAGCGCGGCTTCATCATAAAGACAGCAAGCCCCCAGCTGCAATAGCATTCTTTGTTAACATTCTTTGTTAAAGAACCACGGCTTACTTACAAGAAACCATTGCATTAGCTAGACATTGTCTGCATAAAAAGCGCTCCCTTATCACTGAGCGAAAATTATTGAACCATGGAAACAACACTACTCATCCTCGCAGCCGGCATGGGCAGCCGATACGGCGGCCTCAAACAGGTGGACCCAATGGGCCCTGATGGCGAAACCGTGCTCGATTATTCTGTCTATGATGCGATCCGTGCAGGCTTCAAGCGCGTCGTATTCATCATCCGCGAAGACTTCGCCCAAGCCTTCAGAGAAGGCGTAGGAGCTCGATTCAAAGGTAAAATCGAAGTGGACTACGCATTTCAGAAGCTTGACGATCTGCCCGATGGTTTCAGCGTCCCTGAAGGCCGGGAAAAACCATGGGGAACCACCCACGCCATCCGAGCAGCGAGACACGCAGTTAGTGGGCCCTTCGCCGTCATTAACGCGGATGATTTTTACGGCGCTGACGCCTACCAAAGGATCGCAGCCTACTTCAGAGAGTCCAATGACTCCGATGACTCCATGTCCCACTACTGCATGGTCGGCTACCATATCAACAAGACCTTGTCCGATCATGGTGATGTCAATCGTGGCATTTGCTCAGAAAATAACGGCCTGCTCAGTGAGGTGGAAGAAGTCACTGAGATCAAAAGGGAGCAAGACGGCAAAATTTACGGCAACCAATTGGACGGCACCCGTATTGAGATTGGTGAGCATGCTCTTGCCTCTATGAATTTCTGGGGCTTCAACCTTGAGTTCTTTGCCCAGCTTGAAGAACATTTCATTCAATTCCTCAAGCAATCCGGCAACGAGCTCAAATCCGAATGCTACATCCCAACACTCGTTGATGATTTGATTAGCCAGAAAAAAGCCGACTGCCGCCTCCTTGAGACCACCAGCTCTTGGTTTGGCGTCACCTACCCTGATGATAAACCACATGTCGTTAATGCCATTAAGCAACTTGTCGATCAAGGCACTTACCCCAGCCCTTTAAGCTAGCATCACGGCCATGGAGACTAGCGACTGCCAAATCCAACATGATCCATCGCACCCAGACGACTCAGGACTTTCCATCCGTCTCGATGGGGTTATATTCTAATCCTCCACTGATCATGAAGAAATTTTCAGGTATTTTCTCAGGCATTGCCACTGTGCTGACTCTCCTTGTTAGCTTAGCGCAAGGCCACGGTCCGTTTGATAATGGTGATGCCAAGTTTTTGAGCTACACCTTAGCTCAAACGATCGCGATTACGCCAAAAAGCCCCAAAAGCCCAAATAATTCAACAACGCAAACAAAGCCAAAGGTTGCTGATCAGGTAAAGTCAGTCAACATTCCTGCAAATCCTGATGCACGCGTCACCGTGCTCGGATATCATGATTTTTCTTCAACCAAAGACGCCACGGAGATGCTTATCTCGACGGGCAAGTTCCGACGCCAAATGCAAGCCATCAAGGATCTTGGCCTAAATGTAATTAGCTTAGAGGATTTTACGGCGTGGAAACGTGGAGAGAAAACCATTGAAGACCGCTCTGTTCTTATCACCATCGACGATGGTTGGAAATCAATCTACACAGATGCCTTTCCCATTCTTAAGGAAATGGGATTTCCATTCACCATCTTCCTCTACACCAATTACATCAATGGGGGTAGCAATGCTCTGACCACATCGATGATCAAGGAGATGCAAAAACATGGCTGCTCCATTGGCAGCCACTCCGTTTCCCACCCATATCCTGCAGCTGTAAAATCAGAACGAGCCAAAGGAGAAGCTGCTTTCAAAGCCTATCTTCACAAAGAAATGGGACAGTCACGCAAATCCCTACAAAAGCAATTCGGCAGCAACATCTCATGCTACGCTTATCCAGGAGGCTTTGTGACCGGCGAAATGCTATCCATCGCCTCTGAACAAGGCTACGAGTGCCTGTTTACCGTTCTCCCCGGTAAAACGACTCGCTCAACATCGAATTTCACCATTCCTAGATACATCATTCTTGGAACACATGATTACATCTTCCGCAACGCAACCAGCTTCAACGCCACCAAAACATCTGCGGCAACGCTTGGTGCCATTGTTCAGACTACCCCACACCCTGTCATTCCTGAGCCCGGCTCTATCATCTCAACTCGACTACCTAGCATCTCAGTTGATCTCTCTAAAGTGGAGAACATTGATGCTGATTCCATTGTCATGCGTGTAGCCGGCTTTGGAAAAGTTCCCGTTCAATACGATCCCGCTCGTAAAATTGCCCAATGGAAGGTAAGTCGTCGTCTACGCAGCCGCACCTGCGAGGTCAGCGTTCAGTGGCGCAGCATAGGCGAAACTCAATACGGCAAACCGATGAGCTGGATTTTCCTTGTTAATCGGGAAGCCTCCTACCAACTCAAATAAACTCCACACACTCAATCATTATGTTCTCATCATTATCAGACAGCCTCGATAAAACCTTCAGAAACCTGCGCGGTCTCGGCAAAATCTCCGAGAAAAATATCACCGATGCTATGCGTGAGATCCGTCTCGCGCTACTTGAAGCAGACGTTGAATTTAGCGTTGCTAAGGAATTCATCGCCAAAGTCAGGGAGAAGTCGATGGGCATTGATGTGCTCAAGTCCATCAAACCCGGCGAGCAAATTGTCAAAATATTCAATGACGAACTCACCGAGCTATTAGGTGGTGATGCCGCCCCACTGAACCTCAATCCTCCCGCTCACATCCTTCTCTGTGGACTCAATGGCGCAGGAAAAACAACCACTTCAGGCAAGCTAGCTCTTCGCCTCAAAAAAGAAGGCCGCCGCCCTTTATTGATTGCCTGCGACCTCTACAGGCCAGCCGCTATCGACCAACTGGCGACACTTGCCAAACAGATCGACGTCCCCTGCTTCACTCCCGAAGCCGGCGAGAAAAACCTCGTCAAGGTAGCCAAGCAAGCACTGAAATGGGCCAAGGCACAAAATGGAACCGCCCTCATTTTTGATACCGCCGGCCGTCAGGAAATTGACGAAAAGCTGATAGCTGAGCTCAAGGATTTACACAAGTTTGTCGACCCAGGTGAAACTCTACTCGTCGCTGATTCGGCAACAGGACAACAAGCTGTCTCAGTCGCCAAGCACTTTGATGAAGCGGTGGGCATTACCGGCATCATCCTGACCAAGCTCGATGGCGATGCTCGTGGTGGTGCCGCACTCTCGATGCGTGCCGTTACAGGCAAACCCATCAAGTTTATCGGTGAAGGAGAAAAGCTAGACCAGCTCAACGTATTCCACCCAGACCGCATGGCCAGCCGCATCCTTGGCATGGGAGATGTTGTCAGCATGGTCGAAACTGCAGCTGAGCATATTGACGAAGAGGAGGCCATGAATGCGGCCAAACGACTTCAGTCAGGCAAGTTTGACTTCAATGACTTCCTCGACCAGATGAACATGCTCCGCAAACTAGGCCCTCTTGACGGACTAATGGGCATGCTACCTGGGTTCAGTAAAATTAAGAAGCAAATCCCAGCAGACGCATTTGATGAAAACCGCATGAAGCGCATGGAGGCTATCGTTTTGTCCATGACCCAACGGGAAAGGACAACCCCGCAACTCATTAAAGGCACTCGCCGTAAAAGAATCGCTGCAGGATCAGGAAATACCATCATTGAGGTCAATCGCTTCATCAAGCAATTTACTCAAATGCGCAAGATGATGAAATCGAAGGGCAAGATGAAAGAAATGATGAAGCAACTTGGCGGCATGGATGACATGGGCGACATGATGGGAGGCATGGGCGGAGGTGGAAAATCACCAAAGCTTCCCTTCTAATTATAGCCCTAATTACCGTTCTAATTGCCGTTCTAATTACTCAGACCTGCCCAACATTCTGTTGGTGTCCTTGACCCCTAGCCCTTGCTGCTCTTTCCAATCAATAATATCGGGCTGCTTATACACACGCCTGCGCACATCGGTTTCCGCATCACTGGGATGTTTCAAGCGGCCTGAATCCTGCTCGAGTGCGGTTGATTTAGCATAACCGCTCGTCTGATAGCTTTGCCCCTCTGCACGCGCCTGCTTGCCTTCAGCTAATGCCTGCTTGCGCACAAACCATGGCTCCATCTTATATTGATTGGCATCCGTATTGCCCTGATATTGCTTCCGTTCAAAAGCAGTATCCCCTCCCCATCTTTTTTTAGCATAAGAATTTGTTGTGTAATCCTTGCCGCTGAAATCCTGGTTTGCAGTCATGTTGCTGGTTTTACCCTCAAAGGAACTGCGGCGATCGGATTTCATCTGTGGGTTTCCATCCTTATCCTTACCCACACTGAAGCGTTCTGGATTACCCCACGGATCGAGCCTGAGCTGTGATTTACTCACAGTCCTCTTACTTGCACATGCGCCCAGACAAAGCAGGGCAATCATGCAGACAAGCAGACTTTTTGACCAAAACATGATACCAATAAAATGCCATCTATTGTCCGGTGCATCAAGTAAGGATTTTAGCCTGTATAAGATAAACAAAAATTATACGTGCCTCGGATTCACTTTTTGGGTTCCATGCAAGCATGAGTGAGCCAGTAACTGCCAAGTCACAGCTAAGATCGGAAATCAGAGCGTGCTTAGCTGCAATGTCAGCAGAGATGATTCAATCAAGCTCAATGGCGATCGTAAAACATATCGCTGCTGCTAAAGATCTTCTCAGTGGAATAAACACCATCGGCCTTTACTCCGCTATCCATCAGGAGATCTCACTCTCAGCTCTGCATCAGCTATTGCCTGAGAAAAAATTCGCCTACCCTCTTTGTCAAGCTGGTAACCAGCTCGCGTTTCATCTAGTCACGGAAAGCAAGCAACTGTTAGCGAACTCCATGCAGATTCTCGAACCTCAGCCAAGCGTGCACCCTGAAATAAACATCACCGAGATAGACCTGATCATTTGCCCAGGACTTGCCTTTGGCATGGACGGCTCCAGGCTGGGCCGCGGGCAAGGTTATTATGATCGAGCCCTAGAGCATTTCAAGGGCCTCAAGCTAGGCGCCGCTTTTGAAAAGCAAATCAAGGCGAGTGTTCCACATATCCCCCACGACGCGATCATGAACTACCTCGTCAGCGAGACAGGACTCTTCGCTACCACACCTTTGCAAGAATAGAGCTCTGCAAATCATCCATGATCGCACTCTGCTTATCGGTCGCGTCATCGTAACCCGCCAGATGCAGTAAGCCATGGACAATATAGAGCATCAGCTCCCGCTCAAAATCATTGACGTATTCACGTGCCTGTAATTTTGCCGTCTCCACGCTGATGTAAATTTCTCCATGGCCAAACGTAATCACATCCGTGGGCCCTAGAATTTGCATGAACTGGAAGTGTAGATCAGCAATGGTATCATCATCGACAAAACTAACTTCGACCTCTTCAAGCCCCTGCAAATCAGAACCCTTCTTAGCTAGCCGAAGCACCTCTGACACAGCTTTACAACCAGATGAGTGCAGCCTCCTAGAAAGTTCTGCTGACAGAGGGATGACTTTTTGGTGATTGTAGACGTTCAGATCGGGCATGAATAATAATCGTCTTATACATTCAGGCTTTCACCTTCTCAGCAGCATCCTCCTTCTTGTCTTTCTTGTCTTTTCTCTCAGCACGAGAAGCTGAGTTACTGCCCTTTTTATTCTGCCCGTCTTCCTTAGGGTAATTAATTCTCGAGTGCATCATGCTCCTAATCGTTGAAGCAAAGCTCTTGCAGATTTTTTTGATATCACTCATCGCTAGATCACTGTCATCAAGTTGCCCATCGGTTACCCGAGCCATGACAATCTCGTTGACGAGGTTGCGTATTTTTTCAGGTGTAGGCTTTTTCAAACTTCGTGAGGCACTCTCTACGGCATCAGCAAGGCTAATGATCGCGCTTTCACGGCTACTGGGGCATGGGCCAGGATAGCGGAAATTCTTTCGATCCACCTCGGGGATATCCTCCTTGTTTTCCAAGCCTCCCTCGACTTTCTTGGTCATATCATCACGCTGCTCCATTGCCTTGTGATAGAAGTATTGCACCAGTGAATCACCGTGATGCTCGCGGATAACCTCAACAATCTTAGGGTTGAGTTTGTGCTTAATAGCCATATCAACACCGTCCTTCACATGAGCAATGATCACAATGGCACTCATCGTAGGCGTCAACGTATCGTGAGGATTTCGATCGCCCTGATTCTCAATGAAATACTCTGGTTTGCTGAGCTTACCGATATCGTGGAAATATGAGCAAACACGACACATGGCAGCATTGGCACCCACCTCCTCCGCAGCAGACTCCGCCAGCGTGGCCACCACCATACTGTGATGATACGTCCCGGGGGCTTCGAGTTGCAGCTTGCGCAGTAGCTTATGGTTAAGATCACTGAGTTCGAGCCAACTGATATTAGTCGTGATAGCAAAGAGACTCTCCAGCGCTGGCAACAAACCACTGACCAGCATCCCTGTTAATAGTCCGATCGAGACAGGCAGTAGTGTTTTTCCTAGAACAACAGATAGGCCATTACCCTGCATCATCTCGGAAAAATCGATTTTATCAAAAGCCAATGACAGAATAAAAGCCGTCAGACCAACATAGAAACCGGCCCTCAGCAAGCTGCCGCGTCGACGTACAGAGCGGGTTAACACAACCGCCATTACTCCAGTGATTAGCCCCGTGATAAGGAAGAAAAACACATCATCCACAGGAACCAGCATAGCTCCAAACAGGCTCACGCTAAGAGCAGAAAAGACACCAGCATGTCGGCCACAAAGAACAGAAGCAATCATCGGCGCAAAGGCCAAGGGAGGTAACAAGATCCTATAATCAGCAGACCAAGCATTCACATCGATAATATGAATAGCAATCCTCACCAGCACCAAATGAAAGGCAATTCCCCCGAAGACGAGCGCTACTTTTTCATTGGCATAATTCAGTGTCTGCCTGGTGTGGTAAATGAGAATTAATCCTGCAGACACAATGATGCAGAGCAAACCTCTGCGCAAACCACTGTCATGAAATAGCGTATGATCAGATCTGTAAAACGCAACAATGAGGCATATTAAAGCCGTAAATGCGGGATAAATAAGCAACTTCATCCACACACTTCGCTGCATGGAACCTACCACGGCATTCTCGCTAGCAGTGGATGTGCGGCGCTTTTTACCGGAGGACATGCCTTTGTTTGCAAGGCGCCACCGCTTAATAACATCAATAAAACCCATAAAGATAAATTGGATATAAAAGAGAAAGAGGTTGAGAGTAGAAGATGAGGTAGAAATGAGATCAGTTGCCTCCCATGAATGTCATCGCTTTCAATACCGCGAAGGGACGCCAAAGCGTCCCCTATGCAAAGAAACATAATAGAACGATAGCAATATGACAATATCATATTCACCCGATTTCAAACAGGCGTTTAAAAACAACGCCCGTAAACTGTGAAGCTATACACCTGCGAGTCATGCTATCCCCTGATGGTTTTTGGAAAAGTTGCCGCTCCCCTATAAGCCGGATTCTGTCCTTACTACAGATGCAGTAATGTACGATCATTTATCTTACCTCACAAGTGAGGCACCTCCCTTGCGGAATGGTGCGACTAATACCCGGGGATCCTGAACGGGCGGGCTACCCTTCCCCTGTTATGTCTTGCGCCACGCGGGGTTTGCAATGCCTCCTTGGTTACCCGCGGAGCGGTAGGCTCTTACCCCACCTTTTCACCCTTACCCTAGCCTCCTGAGAGACCACGGCGGTTTGTTTTCTGCTGCACTTTCCGTCCGATCGGCTTGAACCGACCGTCCCTTGTTATTCACAAGGCGCGCTGCCCTTTGGCGTCCGGACTTTCCTCAACCACTCAAAAGAGCAACTGCGATCGTCCGGGGAGCGGCGTCGTTACATTAAACCTAATGTGGTAAATTCCAAACTCGAAATCAAAGAATATGATCAATGCCTTTATTCGCACTTGGATTTTATCATTTTAAACATAGAAATACCCTCATGTCACATGTCCTCGCTACCTATGCCAAATTCCCTATTACTGCAGTAAAAGGTGAAGGCGCTCGTCTATGGGATAGTGAAGGTCATTGCTACCTCGATTTTTGTGCGGGTATCGCAACATGCAGCATTGGTCACTGTCACCCAGCATTGACCAAGGCCATTGCCGAGCAGTCCTCCACGCTGATGCATTGTTCAAACCTCTTTCAAATTCCGCTGCAGCAGGAATTAGCCACTGTCATAGTAGACGAGTTCACTAAGATTCCCGGCAAGGTGTTTTTCTCCAACTCTGGAGCCGAAGCAAACGATGGCATGATCAAAACGGCAAGGCGCTTTGGGCATGCACGCCCAAACAGCTCAGGCAAGCCGAGGTATGAAGTCATCACCTTCAACAACTCATTCCACGGTAGAACCCTAGGCTCGATGGCTGCAACAGCCCAAAGCAAGATTCATCAAGGCTTTGACCCCATGCTTCCCGGGTTTCGTTATGTGCCGCTCAATGATATTGAGGCACTCACTGCTGCTGTGAGTGACATCACCGCAGGTATTATGCTCGAGCCTATCCAAGGTGAAGGCGGCGTTAATGAAGTCACCCCTGAATTTCTCAACTTCGTCGACAAGCTCTGCAAAGAGCATGATTTATTACTCATGCTCGATGAAGTGCAATGTGGTTTAGGCAGAACCGGCACCCTCATGGGGTGGCAGGCTTTTTGTCCTGATTTAAAACCAGACACGATATCTTGGGCTAAGAGCCTCGGTGGCGGCTTTCCCATAGGAGCCTTCTGGACAAGTGATCGGGCAATTGATGATAGCGGCACCCCCCTATCCTCTCTCATGAATGCAGGATCTCACGGATCAACCTATGGCGGAAATCCTCTCGCCTGTGCAGCAGCTCTGGCAGTGCTTCATGAGATTCAATCTTCAGACCTCTCTGCCAATGCGGCCCACCAAGAGCAACGTATTCGCAAAGAAGTTCAGTCCTGGAACCATCCCGCCATTGTTGACATACGCGGCAAAGGCCTTTTATTGGGCTTTGCACTCAACCCAGATGCCATACCATCTGATCAGGATACACCCCCTGCACTTCACTTATGCAAGTCACTCATGAAAAATGGTCTACTTACCGTTCCAGCAGGCACTGAAACATTGCGCTGGCTGCCACCGCTCAATGTATCCGACAACGAAATTGACGAAGCACTGAACATACTCAAGAACACTCTGGATTCCTTTTAGAAAATCAACCACTATCATCTCTCACTTATTGTTTCACATGAATCATTTACTCTCTATCGAAGAACTCTCTAAAGATCTTATTTGGAAGTTAATCGACCACGCCGCCACGCTCAAGCATGAGCGCAATGTAGGCACCCACGAACACAAACCGCTGCAAGATCAAACTTGGGCCATGATCTTCACCAAAGCATCTACACGTACTCGGGTATCATTCGAAGTTGGTGTTCGCGAGCTTGGAGGCTCCGTGATGTTCCTTTCGTCCAATGATATCCAACTGGGTCGCGGCGAACCCATCAAGGACACGGCACGCGTCATGGGTCGCATGGTTCACGGGGCTATCATCCGCACCTTCGCTCAGCAGGACGTCTTGGATTTTGCAGAATACTCAGGTATCCCAACGATCAACGCTCTCACTGATGACGCCCATCCTTGCCAGATATTAGCTGACCTACTAACCATTCGGGAACGCCTTGGAACATGGGAAAACAAGAAGATTGCCTTTGTCGGCGATGGCTTCAATAACATGTCAAGATCCTGGATGTGGGCAGCCAAACAACTGAATTTTCATTTAGCCATCGCTGCACCATCGGATTGCCTGCCAACAACTCAGTATATCGAGCGCTTAGACTCATCCAACGTAAGCTTGCATACAGATCCCATAGAAGCCGTTAAGGATGCCGATGTCATCAATACCGATGTATGGTTATCCATGGGACAAGAAGACCAGGCAGAGAAAGAAGCTCAATTTGACAACTACCAGGTAAATGCCGAGCTACTCACACACGCGCATCCAACGCACATTGTTTTACACTGCCTTCCCGCTTATCGAGGAAAAGAGATCACAGATGAAGTGCTGGAGGGCTTTGCCGATGTCATTTTTCAACAAGCCGAGAATCGCCTGCACGCGCAGAAGTCGATTTTATCAAAACTAGCGACTTACAAATCAGACTCATTATAGATGATCTGCTGTAATAATATCTGCTGATATTTCAGCCTCCACTGAACACATGCACGGCCAACTTCTCATTCTTGGGATCCAGGGACTTGAATTGACTCCTAAGGAAGCCGAGCTCTACAAAACCGTTCAGCCCGGTGGCTATGTTCTGTTTGGTCGCAACATTGAGTCACCCGAGCAAGTCCGCAAGCTGACTGATGATTTACGTGAACTTAGCGAGAGCACACCCATCATCTCTATTGACCAAGAAGGTGGTCGAGTGTCTCGCACACGTCTTATTGGCAATGAACCCCCTTCTGCGGAGAGCCTCCGGCAAAAAAACGATCCAGGATTGATCGCCCAACACGGCAAGCTCACCGCTTTCTTGCTTCGTCTGATGGGCTGCAATATGGATTTATGTCCAGTCTTAGACATCTCCTACGATGATGATGCAGATAACGCACTCAAAGGACGATGCTACGGCAGAGACGCACAGGAAGTCATCACCAATGCCGGAATATTCAACAGCAACTTACGCTACTGTAAAATCTTATCCTGCGGCAAGCATTTCCCCTCATGTGGACTTGCCACCGACGACCCGCATCACAAACTTCCCATCGTTGACAAATCAATAGCGGAGATGCTCAAGAGCGACCTCTTGCCCTACACTAGCCTGATGCCCGAGTTAGATGCCATCATGAGCTGCCACACACACTTTTCAGCCATTGATCCAGACACGCCGGGCCTCCCTGGGTCCATGTCACATAACCTGCTGACTCGCCTACTGCGTGACCAGCTCGGTTATGAAGGAGTCATTATGACCGATGACCTCGATATGGGAGCCATCATTGATCATTATGGACGTGGCCCTGATGCAACAAATGCTATACTGGCAGGAAATGACATGGTGATGATTTGCCATCAGATTGAGACCGCCAAAGAAACCCTCAAACATCTCCAAGAGATCCCCCACCACAAGATTGATGATTCACTAAGAAGGATCGAAAAGCTGAAGAAAAAAGCTTACCAACCATTAGCATTCACCACCAAACTTTGGGATCAGATCAATGATGACATCATGCAACTAAGGATCGACGTCATGGGAGAACAACAAGCGCGTGAAGTCATCGACTATACAGGACAGAAACGCTCTCCTGTAGAAGACTACTAATTGAGCCTAACTGAGCTCAAGCTCAGAGATGCTTTGCATAATCTTATCAGATATCTTCTGATAATCATCTCTCCCTTTCGCCTTCAGCTCTTCTGCCGTGAATGTGATCGGATCACCAATCACTAGAGTAATCGGACGAAAACGTAATTTGTTGGTCCCTCTCGGAAGAGCATCACGAGCGCCAAAAATACGAACGGGCTGAACCACGGCCTTACTCTTGGCGACAATCAAACCAGTTCCCGCCTCGGCCTTCTGAAGCTCACCATCTAAGGTGCGAGCACCCTCAGGAAAAACAACGACCTGATTACCCGCGCGCAGCAATTTGATAATTGTTTTCAAACTCGTCATATCAGGGCGATCTTGATCGACCGGTATGGAATTGAGACGCGGATAGAGCCAAGCACCAAAACCGGTAAACAAGGTTTTGCGCGCCAGGTAATAGACAGCCTTATCATAGGCAATCCCTACCAGCGGCGGATCAAGATAACTCTCATGATTGGAGGCAATCAAAACGGGACCATCCGTTATCAACTTCTCTTTGCCGACAACACGGTAAGAAAAGAAACAAACAAAACAAAACTTCCACAATGAGCAGCAAAACCAATAAATCGTTTTCATAATAAAATATAACTAAACTGCCAGACCTTGAGCTTGAAGCTCGACCAATGCGGCTTCCACCACCTCACCAATATCCATTTCAGAACTATCAATCACCGTGGCACCTTCAGCAACCATGAGTGGCGAATTCTTACGCTTGCTATCTTCCTCATCTCTTTTGCTTACCACGTCAGTCAAACCCTCAGCGGAACGCCGCGCAAGCCGAACCTCCTCCGAGGCATCGATATAAAGTTTATAGGGCGTGTCTGGAAAAACAACGGAACCAATATCACGTCCTTCCATGACTAGGCTTCCTAACTTCAAGTATTCTCGTTGCTTTGCAACCAGCAGCTCCCGAATCTCCGGCAGAGCTGCCACTTGAGAAACACGAGCGTTTACTTGATCTTCACGGAGAGCATCTCCAGGGTCAACTCCATCGATAAGAATCGACGACTCACCGTCTTTCACACCACAGGTAACGGCTATCTCAGCAAGCATCGCCACCACGGCTTCAGGATCTGAGACATCCACCTTTTTTTTCAAGGTAGCCCACGCGATCGCGCGATACATGGCGCCGGTATTAATCATGATCAGGCCTAGGCGCTCTGCAAGACGGCGCGCAACAGTGCTCTTACCGGATGCGGCAGGACCATCGATGGCAATTGCAAAAGAGTTTGTTTCGGTTTTGTCAGACATAGGCAATAAATAGATTGTTCGCGAAGATTAGCCAGCAAGGATAGCCTCTAGGTGATCTGCAAAACCCGGGTAAGATGTATCAATGCAGGCAGTGTTATTAATCGCCGTCTCGCCTTCTGCAAAGAGGCCCGCAATGGCAAAGGCCATCGCAATACGGTGATCACCAAAACTATCAAGCTCAGCTCCATGGAGCGGCTTGCCTCCTGCGATCTCCATGCCATCCTCGAACTCCTCAAGATCCGCTCCCATCGCCTTTAAATTCTGCACAACCGTCGTAATGCGATCGCTCTCCTTGACCCTCAGCTCTTTGGCATTACGTATCACCATTTTTCCATGTGCCAAGGCGCCCGCAACTGCCAATACAGGAATCTCATCGATTAAGTTGGGGACTTCCTCTGGCTTGATTTCTGTTCCCTGCAATGCCTTACCATGAACCTCGACGTCACCATAAGGTTCACCACATTCATCAGAATGCTCAACGGCTTTGATATCAGCGCCCATACGTATCAACACATCCAAGATCGCTGTGCGAGTTGGGTTGAGGCCGACATTCTTAATGAGCAAATGCGCACCAGGCATTGAGGCCGCAGCCACAATCCAAAAAGCAGCTGATGAAATATCACCCGGAACGCGTAATCGACCAGCTTCTGGAGTCTTGCCTCCTGTCACAGAAATTTTTTGTCCCTCTCGGGTCGATGGCATCTTAAAATAGGCCAGCATGCGCTCAGTATGATCCCGAGTTTCTGCAGGCTGAATGACCGAAGTTGTGCCCTCAGCAAACAATCCAGCTAACAATACCGCGCTCTTAACTTGAGCACTAGCCACTGGCATTTCATAACAAATAGGGTGCAGCTCACCTCCTGTGATATGTAGAGGCGCACACCCTGGAGCATCGCCACACGCTTCAATCGATGCCCCCATCTCTTTGAGCGGCTTAATGATTCTGCCCATTGGTCTGGATTGCAGCGAAGCATCTCCGGTCAAAATAGATTCAAATGGCTGCGCGGCCAAAAGACCTGCAAGCAACCTCATTCCGGTCCCCGAGTTGCCACAATCGACACTGCCCTCAGGAGCGCTTAACTCCATACTGCATCCGTGAATCGTAAGTGAAGTGGGGCCATAACCAGGCTTTTCCTCCAATGTCTCATACTTTGCCCCTAGTTGAGCCATAGCATTCAAGGTGCAAATACAGTCCTCACTCGGCAGGTAGTTATCGATTTGACAAGCGCCATTGGACAAGCCCCCTAGGATCGCTGCACGGTGTGAGATACTTTTGTCTCCTGGAACTTCAAACTCCGCTTGCAGATTGCTGATGGAGTGAACGGTAATAGTGGACATATCGCGGTTAAATAAGGGTGTGCTAATGGTCGTTAAAAGCTGTGTGTGGATCTAACCAGTTAGCAATTTGATACTTAGAATGATTGATTAAAGATCATCCCTGAGATGTTTAGCCTTCGCCAACAAGTCAACCAATGCGTCTTCGCTTGAATCATCGAGCAAAGCAAGCATTTCACGCAAATACGTGATGGCCTCCTCAACAGGTTCTCTCAGCGCATTCCGATTGCTCATGAAAATCTCAGCCCACATACCTGGGTGACCTGAAGCGACACGGGTAGTATCACGCATACCATTCCCTGCAAACTTGCCGTGGCCTTGGTCTTTGAGCCCAACAAGAGCCCCGACAGAAGCTAGCATATGAGGCATATGGCTAATTCTCGCCATCACTCGATCATGCTCATCCGAGGACGTTAAATAACACTGACAGCCTATACTTTCCCACATCGATCGTATTACAGAGACATCTTCCTCAGAATGATCAAAGTCGTTAGTCATGACACAAGCTGCGCCATCAAAGAGATCTTCCCTAGCAGAAGAAACTCCAGCTTGCTCAGATCCGGCCATCGGGTGACTGCCTACGTACTTTGCCCCTAGCTTAGAAACGAGTGGACCAAGAATATCTCTCGGAGCCATTTTCACACTGCCCACATCCGTCACCAGCACCCCTTCTAACGAGCAACTTGATGCACACGCCTCCAAAATTTCGAGCATCGCTCCTACAGGCGAGGCCAGAACGATGATATCCGCTCCCTTAACAACCTCCTCGAGATTGACACTCGCCACGTCGATCCCCTGATCCTTGGCGTCTACGATTCCCTGTTCGCGCCTACCCCAAAGTGCTACTGATACCGAGGGCAGACGAGATTGCACAGCGAGGGCAATGGACCCACCCAGCAACCCACTTCCGAGCACAGCAATACGTTTCATACAGAGCAATGACTGGCAGATGCCGGCTTAAAAGCAAGAACCGACACCTCCAAGTTCATAAACCGGCAAGCTAAAACAGGCTTTATGGCACTCTGAACTTGTGAGTGGGATCTGCATCCTCTGGGTCCCGGCATAACCTACCTGAACCAATTCCCTTCACATCAACAATATTGTGCGTGTATGGGTTAAAGACAAAACCAGGCTTTCCTGGCACTGCAGAGGCAGTAGGATATTTTGATTTCGGTGCCTGCACTGGCAGCGAGTTATTTAAATTAGGCTCAGTCCACTGACCTCCTTCAGCGGGTTGGTTGGCGGCTTGCTGTTCAAGCTGCTGACGATTTTCCTCAATCCTTCTTTGCTCCTCGCTCGTGATGGTTTGCTCAACCTGCAATTGTGTAGGTCTAGCTTCATGCGCCCTGTAATTTGAAGGATAAGGGGTACACGCCCCTAGGATGAGAACGACACCAAGTGGCAAGAGTATGCTCTTTGATAAATCCATTGTATTTAAATAGTTAATCTTATTAAGTAACGCCGCAAAACAACGTGATATCAACCTGACACCGACGCCCTTGCGAGCAATGAGCCAAATACTTGACCCGCACTCAAAGCAAGTCAAGTCCTAGCTATATCATTACGTGTCAATCGTGTGATCAATGGCCCAGATTGGCCTGAAAATAGTAAAAAACGCTCAAATATTGGCCTCGCCCTTCATTCAGCACTTGAATAGAAGCAACATCCTCAAGAAGGTGAACACAGCAACGCTTTTCCCGTGAGTTCAGACACCCCCATAACCGCAGTCATTGAGAAATCAATGGCCCAAGCCATCAACGGCAAGCCAATCAGCGATACTGAATTCAACACACTAGCCATGCTGGTTTTCACTCACCAGTATCAGCAAAATAAGCCTTACCAAAATTTCTGCAATGCTATCGGCACCAGCCCTGAGCATGTCAGCCACTGGCATGACATTCCAGCACTGCCGACTGACGCTTTCAAAGCTGAAACATTCCCCCTTACCACCGTCCCCATAGCAGATGTGCAAAAAACATTTCTGACCTCGGGAACAACAACAGAAACCAAAGGCAAACATCATTTCGCCTCAACGGATCTTTATGATCAATCCATCATCAATGCCTGGCATGAGCTCAAGCTAGCAGAACCTGCCCACGCTATCTTTTTAATACCGCATCCTGAGCAATCACCTCATTCATCCTTGTCCCACATGATGGGCGTCATAGCGCAGCACATCGCTCAAGGGTCTTGCTGGGCTAACGACGATTCTGGCGCACTTGATCTGGAAAAGATCATCAACGCCACCAAAAACAATCAACCCGTTGCCCTGTTCGGCACCGCGCTATCCTTCCTGCACCTCTTTGACTCAATCGAATCTCCCCTACCACTTGCGCCAGGAAGCTGGGCAATGGAAACCGGAGGTTACAAGGGAACACAACACCAACTGACCAAAAGCGAACTTTACCAACTTTTTGAAACCAAGCTCGGACTGCATTCAGACTGCATCGTTAACGAATACTCCATGACTGAGCTCAGCAGTCAATTTTACAGCCGCGGTCTCAATCAGGCACACCAAGGACCCAGCTGGACTCGCACCCGGGTGATTGACCCCGTCACCAATACCGACGCAAAACCCGGCCAGCTAGGACACCTCGTTCTTTATGACCTCGCCAACCTTCACTCCGTCATGGCAATACGCACACAAGATCTCGCAACCCAAGACCTCGTGACCCAGGACCAGACTAACCTTGAAGTCAGCGCGCCTTACTTTAATTTAATTGGCCGTGACCCGACCGCTCTGCCCAGAGGCTGTTCAAGATCAAGTGACGAAACCCTCAGCAGATGACCACTACCCAAGAACGCATCCAACTCATCGCCGAGACATGTTCTCATGATGAGATTCAGCAATGGACTGGCGACATCACCGCGCATGATCTGCACGCATGGGTCACCAACGAACTGGGTAGCAACATGGCCCTGGATGCATTCCTTGCTCACGGCCCACTGCAAAGCAAGGCAATTGCACCAGCATGCATTCTTCACATCGTCAGTGGCAACACGGCACACGCCGCATTCCAAAGCATCATCAGAGGACTCCTCATCGGCTCTCACAATGTCGTTAAAATACCATCTGCAGGCTTAGCTGAATTCACAGATGCCCTGGAGCACTTTCCCGATGCACTCAGAGAACTCATTGAAATACGCAGCTCGCTCGAGCAGCAAGATTGGTCGAGGGCCGATGTTATTATCGCTATAGGATCGGATGAATCTATCGCAGCTATTCACCAACATGTAAAACCCCAGCAACTCTTCATTCCGCATAGCCATAAAGTTTCTATAGGCATTGTCTATGATGACTTCGAAGCTGCCGCAATCCATGCCGCACGTGACGTATCCCTCTACAATCAGCGCGGCTGTTTATCACTACACGCCATCTATGCGGCCGGAGACTCCGAACGATTTGCTGATTTACTCGCCATCGAAATGGAAAAATTTTCCCAAAGCAACCCTGCTGATACCCTCACCGCCTCAGAAGCAGGCACCATCAGAAACCTCAGAGAAAGCACCCGTTTCTGTTCGTCCAATGGCCCAGAAGTTAAACTCTGGGAAAGCAGCGACAACCTCAACTGGACCGTGATCCATGATAGCTCTGCCATACTTAAGTTATCATGCCTCAACCGCTGTGTTTATGTGAAACCACTACCATCGGAATTAGACACCGCAATACTAGGACCTGAAGCAGATCATCTCTCTACCATTGCCATTCACCCATTCACTCAAGAGAACGCAGTATCACTAGAGCACCTTCCCGCGCACAGAATTTGCCCACTAGGCCAAAGCCAACAGCCCAGCTTGTTTTGGCATCACGATGGCTTTGCCCCCCTCGCCTCTCTTGTTAAATGGAAAGACATCGGCTAAAACATCGACCAAAACATCGACTAAACCTTACCAGCCCCCCTATTCCCATCACTTAATCATGTTCGACCCTCCCATCACCACCACCGGAACCGTCATTGATTCCCCCAAAGAAAACATCTATCAGGTTGCTCTGCCGAATGGGAAAATCATCGTTGGCCACGTAGCCAAAGCCATGATTGCACTGCACGAGCAGATAAAACCTGACAGCAAGGTTAAGCTTGAGCTGACTCCCTATGACCTCAGTAAAGGGCGCATCGTCGCAGTGGAGTCAGATTCAGATACGATCAAATAGCATTACCCTCGTAAAGCTTCTGATCCATATCCATGGCAGGGCTGCCTACCGTACGCTTACCTATGAGGACAGCAGGAACACCCGCTACCGTCTTGTGGGGTGCCACATCATCAAGCACCACACTACCCGCACCGATCTTGGCGCATTCACCGATTTCGACACGACCGAGAATTTTTGCTCCGGCGCCTATCAATACCCCCGATCTTATGATCGGATGACGATCACCAGTCATTTTACCCGTGCCGCCCAAAGTCACTTCATGGAGAATCGATACATTATCTTCCACGATGGAAGTTTCACCGATGACGACACTGGTTGCGTGGTCGAGAAGAATAGCGCAGCCAATCTGAGCAGCTGGATGAATATCCACAGCAAAGGTTTCACTGACGATGCTCTGCAGGTAAAGTGCTAGGGATCGACGACCCTCTGACCATAAGCTATGCGCCACCCGGTAAGCTGAAATTGCCAAAAACCCCTTGTAAAAGAGCAATGGCTCAAGTGCCGATGAGCAAGCCGGATCACGATCTACGATTGCCGTCATGTCACGTGCCACACTGCGCACAATGGCTTCATTAGCAGTAAAGATGTCACCAAATAACGGCTCAAGTTCAGCACGCTGCATATCCTCTCGGGACAACCTGCGCGCAAGGCGAACAGCCAAGCTCTCAGCCAGGTTATTGCGGCTAATAACCACATCATCGAGCATATGCTTCAAATGAGACTCATGCTCCGCCATTTCTACGGCGGCACCATGTATCTGTGACCAAATACCATCGAGATCAATGCTTCCCAGAAGCGATCCATGACAAATGTTCACTGGCTTGGCGCTGGTATTATTTTCTATTTTATGTTCCATTGTCCTTATGCGTATTTCACAGAAACTTGAGTATGCCTGTCGTGCAATGGTTCAGCTTGCACAACATCATGACGGGCAAACTCTCATACAACTTGACGACATAGCGCAGCGTGAAGCGGTTTCTGCAAACTTTCTAGTCCAAATTCTCAATGACCTCAAGCGCGGTGATCTTATTATTAGCAAAAGAGGCAAAACAGGCGGCTACCTGCTAGCTCGCGATCCCAGGGAAATCAACCTGCTTGATATCACCAAAGCTGCGGATCCAGGCATGTTGAGTAACCACGTTCCTGGCGAAGGAGAATCTGGACGCGCCATCCACGATGCGTGGAACCAAATTCACGAATCTCTCATCAAAGAGCTCAGCTCCATTACATTAGATTCATTGACC
The DNA here is from genome assembly GCA_017857425.1 of Akkermansiaceae bacterium. Classification (GTDB taxonomy): domain Bacteria; phylum Verrucomicrobiota; class Verrucomicrobiia; order Verrucomicrobiales; family Akkermansiaceae; genus Oceaniferula. The sequence goes on from JAFMDE010000011.1 coordinate 26,467, forward strand.
ACCCAAACCCCGATGTTCTACATTTAAGCGCTCCACCCTTACTGGATAAAATAATGCTACCTTGGACTTCTCTACTGCTACTCTTCGCCATGCACACCATGCTGTGCGGGGAAGAACTCATCAGCGCTGCCAACCAAGACGCCTCTCCTACTAACCAGCGCAGAGCATATGGAAATGCTTGCGGCCCCGCAGCACTACTTAATGCCTTTCATTACGGCTCGGAAAAATGGCAAAGACCTTACAATGCCATTCCCGGAGATGACAGCAAATCCCGCATAGACTACGTGATTTCTAAATGGGGCCTTACCCAATCAAAACACATCAAGGGTGTGCAACGTTGGAATCAACAACAAGGCATCAACCTTGTAGACCTTCATGACATCGCCAATGAAATGTGCAGTTACCATTGGCTGCCGAAAGTGAAGTATGAAATACTCACGCGTAAAAAGAGCGAACAGCCCACAGACTTGCTAAAGCACAGCCACGAACGAATCACCAAATCGCTGAAAAAAGGCCTGCCCCCCATCATATGCATACGCCGCTACGCTTATCGTAACAGCAAAGAGCTCAAGTCCAAGTCCTGGTGGCCTATCAGCGCTCACTTCATCGTTATTATTGAAACCTCCAAAAGCATAGAGAGCAACGCCGACTCTTATAAAATAAAGTATGTTGACCCATACGGAGGATACATTCGCGAAGGCACCATCCACACGGATACGGCAAGCTTTACCGACAGCCCTTTTCTAGGAGCCACATTGCCCTCAGCCTCCATCGGCAATTCACTGGTCAAAGAAGGTGAAAAGTCCATCCTCACCTATTCTGCCATCATCGGACGCTGGTAACACACAAGCCCCCCTTTATCTCGCCTCGTATTTCACCTCGTATTACAGGCATTATTAGCAATAATCACTCTCAGCTGATTTACACCATTTGACATGCAAGGACTCATATTAAAAATCGACTGCCCAGACCAACATGGGATCGTAGCAAAAATCGCATCATACGTTGCCGATCACGAAGCCAACTTATGTGAGTTCTCACAATTCACAGACGACGAACACAGCAAGTTTTTCGCCCGTGTCGAGATTGATACCAGTGATTTGAACGTCAGCCTCGAAGACTTCATATCCGGCTTCAAGCCATTGGGGCAATCACTATCCGCATCATGGCACTTCCGGGAGATGCCCTATCAAATGCGCACAGCCGTCCTGGTGACTAAAACAGATCATTGCCTTAACGAAATCCTCTGGAGAACAAAACTTGGCGAAATGCCGATCAAAATCACCTCAGTGATCGGCAACCGAGACAACTGTCAAAAGATCGCCGAGCAGGCTGGCATCCCCTTCCACCACATCAATCTTGATGGTGACCACAGGGAAAAAGGCTTCCAGGAAATCAAAAAAATCCTCAGCGATGAAAACGTTGAACTCACCGTGCTTGCTCGCTTCATGCAAATTTTACCCAATTGGTTCTGTGATGAATACACCGGTAAAATCATCAATATCCACCATTCTTTCCTACCCGCGTTCATTGGTGCCAACCCATACAGGCAAGCGCATGAGCGAGGTGTTAAACTCATCGGAGCAACATGTCATTACGTTACTTCTGAGCTCGATGGCGGCCCCATCATCGAACAAGAAGTCGAACGCGTGCAACACTTCCATAAACCGAAGGACTTGATGCGTCTCGGACGTGATTGTGAGAGAGACGCCCTAGCACGAGGCATTCGTCTACACGTTAATGACCGGACCATCATCCACCAAAACAGAGCGATTGTCTTCCCTGACTAGACGATTCCCGCCGTCAAGGTCAAGCACCCTCGCAGAAGGCATCATGGCCTCAAGTAGGCCTCAAGAGAGCAGCAAGGCTCAGGTCGTAGCGTTTTTAGACCTGATCTGACCGTCACCTCTGATCCGGTATTGATAAGACGTGAGTTCACGCAGCGCCATCGGCCCACGAGCATGTAGCTTATCGGTAGATATGCCGATTTCAGCGCCAAAGCCAAACTCGCCTCCATCACTGAATCGAGTGGACACGTTGTGAAAGACACAAGCGCTATCGACTTGTGTCATGAATAGCTGCGCACGATCTCCATCTGATGTGACAATGCAATCACTGTGACGTGAGCTATGTGTATTGATATGCTCCACTGCCTCAGCCATTGAATCGACCACTTTAATCGAGATAATAAGATCAAGATACTCGGTATCCCAGTCCTCTTCGGTGGCAGCAAGCGCATCACTACCGAGAATCTCTATTACCGACTCATCACCGCGCATCTCAACCCCCTTGCTTTTGTAAACCTCAGCTATTTGAGGCAGGAAATCAGCCGCAATATCTCGATGAACGAGCAGAGTCTCGAGGGCATTACACACACCCGGCTTATGGGTCTTAGCATCATCGGCAATAGCCACCGCCATCGCCATCTCAGCATGCTTATCTATATAAGTGTGGCAAATCCCATCGTAGTGCTTGATCACCGGCATGCGGGCAAGAGACACCACGGTCTCAATAAGCCCTTTACCACCCCTAGGAATGATCACGTCCAGCCACTGGTCCATAGAGGCCATCACACTGACACTTTCTCGATCGGTAAACGGGATTAACTGAATCGCATTGGCAGGCAGGCCCGCCTTCTCACCACCAGACTGCAGTGCAGCGGCGATCGCCTTATTTGAATGAATCGCCTCAGATCCACCGCGGAGAATCGTCGCATTTCCGGACTTGAGACACAGCACAGCTGCATCACTGGTTACATTAGGGCGGCTTTCGTAAATGATTCCAATCACACCAATAGGAACACGTATTTGCTCAAAATGAACATCATTAGGACGTGTCCACTCCGTCAGCACCTCCCCCACAGGGTCAGCGAGTGCCGCGACCTCCTCAATACCGGTAGCAATGGCCTCGATCCGATCATGGTTCAGGCGCAGCCTATCCAGCATTGCAGCATTTAAACCATTGGACTCACCAGCGGCGATGTCTTGAGCATTCGCCTCCAGAATAGCCGCCTCCTGCTCACGCATGGAAGCCGCCATAGCACGCAAAATCTCATTTTTCTTGTCAGCACTGAGAATGGTCAGAGCATGTGCAGCTGCACGTGCCCTAGCACCCATCTCCAGGATGACATTTTTGATCTCCTGCTTATCCATGAGGCCGGTGTGTAGATACCGATTAAATATCAGAAACAGGCAACTGGCTCACTTCTTGCCTAATATGCTCGGCAAGAGGCGTGCTCAAATAACGCTCCGTTGAGCTACAGGCCACAGTGACAATGCGCTTACCTTTGAACTCAGGGCGCTTCGCCAACTGAATGGCTGCCCAGATATTGGCACCACTGGAAATACCAACAGGCATGCCCTCATTCTGAGCAACAGCTTGTGCTGTCTCAAAGGCGTCTTCATTGGTTACACAAATCGTTTCGTCAATCACATCAACATTGAGGTTGCCGGGGATAAAGCCCGCACCGATACCTTGGATCTTATGTGGCCCGGGCTGACCGCCAGAGATCACTGGGCTTGCAGCTGGCTCAACGGCTACCACACGCATGCCAGACCTTGGTTTTAGAACTTCAGCGACACCGGTAATGGTCCCCCCTGTTCCCACACCCGCCACAAAAGCATGAATCTTACCATCCGTAGCAGACCAAATTTCCTCAGCCGTCGTCTGACGGTGAGCTTCAGGGTTGGCTGGATTGTCAAATTGACTTGGTCCAAAGGCACCTTCACCCGCCTCCTCAAGAAGCTGCTTGGCCTTGGCGATCGCACCGCCCATTCCTTTTGGCCCAGGAGTAAGAACAATCTCAGCTCCCAGCATGCGTAATAACACACGACGCTCCAGAGACATCGTCTCAGGCATTGTCAGAATACAGCGGTATCCCTTTGCTCGTGCCACAAATGCCAAGGCAATACCGGTATTGCCAGAAGTTGGCTCAATAATAGTGCCACCAGGCTTAAGCTGACCGTCTTTTTCAGCAGCCTCCACCATCGAACGACCGATGCGGTCCTTCACACTGAACAGAGGGTTGAAAAACTCGGCCTTCACCAAGATTTCCGCCTCCAAACCTTTGGTGACATTATTCAGTTTAACAAGCGGGGT
>JAFMDE010000104.1 GCA_017857425.1 Akkermansiaceae bacterium
CCTGCCAGAAAATCGGTGTCGAGTGCCACCTCAAGTATTGGGAAAAAGATGAAGGCCGTCCTGTAGTGACGATCAGCCGCCAGGAGTTTGTCGACAAGCTGCTGCTCAAGTAACCCCTCCTAACAACAATAAGATAATGCACACAAAGACCTCCTACTGGCTTCGCATCCCCCTTTTCACTCTTCACTTTTCACTGCTCACACTTCTCTGCCAGGCCTCCCCTCTCGACAAGCTCGAAGGTGTGGCAAACGCGGATGTCTCACTGGATGGAACCTGGCATTTTCAACTGCCCGCCCCAGCTGAGTTCTGGCAAGAACAAGATGAACCAACAGGCTGGAAAACCATGCCCGTTCCCGGGGACGTTTTCCGTGAAGGTCATGCTATCAAAGAAGACCTCCCCTTCGCATATAAGAAAAAAATTTCCATTCCGGCAGACTTCGCCGGCCAGCAGATCCGGCTCCGTTTTGAAGGTGCTCACGACTACACCCGCGTCTGGGTCAATGGCCAATTCATCCGCGACCACCAGGGCGGCTGGACCCCGTGGGAATGTGATATTACTTCCGTGGTCAAGCCGGGTGAGGATGCCTGGATCTCTCTTGAACTAACCGATAAATCCAAGGACATCGCCTTCAACGGCAAGCGCCTGCGCCCCATTGGTGGTCTGGTGCGCAGTGTCTCCCTGCAGGCACGGCCGAAGACCTTCTTTGAGTTCCCCATCGTCTCTTCTCCTTTCTCAGAAGATGGCAAAACAGCACAGCTCACCATCATCGGTCAAGTTGCAACCCCGCATACCGAGGGTGTCGCCACCTTCAAGCTCTTTGATCCTAGCGGAAAAGAAATCCCGCTCTCGCCGAACTCCTGTGCCTTGGGTGAAAAGCAAGTCACCTTCACTGCCCCGGTCACTGAGCCCCGCACCTGGACTGCAGAGAAACCTGTGCTCTACCGCTTGCAAGTCACCAGCACTACCCACGGCCAAGCCACTGCCACCTACTCCAAGCAGATCGGTTTCCGTGACATTCGCTTTGATGAAAAGAAAAACATGCTGATCAATGGCAAGGTGGTGAAACTCCGCGGCGCCAACCGCCACCTGGTCAACCCACTCAAGGGTTTTGTCCCTGAGCTCGCTATCGACAAGCGCGATGCCGAGCTATTCAAGGAGGCTAACATGAACTTCGTGCGCACCTCCCACTACCCTCCCGGTAACGGCTTCATCGAGCAGTGCGATCAGCTTGGCCTCTATGTCACCCTGGAAACCGCCGTGCTAGATTGTGGTAAAGCCAACCGCCCCTCGGTCGGCATGAACGATGACCCGCAGTATGAAAAACTCTTCACCAACCAACTGCGCGAAACCCTGCTCAACTACGGCAGCCACCCCTCCGTCATCCTCTGGTCGATTTGTAACGAAAGCGTCTATGGTGCCAACTTCCAGGCCTCCTATGACTACGCGCATCAGCAGGACCCATCCCGTCCCGTGATTGCATCCTATCAGGTAAAAAAGGACAAGGAGCACAACAGCTACGATGTCCTCAGCGGTCATTATCCGGAATGGGATGCAGACTTCACTCAAAACCCTCTACCCACCATCTACGACGAATGGATGCATGTGCTTGGCCATACCGCGCAACTCTGGCTGCACGACACCAACTCCCGCGACTACTGGGGACGCAGCATTGACAAGGCATGGGCTAACCTCTTCCCCGCTGACAGCAGTGTGGGAGCCGCCATCTGGAACTTTGTCGATGACATGACCATCGTCGAAGACCCCACCAAGATCCCGACCCAGGGCGCGATGCGCATGCTGCCACCCGCCAAGGCCAAACAAGTCGTCACCGGTAAAAAAAGCAACATCACCGGTACTGCCCGCTGGGGAATTATTGATGAGTGGCGCCGCCACAAACCTGAGTTCTGGAATGTGAAAAAGGCCTACAGCCCGATCCGCCTACTCCAAACCCAGCTCAAGGAAGTCGTGCCCAACGAGCCCATCACCCTGCCTGTTTACAACCGCTTTGACCACACCTCTCTGAACGAAGTCAAACTCCTCGTCTCCTATAATGGCAAAACCTCAGAGCCCGCCCTCCCTGCTATCGAGCCACACCAAAAAGGCCATATCAAGCTCCCCGCAGACGACTGGAAAACAGGCACGGAAATAGGCCTGTCATTCCTCGACAGCGCCGGGCAGGTCATCGACCACTACAAGATCTCGCTGGGAACCAAGCCCGCTCCTCTCACCCCGGAAATCCAGGGCATGCCCACCGTCTCCACGGAAGGAAATGAATTCGTCATCCAGGGAGATGGTGTGCAATACCGCATGGATAAAACCACGGGGCTGATGAAAAGCATCGCCAAAGGCGGACAAACCATTCCTCTGGTCGGCCCCTTCCCTCACATCTTCAAGCAAGAGGAATACATGATCAAAGGCATCAACCCCGAGGTTGGCAGCAAACCAAGCTGGACCATGGGATCGGACCTCTACGAAAGCCCGGACATTGACGCTTGGCAGTTTACCAAGATGCACGTCAATCGTGACGAAAACGCGACCAAAATCAACGTGCGTGGAACATTCGCTGAAATGGATGTCCACTATGTATTCACTTTTGGCAAGCAAGGGCGTTTCGATGTGAAATACTTCTTCGAGGACATCCCTCCATTACCAGAGCCGGAGGGCAAGGTCTCCAGGCAAGGCCCGCTTGATCTGGAAGTCGGCATCAAGTTCCAGACCAGCGATCAGTTCGACCAGCTCAGCTGGGATAAAGAGGCCTACTGGAGTAGCTACCCGCTAGGCCACATCGGGGCCTCTACTGGCAGTATCCCCCTGTTTTCCGAGGCACGCGCTACCTGGGCAGAGAAGCCGACCCAGCCGTGGCACAAGGACAACTGGGACTTCTACTTCATGGGCTGGGATCCACCAGCAGGTAAGCTACTCACCTTCGAGGCCATCGCCGCCAAGCAAGCCCTGACCCACTACACCCTCACCGATGAGGATGCCAAGCTCGCTCTGACCATCCATGGCGACGGCAAAAACACCTCCGCCCGCTACGGCCAATACCGCGACACCAAGTATTACCTCTACCACCTCGACCGCCTCGACTACCATCTGCGCTGGGGTAACTACAGCGCGGACATCCGGCCAAAGCCCACCCATGACGGCACCGCAAGGTTGCACTTGCGTTGATGTCAACCGTGCGCCATTTTTTGTGGGTCATGAAACCAGCTTGGATCACTTCTCTGCTTCTTCTCGTTCCGGCTGCACTTTGCTTTGCAGAGCCACTGATTATCGCCCACCGGGGCTCCTCCGCTAGCGCACCTGAGAATACCATTCCCGCTTTCGAGCTCGCCTGGGAACAACAAGCCGACGGCATTGAGGCTGATTTCCTGCTTACCAAGGACGGACACATTGTCTGCTTTCACGATAAGGACACCAAGCGCATCACCGGCAAAAAACTCCTCGTCAAAAACACCCCGCTCTCAAAACTGCGCCAACTCGATGTCGGCTCATGGAAAGGCGAGCAATACAAAGGCACGCGCATCCCTACCATCGCGGAAGTCCTTGCTACCGTCCCAGATGGTAAAAAAATCTACATCGAGATCAAGTGCGGTGAGGAAATTGTCACCCCCCTGCTACGCGAGATCGAGGCAAGCACCCTGACAAAGAATCAGATTGTCATCATTTGTTTTAAGGCTGGTGTTCTCAAAGCCATCAAACAACACGCACCCCATCTACAAACTTCCTGGCTCTGTAATCTTAAAAAAGACAAGTCAGGAAAGGTCACACCTACCCACGAGACGATCTGCAAAACCCTCGAGGACATTCACGCTAATGGCTTCAGCTCCTCCCACCAAAATATCAACTTGGCTCTGATCAACAAAGTCAATGAGGCAGAGATTATGCACCATGTTTGGACCGTCAATGACCCGGCCATTGCCACGCGCTTCAGCCAATGGGGCACGGCTTCGATCACTACGGACAAACCCGCCCTGATCAAAAACGCGATTAAAACAGTCCCTGCACCTTAAAAAGCGGCTATGCTGCCAGTATCTACACCGCCGTGCTGGATTCCTACAAGACGCTATCCCTTAGCGTTTGATAGCTTATAGATCAACGGCGAGCATCTTTTCTCTTTAAGGCAACAAGGCCCCGTTCAAAACAACCTAACTCACCAGCTACTTTCTATCATGAAACATCTTCTTATCCTGAACTCCTCCGCGCTTGCTCTCAGCATAAGCTTACTCTTCACCATCAATACGGCCAAAGCCGAGCCCACTACTCAAGCCCCCGTCAAAAAAGTCACCCAGACACCACCGACCGGCAAAGAAGACGGCTGGGTGCAACTCACCGGCAAGGACTTCCAAAATGTGAACTGCAAGGAAGACACCTGGCGCTGGGAAGGAGGCCACGCTTTCTGCACCGGCAAACCCGTCGGAGTGATCAGCTCGCATGAGCCGCTCGTTGATTTTGAACTGCTCTGTGAGTGGAAGCACAAACAACACGCCGGCAACTCCGGTATCTTTATCTGGGCCACCAAAGAAAGCCTAGATGAACTAAGCGCCGGCAAAGGACGTCTCCCCAGAGGCATCGAGGCTCAGGTTCTCGATCATGGCTATAAGGAAAACTATGAAAAAGACGGTAAGCGTAAGGCGAACTGGTTCACCTGCCACGGTGATGTTTTCCCAGTTGGCAAGGATACCAAGATGCGCCCCTTCCCTCCTGTTTCACCCGATGGCAGACGCAGCTTCCCGAGTGCCAACCACAGCAAAGGTCTGAACCAGTGGAACCACTACTACATCCGTGCGGAGAAAGGTGTCGTGCGCTTATGGGTCAACGGCCACGAGGTTTCCGGTGGTGACCAGATCTCACCTGCATCTGGCTACCTCTGCCTCGAGTCCGAGGGAGCGCCGATTGAGTTCCGCAACATCCTGCTGCGTAAGTTACCGCTCAAGTAGGACTAATCAGCCTACTTATTGGCTTCCTGAAAACTCACTGAAGGAAATCCCTGCGTTTTCAGGCTAGCACCAGCCGCAGGGGTAAAAAACGCCTCGATCAAGTTTGTCTTTACCGCAAGGGCATAACCTTCATCCACGCCCATAACACGCAGGGCAGTTGCCCAGCCGTCAGCCTGCATCGCCGTCGGCGCGATCACCGTAATGTTAAGCTGGTCCTGTTTTCCTTTGCCCGTATCCGGATCTAACACATGCGCACTACGCTTACCCTCGATCTCGGTAAACTGATAACTATCACCCGAGCTTGAGAGCGCCGCGCGACTGAGCTCCATCGATGCCACTACCTTCTGGCCCGAGCCTTCGAGATCAATGCTCCAGCCTTTACGACTCGGTGGAGAGCCAGCAAGCACGATTTCACCACCCACAGAAACGGCGAAATCAGCAAGCCCGGCACCTTCTAAAATTTCGGCTAACTCATCCGCAATGTAGCCCTTGGCAATGCCACCAAGATCAAGGCTCAGCGCTTTGTTGAAGCTCACTGTTTGATCCGCCTCGTTAAGAACGATGTCTCGGTAGCTTCCTCTCTCCCGTACGGGCATGGCCGTATCTGCCTCGCCCCGCTTTCTCTCACGCCATGCCTTACTGGAGGAACCGAGTGTCACATCAAAAGCTCCGCCGCTCTGCTCTGAAATTTGCTGCGCACAGGCTAGCACGGTGAACATTTCAGCACTGACCACGGTGGCACGCTTATGTGCCACCTTACAGAGCTCCATCAACTCGCTGTCATCACGGTAGTCGGAAAATACACCATCAAGCTCAATGACCCGCTCGAAACATCGCCTAGCGAGCTGCTTTGCTTCAATCCGATCAGCACTATAAAAAACCAGACGAACAATCGTTCCCAAATGGGCCTGGGTAAAAGTATAGCGCTTGGGCTCAGTTGCTACCTCATGTTCTTGAGCGGCAAGCGGCGTTACCCATACGGGCAATGTCAGGCACAAGGTGACAGCAATGACTGCCAGCCTAGCGGTATTTTGCCATCTCACCATCTTCAGCGACTCCTGAGTTCCAGCAACGATACATTTCTTCCACACTAGGAATGTTTACCGGCCTGACGACCCTCATACCCAGCCAGGGAGTATCGGTATGATACCAGAGGCTTTTCGGGCTCTGCGGATCAGAAGCCTTCCAATCAGGGCTCGATGGATGACGTGCCGCCGATGAGCTCGCCTCGATATCCTGCTGCCAATAACCACCTTTGGTGACATGCGGGTATGCCTTGGTAGCGATGACCCACGGGTCCTTCTGTGCCTTGTTACCAAAATGTTTCAGGCGGTTCTCCACGTGCTGGTCGAGGGTCCACTCAAGCACATTGCCGTGCATATCATAAAAACCCCAGGCATTGGGTTTCTTTTGGCCCGGTAGGTCGTAGGTGCTTGAGCTGTCACCACCGATCAAGGCATACTCGGACGCTTTGGCCGCATCATCACCCCAGCTGAACTTCGTTGTGGAACCAGCACGACAGGCGTATTCCCATTCTGCCTCGGTAGGAAGTCGATAGAAGTGGCCTGTTTTATAACTCAACCACTGACAGTACTTATTAGCCGCGTGCTGAGTCATGCTCACTGCAGGGTGGCCTTCACGAGGCATACCGTAAGTCATCGGGTGATATGGAGGCGTCGGCCGAGCTAACAGCTTGCCGTCGTCCTCAATCGTCTCACGCATAAAATCGACCACCTGCCCGTCTTTCTCGCGAGGAAGTTCGGTGATCATAAATGGCTGATACTCATCCCAAGTCACCTCGTGCTTACCCATCCAAAAAGGAGAGATCGTTGCCTCGATGACGTCATCAGCTTGTTCTCCCTGCCAGCGGAAACTGCCACCCTTGACGGGAAGCATTTCAAAGGAGGCTCCGGTATCGAGTTCTTCGGTGTATGCCTTGCCCTGCGAGCCCTCGGCCGGTCTAGCCTTGCCCTGCGAGCCCTCGGCCG
>JAFMDE010000105.1 GCA_017857425.1 Akkermansiaceae bacterium
ATTTACAAAGCCAATCAGCAGCCTTAGATTTACGCTATTATGAAAATCACATTTAAATCATCACTCCTTCTCGCAGCAGCCTGCCCATTTTTGTTTGCATCATGCGCCACTCCATCCAACACAGGTGACACCTATAGCAAATACGAAGCTGGGCGCGCCCAGTCTGTGAAAGAGGGCCGGATCACATCCATCCAAAATGTTAAAATCGAAGGCGGCACGACGGCCGGAACCCTCATTGGAGCTGGCGCAGGTGCAGTCGCTGGCCACAACATCGGCTCAGGCAGCACCGCCAATACGCTGGGAGCCATCGGTGGCGGCTTATTAGGTTCAGCAATCGGCTCAAACGTACAGCAGCGCGCCGGATCAAAAGCTGGCCTCAATATTGTAGTCAAGCTTGATGATGGCGGCAGCATTTCAGTCGTTCAAGAAGTCAGCCAGCATGAACACTTCCGTGTTGGGGATCGGGTCAAAGTCCTCTCTAACGGCAACAAAACACGCGTCAGCCGCTAACACCACTCACCTATCAATTATTAAACACGGCAGTATCACTGCCGTGTTTTTTTACGCCCCGGGACTCTTCTATGCTGTGTGCTGCTCAGAGTAGCGGCCTGAAACTTTCAGCCCCGTGACTCCCCGCAGGCCATATCGCCGGTGGCTATATTACTCCGCAATAGGTTCCGACACATGGATCGGAGCAAGCCGCATGAACTCCAGACTCCGTTTTTCCATCCAAGAATAGAACGGATTCCACTTCTGGCGGAGCATTTCCCCTGGGCTAATCAGCAGCGTGCCTCGTTCACCGCGGAGGGCTCGGTTTCCTAGTGTAGGAATCTCGCCTCCGTTGCCATTACCGTAAAGCGGGTCGCCTTTTGGAAAAGGAAGAGCCACATGGGAAAGGGAGAAAACCTCAAGCGGCCATGCCATTTCTGTAAGCTCAGTGGATACGTCCGTTTGCCCAGCCTTGCGGCGATGTATCATGACATCACGTGATGGCGAGTCACCATTCCCCGTGGCATTACTCACCACGGTAAGAGAAAAAGCATGCTTAGCCTCAACGAGCAGTACCGCGAGTTGCTCAGCGGGGTCCGTGCCGAGTAAGTGCTCGATCATCTCGACACGGTTGATATCGAAGATCACCAGTTCATGCCCTTGATCGGGCAGCCGGACAAAGAGGCGAGAGATCAACGCTGACGCCGAGACAGTGGCATCGGCCGCAGACTGAAACGCGAGCACTCTTGGGAATTCCCCCAAGGACTCTGCCTTGGCCAATTTCCCAAGACGCTTCTCGATTTCAGCAGTGATTCGGTATGCCTGATCGCCAGCATTAATGGCAAATGATCCATACTTGAATGGATCGTATTCCATCGAAATCGAATTCCATGCGAGTTTATCAAGCCCTAGCCAGTGGCCGATGCGGCCCTGCCATACAGCTAAGCCTGCGGCCTTTGAAACACCAATTTCGGGAGAGAGCAGCACCAGGCCATCGGGTCGAGGCAGGGAAGGATCTTCGATCGTCTCAATAGCGTAGATCACCGCGAGGGCGCCGCCGTTTGAATAACCAACGACATAGAGCGGCTTGTCGCCAATGGTCTGCTTGAGATGCTTTGCCGCCAGTCGCACCGCAGCAGCCATATCCTTCCAGCTAGTTTCGACCAACCCGCTTGGCGCCGTTCCATGGCCAGGGACGCGCAGTCCGATGACCGCAGCGCCAGATGCATGAAATTTCTTCCCTAGATGACGGAGGCTATAAGGCGAATCGGACATTCCATGAATCAGCAGCACCCCAGCCGTCGGGGAGCTTTGCTTGAGCTCGAAAGTCCGATTCCAGTTCGCAGCCATACTAGTCGGGTCCATCATGCTGCCTTTTTGATAGCGATTGATATTCTTCGGATTGCCCGGCGGGGTCTTGGCATAGACCTCTGTTTCGAGCTGATCGAAGAGACGCTGTTCAAGATTGAGATAGCCGGCAAAGTCAGTCACATCCGATTTCCTTGTGAATTCTTCATCAAGGTCCACCTTATGCCAGAGATGGAGGTCGGCGCGCTGATTGAGCACGTATACAGCGATCGAAATCAGTGACACAAAAGTCACTAGCAAGCCGTATCCAAGAGCTCTGCGCAGAATGGTAATGGTGTGAACGGTCAACTTGTTCATGAGCGTTAGGTTATACTATTTCGTGAAACAAACGAGACGAATGACGGAGCAGTTTCTTGAATAGACAAGGTGACAGCCATTGCATCGGAGAAACTACAGAAAAAATCTTCCAAAGTAATACTTCCGTCTGGCTCCCTCATCAGAGCGCATTATTCCGACGCATATCATCAATACTAATAACAAGCCAAGCACTCAGGCTCATTAGTGGCTTGATCTTTATCGCGTAAGCACAGAGCTTCCTGTGGTCATTTACCCCGACCATATTCACTCAGCACACTCATAGACACGATGAACTCATTATCTCTTTCTTTCAAGACAGCCGTCACTGGCCTAGTCACCCTTGCCCTTCTAGCCTCGGCCCAGAGCCTTCTAGCCTCACCCCAGTCCCTTCCTGCAGAAACTTCCAGCTCATGGGAAAACGAAGCTGCGGCTGGTGTCTCCCTAGCCAAAGGCAACTCAGACAACCTCAGCTACAACCTCCACCTACTGAGCGCATACGAGTTCGATAACATCGAAGCTAAGCTCGGCGCTGACTGGCACTACGCAGAGAACAACGACGTCAAAAACACCGACTCCTTCAAAGCCTACGGCGAATACCGCTACCTACTCAACGACCGCTCCTACCTTGGAACCAACACCTCCTACCTCGTTGATGACATCACCGATATCGACTACCGCATCGATCTTGGAGTCGTCGCGGGATATTACCTACTCAAAAACAAAGACCAGAAGCTCTCCTTCGAAGCTGGCCCCGGCTACGTCTGGCAAGACCAGGCCGACATCACCGACGACTACTTGACCCTGCGCTTTGCACTCCGCTACGAGCAACAGCTTGCACAGCGTTCTAAGCTCTGGTTCTCCAGCATCTACACCCCAGCCGCAGACGACTTCAGCGACTACCTACTGAGTGCAGAGGCTGGCATCGACACCGCCATCAATGACCACTGGGCCATCCGCACCGCCATTCGCTATCAATACGATAGCACCCCTGCCCCCGATCGTCAGTCAGGCGACACCTTACTCACCGTCGGCCTACGCTACGCCCTTGGTAGCTACCCAGAGAAAGACGCGCCTAACGGCAAAATCCCAGACCCCTCTGACTCCGGGCCCGAAGCAATCCAAGACGACTGGACCAGCACCGCAGCACTCACCCTCTCCATGGCTGATGGTAACTCAGACAACCTCAACACCACCGCCAGCTATGACGCCGCACTTCGCAGAGACGCCGGAGAGTTCTTCTTCACAGGAACCTACAGCTACGCCGAGGCAGACAGCACAGCCAGCGCTGACTCACTCATCACACGCACGCAGTTCAACAAACTGCTCTCAGAGCGCACCTACCTTGGAATGGGACTAGGCCTCCTCCGTGATGACATTGCCGACATCGACTACCGCATCACCCCTGCAGTTACCCTTGGTCACTACTTCATCAAGGAAGACAACATGACCTTGAGCTTCGAAGTTGGCCCTGGATACACCTTTGAAAAAGTCGGCGCAATTACTGACGACTACTTTTCCATTGTAGCCGGAGAAAAATTCGTCTGGGAAATCAACAAGCGCATCAGTCTCAAGCAATCCCTCACCGGCCACATCAACCCCTCCGAAACTGACGACTACAACCTCGTAGCCGATATCGCATTGGACACAGACCTCACCAAGCATCTTTCATGGAGAATTGCCGCCAGCTGGAGCTTCGATAACACCCCAGCGGCAGACAGGGACAAGGATGACATCACCCTCTCTTCCGGCATCGCCGTGAAGTTCTAAGGGCATTCCCCCGTCAAAAAGCTCCCAGCAGAAGCCTCGCAAGGGCACCTGCGTCATCGGATCTAGCTTGTCTTGCAAACCAGGGCATTGCGCATACTTTACTCCGCATATGGCTGCACCCTCATTGACCACAGGCTCTCTCCCAGGCCATATTAGGCGCATTGCCTTACCGATGAGCATCGGCTTCTTTTTTAACACGATGTATAACGTCGTTGACTCCTTCTACGCAGGGCGCATCTCCACCGAGGCCCTCGCCGCTATGGCGCTCTCCTTCCCCGTCTTCTTCATCATCATCGCCATCAGCAGCGGTCTCTCCCGTGGAGCATCAGCCCTCATCGCCAATGCCATCGGAGCTAAAAACAAAGAAGAAGAAACCACCCTATCAGGTCAGGTCTTCTCCCTAGGAGTCCTCTCGGCCATCGTGGTCAGCATCATCGGCCTCTGGTCAGCAGAGTCCCTTTTCCGCATCCTCGGAGCAAGTGGCGAATACCTTGATCTAGCAATGGGCTACACCAGCCCTTTGTTCATCGGTGCCATCTTCTTTCTGCTTAACAGCATGAGTAACGCCATACTGCTCGCCCACGGAGACAGCAAAACTTACAGCAGAACTCTCATCATCGGATTCTTCTTAAACCTCATCCTCGACCCCTGGTTCCTTTATGGTGGTTTTGGACTCCCCGCCATGGGCATCAAAGGCATCGCCTGGGCCACCGTGCTCATCCAGGGCCTAGGAGCCGTCTACCTGCTCTCGGTCGTCGTGCGCAGAGGCCATGTCACCAGCCGATGCGCTGACCACCTCGTGCCCAAGCTAAAGATCTACGGCCAGATATTACGCCAGGGCATTCCCACCAGCTTCAACCTCATGTCCATCGCGCTTGGGTTTTTTGTCATCACCTACTTCCTCAAGTTCTATGGAGAAGCCGCCGTCGCAGCCTTCGGAGTCGGCACCAGGATCGAACAGATCGCCCTACTGCCCGCCATTGGCCTCAGTGCCGCCATCGTCTCCATCGTTGGCCAGAACAACGGCGCGGGTGAGACTGATCGCGTCAGGGAATGTGTCCGCCTTTGTTTTAAATACGGCCTCTACATGATCGTCACCGCTTCCGTTCTCCTCTTCACCTTTGCCACCCCGCTCGTCGCCCTATTCACCGATGACGCCCAAGTCATCGAAGTCGGAACCAGATACGTGCGCATCGTCACCTTCATTCAGTGGACCTACGTCTCAGGTTTTGTCTACATTGGTTTCCTCCAAGCCCTGAAACGCCCCATGTATGGATTCGTGGAATCATTCACCCGCAAGGTCATCCTACCCATCATTGTATTCAGCCTCGTCGTGCATGTTTTTGAACTTAGCCTCGAAGGCTTCTGGATGGCCATGTGTGCCATCAACGTCTTCATGGCCATCATCACCATCAGCTACGGCCAGTCAGTGCTCAGGAAGCTGCACTGCACCTGAGTCCTGCCCGCTTGGCTTCATACGCGGGAGCTAAGCCTTATTGCCTTGATAACAAATCTGTTACCGTTAAAATATCCCAACGATGAAGACCGCCACCATCTTATTCGCAATCGGCCTCATCTGTGTGGCACTCGGAGCTGGGCTCTTCCAGTTTGTCATCATCGGACTCCTTGGCCTTGGCCTGCTCGCCATCGCCTTCCTTGTTCTATTCGCCGCTGGCATCGTCACCTTCTGTGTCAGTAACACCACCATGGGCCTGCGCAAATTGGTTGGCGGCATGTTCTACCTATCAGGAGTCTTTCTGCTCTTGGCTTCAGCAGCCTACATGAGCGCTCTAGGCTACGCCGCAGCAATGAGCTCACAAAGGTCAACTGGAGACTCCTCTGGCTGGCTCTGGCTCTACCCCTTGGTATTCTCCATATTGGCAGCACTCATCATCATCGTAGCACTTCGCTATGGCACCAAGTGGCCCCCGAAAAGATGCTACCTATGGGGCGCCTCCGCATTCGGCACCATGCCCGCAGCCCTTATCCTTTTCTGGCTCTTCTCTACCTTCTTACCGCTCACTGCATAAAGTCTCATCACCACTCAATCTTTTATGCGCAAATTCTTTTTTATTATCAGCACCATCATCACAACCATGATCGGACACAAAACCATCGCCAACGAACAACTCGTGACAGAAGACGGAAACGTCAACGCACAAAACCTACCGCTCGACAAAGAGACCTCCAAGCTCTCCTACGAGACAGCCACCTTCGGCATCGGATGATTTTGGGGACCTGACTCCGAGTTCGGAAGTCTAAAAGGCGTATTACGCACACGTGTCGGCTATGCTGGCGGCAGTAAGGAAAAACCAACCTACTACTCCATGGGAGACCATACCGAGGCTATCTCTATTGATTACGACCCTCAGCTCATCAGCTACAACGACCTACTTGGCCACTTCTGGAACGCACACCGTTGTCAGCGCAACAACAGCTCACGCCAATACATGAATGCCGTCTTCTACCAAAATGACGAGCAGCACAAAACCGCCACAGCTTCCCTCGAAGCACAGGCCAAGCGCCTCGGCATCGACCCCAGCAAGGTCAAAACCCACATCCTACCCGTTGCTGAGTTCACCTACGCCGAAGGCTACCATCAGAAATACTACCTCACCAGGCAGTCTGACATCCGCGACTTCCTCAGTGCCACCTATCCAGACGCCAAGTCTCTAGCAGACTCCACCGTCGCCACCCGCCTCAACGCCTACCTCGGCACCGGCATGGACAAAGACTGGAAAACCTTCCTCGAAGAACTGCCCAGCTACGGCCTACCCGAAAACCTTGAAAAACGCCTAGAAAAAGCAGCACAGCAAAAGCCCTAATTATCATGAAAAGTAGCACACTACTTTTGGCACTCACGCTCAGTCTGCTGACACTATCATGCAACAAACGCAACGATAGTGAGCAAGCTTCATCACAAGACCCAACAACCGCAGAAAGCTC